>JABGPF010000094.1 GCA_018645065.1 Phycisphaerales bacterium
CGTCCCAGTTGAGGTATGATCCGCAACCACGATCGGCTAGGAGCTGATCCCGAGCGAACGTGGTCTTACCACACTGCCTCGGACCGGATATCCACGCCATTTTATGCCCCCCAAAACAGAATTCCCCAACCACCTCGTCGAGATATCGTTGTTTATTCATGTTGACAATTCTAACGGCAGGCGTTAGAATTGTCAACACCCTTTTTCCTATGATACACCACCACGCCGAAGCCGCAGAAACCACCGGGCAGTTGATAACATGTGGTTATTTTATGCTTTTCCAGCCAGCTTGCAGGAGTTTGCTGAGTTTGTCGACTGTCTCTTTGGACTCGCTGGCGGCGGCGATGTTTGTGTTTTCCTGCGGGTCTGTCTTGTGATCGAACAGCATTCTATGTGTTACTTTCTGGCCCTTCTTCCACTCGGTGTAGAGGTAGCGATCGGTTTTCACCGCATTGCACCCGGACCATTTGGCGAAAACTGCGGATTTCCACTCTTGTTTCGGGTTGTTCATCAGCGGAACAAAGCTCTTGCCCTGCACGTGTCCGGGCGTGGTCAAACCGGTGAGTTCGCAAAGGCTCGGGTAAATATCGACAAACTCGACAAGCCGATTAGTGCGGTTGTTCTTCTTTGTGCCCGGGGCTGAGACGATCAGCGGTGCGTGGAGCGAATTGTTCAGCGTGTTGTGCTTGCCCCAGTAATTATGCTCGCCCAGGTTCCACCCGTGATCTCCCCAGACAACGATAATAGTGTTGTCGGCCAGGCCCAGAGTGTCCAACGCCTTGACCACCCTGCCGATCTGAGCATCTACATAACTGACGCATGCATAATAAGCGTGACGGGCCTGGCGGTGGAAGTCATCGGTGGCTTTGCGTTTACCGCTCAGGGCGTAACCGTCTATCTCGCCTGATGTACGGCACGGGGCGTTCAGATCCTTCGGGGCGAAGCGATTAGTCGCCATTGCGACGTCTTTGCGCTTGTACATGTCCCAGTATTTCTTGGGCGCGTTGAACGGTAAATGCGGGCGCCAGAACCCACACGCCAGGAAAAACGGCTTGCCCGAGGTCTTCATGCGTTTGAGGTCGGCGATGGTTTTATCGGCGACTTTCCCGTCCTGGTAGGCGTTGTCGGGCACGTCGGCCGACTCGCAATACGGGCCGCGTTTGGTGCGGGGGTTCAGGGTTTCACCGGACTTTTTGTCCTGCCAGACCCCGTAGGCGTTATAACCGGCCCAGTCGCCCTTACCGTGGTAGATTGCCACCGACCGCCAGGGCGGTTGGCTCCAATCGCCCGCACGATCGCTCATATTGTGCAGCACTTTACCGTTGGAGATCGTCTGGTATCCGTTTTGCTTGAACAGCAGCGGCAGGGTCGTATATTTCGTTTTCAGATTGCCGGTGCTCCACTGGCGTGAACTGGTGCGGATACCGGTAAGCACGCTGACTCGCGACGGCCCGCATACCGGAACGTTGCAGTAGGCGCGCTGGAATACAGTACCAGCGGCTGCGATTTTGTCGATATTCGGCGAGAGCGTTTCGGTATGTCCATAGCAACCGAGCTGCGGGCGAAGATCATCAACCGCAATGAACAGAATATTCGGGCGTTTTGCCTTTGCTCCGTCAGCGGAACCCGAAGGCCCCAACGCAACACCCAGCAAACCAAGGCCCATGGTGGAAAGAAAACCGCGTCTGTTAATATGCATAATGGTATCACCTTTCGATAACGCTCAAGCACGTCACCTATACCCGATTAAAACGCTCACAAAGCCCACAGATTGCAATCTGTGGGTTACATTGAGCCCAACGGGTTCAACGCAGATTGTGATCACCCGTTCAATTTTGCTGGAAAGAGGATTTTCAAACAGCGCATCATATTTATATGACAACCCGGGCGCCCCGGCGCCCCAAAATGCCCAGTTACCGCCGACAACCCCGAGGTTCACACCCCATGGGACTGTGAACCTCGAATATGCTCGCCAAATCGCTGGCCGAGCAGCACGCCTCGCCATAACTCCTCGCACATCAATGTGTTACATTCATAGCCCCAACAACATCGCCGCCGAGACGCCGTATGTTCACACCCAAAATCTGTGAAGCTATTGTGAACTTCACACCCCGTGTCGACCGGGCGGCAGAAAAACGTCGCAGAAACGCTGAGCTTGGTATTGTCCGAGCCGCCTCCAGCGTATACAATGCCGCTTTCCCAAGCTAAGTTAATCAAGGACGAAATTACATGATCTATCGCGTTGAAATCCGCTCAAAAGAAAACTTCGGCGACCCGCATGCCGATATGATCCATCACCAGATCGGCGAACTGGGTATGGAATCGGTCACGGGTGTTCGCTCGGCAAGGCTGTTCTTCCTTATAGGACAGCTCTCAGCCGACGATGCCGCACGCATCGCAGACGAACTGCTGACCGATCCGGTGATAGAAGAATATCACATCGGTTCCAGCGGTGACCCATCCGACGCAGCCCTGATCGAAGTGCATCTTAAGGCGGGCGTTATGGACCCGGTGGCTGCTTCGGCGGAAAAGGCGATCACCGATATGGGCCTTCCGATCGAAGGGCTTCGCACTGGTCGGCGGTACGAGTTGCTGGGCGATGTCTCTGACGCTCAGAAGCAGAAAGTAGCGGTGAAGCTGCTGGCAAACGCGGTGATCGAAGATCTCTACTTCGAGGATCACACGCCGGCAGAGACCACCGAGCACACCTACGACTTCCAGGTTATCGAGGTCCCGATCCGCGATCTGGACGACGAGGCCCTGATGAAGCTGTCGACAGACGGCGACATGTTCCTGAACATCACCGAGATGAAGGCGATCCAGGATTACTTCAAATCGCTGGGGCGTGAGGCTCGCGATGTCGAGTTGGAAATGATCGCCCAGACCTGGTCGGAACACTGCGGCCACAAGACGTTCCGTTCGGACGTTGTGGTGCGCAACAACGCTGGCGAGGTCGTCGAAGAGATCCCCAACATGCTGAAAAACACGGTGTTCGGCTCGACCAAAGAGCTGGACAAGTCGTGGTGCCTGAACGTATTCGAAGACAACGCAGGCGTGATCGAGTTCGACGACGAACACGCGGTCTGCTTCAAGGTTGAGACGCACAATCACCCGTCGGCGATCGAGCCTTACGGTGGAGCGGCAACGGGAATCGGCGGGGTTGTTCGCGACCCGATGGGCACCGGGCTGGGCGCCCGACCGGTGGCGAACACGGACATATTCTGCTTCGGCCCGACCGACATGCCGCTTGACGACGTGCCCAAGGGCGTGCTGCATCCGCGGCGTGTGATGCGGCGCGTGGTGGCTGGCGTCCGCGACTACGGAAACCGAATGGGCATTCCCACGGTTAACGGAGCGGTTTACTTCGACGAGCGATACCTCGGTAACCCGCTGGTTTACTGCGGAACGGTCGGAATGCTTCCTGCCGACAAGTGCACCAAACGCCAACCCGCACAGGGCGACGCGATAATCTGCGTCGGCGGGCGAACCGGACGAGACGGAATCCACGGAGCGACCTTCTCCAGCGGAGAACTGACACACTCACACGAAACCGAATTCTCACACGCCGTGCAGATCGGAAACGCAATCACCGAGAAAAAGGTGCTCGACACGATAATTCAGGCACGCGACCTGGACCTGTTCACCGCTATCACCGACTGCGGAGCCGGTGGGCTGTCCAGCGCCGTAGGCGAAATGGGCGAGCTGATCGGAGCACAAGTCAACGTCGACAGCATCCCCCTGAAATACGCCGGGCTCACCTACGCCGAGACCTGGATATCCGAGGCACAGGAACGAATGGTGCTGTCGGTCCCGCAGGAAAATGTCGAGCGAGTGCTGAAAATCTTCGCCGACGAAGACGTCGAAGCCGTTGTCATCGGCACATTCGGAGTGGAAAACCGCAAGCTGCGCCTACACTATGATGGCGTGGAAGTACTCGAACTCGACATGGAGTTCCTGCACGACGGACTGCCCCGCCCGACGAAGGAAGCGGTATACGAGAAGGTCGAAACGCCCTCGCCCAAGCCGCCGCAACGAGGCGACTACACCCAAACGCTGCTTAACATCCTGGCCAGCCCGAACGTGGCGTCCAAGGAATGGATCATCCGCCAGTACGACCACGAAGTACAGGGCGGAAGCGTTATCAAACCGCTGGTCGGCGTGACCGAAGACGGACCCGGCGACGCCGCAGTGGTCCGCCCGGTGCTGGAAAGCGACAAGGGCGTCGTGATCGCCTGCGGAATGAACCCGCACCTGGGCGACCTGGACCCCTACCAAAGCGCCCTGCACGCGGTGGACGAAGCGCTGCGCAACTCAACTGCCGTCGGCGGAAACCTCGAACGAACCGCAATCCTCGACAACTTCTGCTGGGGCAACTGCAACAAGCCCGACCGCATGGGCACGTTCGTCCAAGCCGCCAAGGCGTGCTACGAGGCGGCGATGACATACCAAACCCCGTTCGTCTCGGGCAAAGACTCGCTGAACAACGAGTTCCAGACCGACACGGGCGAGACTATCGCGATACCGGCTACGCTGCTGATCTCGTCGATGAGCGTGATAGACGACGCGTCGAAATGCATAACCGCAGACGCAAAGGAAGCGGGCAACAGCATGTTCCTGCTGGGCGTGACCGAAGGCAAGCTGGGCGGTAGCCACTACCTGCTGGCTGAAGGAATCGAATCCGGAAACGACGTTCCGGTAGTCAACCCGGCTGCAAATCGCACGCTTATGCTGACGCTGCAAAAGGCCATCGAAGCCCAAACCGTGCGAAGTTGTCACGATCTGTCCGAAGGCGGCCTGGCGGTGGCGGCTGCTGAAATGGCGTTCTCAGGCGGAATGGGCGTTGACCTGACACTCGATGGCGATTCGACGGTAAACGAGCAAGCGATGCTGTTCGGCGAGGACGCCGGTCGGTTCCTGGTCGAAGTGACCCCGGAAAACCGCGAGTCGTTCATGCAGATAACAGACGGGCTGCCCGTAGCTGAACTCGGACAGGTAACCGACACAGGACGCGTAGTAATAAAAGGCGCCCAAAGCACACTAATAGACACACCAATCGAAGCCGCCAAAGCAGCATGGCAAGGCACCTTCGACTGGTAGCGGCGACGACGAACGGCAACGGCCTTGCCACAGAGATCACAGAGAACGGCAAACGGCAACGGCGATAAGATGTTAACGGCAACGGCCTGCGACAACGACATACGGCGAGAACACAGAGAACGACAACGGCAACGGCAACGGCAACGGCAACGGACAACGGGTGCGGTTAAGCGGTGGTTGGGTTTGTGTTGGAAATGATGTGAAAGTATTAGTGGATGTCGGCAGGTACAGACAGTACTGATCGTCAATCAATCTCTGAGGAGTTGAATGACGTTAGTGGTGAGATAATTGGAGCGGCGATTGAGGTGCATCGCCATCTAGGACCTGGGCTGCTTGAGAATATTTACGAGCGAGCTTTAGTTCATGAGTTGTGCCTTCGCGGAATGACTGTGCAACAGCAGGTTCCAGTATCGATTGCTTACAAGGATTTGGACATTGCCGGACAGCGGCTTGATCTGATTGTCGAGCCTGGAATTGTCGTTGAGCTCAAAGCCGTAGAAGTAGTCAAAAAAGTTCACGAAGCCCAGTTGTTGGGTTACCTCAAGAGCACCGGGCTCCGCTTGGGACTCCTGATTAATTTCAACAACATGGTCCTGACAAAGGGCATAAAAAGAATAATAAACTAACCCCAACAACAAAAACGACGAAGCGAACGGCGAACGGAAACGGCCTTGCCACAGAGATCACAGAGAACGGCAAACGGCAAACGACGAAATAGATATTAAGGCAACAACAAACCGCACCGAACGTAAATCGTTACGCTGACGTTGCCGTCGCCGTTGACGTTGACGTTGACGTTGACGTTGACGTTGCCGTCCTCTGTGTTCTCGCCGCAAGCCGTTGCCGTTGCCGTAAACATCTTACCGCCGTTTGCCGTTCTCTGTGATCTCTGTGGCAAAGCCGTTGACGTTGCCGTTGACGTTGCCGTTGACGTTGACGTTGACGTTGACGTTGACGTTGACGTTATAACAATATTGTTGTTCGATTCTAAGTGATGTAGAAAGGTAAACATGGCGACACCTAAGGCGTTGGTATTGAGGACGGCGGGGACTAATTGTGATCGTGAGACTGAGTATGCGCTTACGCAGGCTGGGTTTGAGGCGGAGCGGATTCATGTCGCGCGGCTTATTGAAAATCCCGCTGCTATCGCGGATTTCCAGTTCATGGTGATCCCGGGCGGATTCAGCTACGGTGACGATGTGGCCGCGGGTAAGATTCTCGCCAACCAGATCCTGCACCATCTGGGCGATGCGGTTAATGCATTCGTGTCGGCCGACAAACTCGTGCTCGGTATCTGCAACGGTTTCCAGGTGATGATCAAAGCCGGCCTGCTGCCCAGCGCAAAGGTCTCTCCGGAAGAAGCCGGTCGCGACGCGACGCTGGCCTGGAACGATTGCGGCAAGTTCGAAGATCGCTGGGTTCACCTCAGTTGCGATAGCGAAAAGTGCGTTTTCCTGCCGAAAGGCGAAATAATTGCACTCCCAATCGCACACGGAGAAGGAAAATTTGTACCCCGCGACGATACGGTAATGCAACGCCTGCAAGAGTCCGACCAGATCGCACTACGCTACGTCGACGCAGACGGTAACAAGGGCGGCTACCCGATAAATCCGAACGGAAGCACCGACGATATAGCTGGAATTTGCGACCCGAGCGGTCGTTTGATGGGCCTCATGCCGCACCCCGAACGGTTCATAAAAGTCACGCATCACCCGCAGTGGACACGAGGCGGTATTCAAAAAGCAGACGGAATGATTATGTTCCAGCGAGCGTTTGATTATCTTAAATGACAAATATCCTCAAATTATGCGTGCATATCGGCCGATTAGTACGATAATTCTATAAGATCAATATAAACTCAACATTAACAAGTTACTTGATGGTAATGGGAGCAGCATAATGCGTTTAGATATACGCTATATTGCGTGGCTGTGTATCGCAGTCGCACTAATCTCAGGTTGTAAACTGCAGGACGAAAATGCAGAGTGGAATCCGCCTACGGATTCTCCGCCCTGGATATTCGATGCACCGTTCTACTATCGCCCGACGAACGAGTCGCAACCCGTCGAGTCGATCGGCAAGGGAATTGACGTCTACTATTCCCGCACCAACCACTTCTTCGTGAAACATCCAGGCGGATGCCAACTCACCGGCGCGCCGAGAGTGGCTGTCTGGTTCTCGATCGACGCAGGCAAGAACTGGGAAACCGCCGGTAACTTCGGCGTCGAACAGACACACTTCATGTTCCTAGCCGAGCAGGACGCCAGACACTGGGTGAGATTCGTGGGACCGGGACAGGAAGTCACCGCCAAAGGACCCGTACCGCTGCCCCACCGCGTTTACGTAGTGGACACCCAGGCGCCCGATATCGCAATCGCAATCAGACCCAGCCCATGGGACGACGAAGAAAAGAAAGTCCCGCACATCTACAAAGCCGGTGACGAAATCTCCGTCGGATGGGCTGTACGCGACGCCAACCTGAAACCCGGCTCGATCAAACTTGAGTCATGCATCGGAAAAGTGCCCTTCCAACTTTCATGGGGACGCTTCCGAGGCTCACTACCCCCCACCGGACGCAAGGTCGTCACCATACCAGTCGACGCGACGTATGAAGGCGCGATCCGCTTCCGTATCGAAGCCGAAGACAAGGCCGGAAACGTCTCGGCTGTGATGTCACCGAACCTGCACGTTATGAAATCCGACAAAGCCGATGCCCGCCCCGCGGGAGCCAGACCGGCCGGCGACTTCACCGCCGACGCGCCGAAGAAGCCCAAACGACCAGGCTGGCCTGACGCAGGATCGCTGTTCCGTGCGGGCGATAAGATAAAGCTCGAATGGACGCCGGAAATCGCGAAAGACTTCAAAAACATCAAGCTGGAAGCCACCTCCAACGACAAGTTGACCTGGACGACACTGGCCAAAGACGTTAAACACGGCACGACGGCTATATGGACCGTTCCGGATTGGTCCAGCCGATTCTGCCGCGTCAGACTCGTCTCCGTTGGCGCCACAGGAGAACTAACCCTCCTGGCCCAAAGCGGAATCTTCAGGGTCGCAAAGATATATGACGACACCAAGGTAGGGCCTAAAAAACTCAAAACAGACTAACCCAGGCCCCTACCGCACCGAATACGAAAAGCCCGGACAACTCGAGTTGTCCGGGCTTTTTTATGGTTCCTCGCTAGTCCTGTCGATCAGTCGAACGTCGCCTTGCGTCGGAGAATGTGATGGTAATGCTGTACAAAACGGTGCGACTCGTCGCGAACCGACTGCAACAACCGCAACGCCGGGTCGCGACGCGGAAGCTTCAGCGGTTCCTCGCGCCCGTAGACGAACACCATTTCCTCCTTCTTGGCCAGCGATAGAAGAACCGGTGGCGTGAATTCCATCCCGTCGAAGGCGCTGTGCGCGGCGGACAGTTGCCCCTTGCCCCCGTCTATCAGAATAATATCGGGGAACAGTTCGGCGTTCATGCCCGCGTGTTTGTAGCGGCGCCAGACAACTTCGCGGATCGACGCGAAATCGTCGTTGCCCGCGACTGTCTGGATCTTGTAGCGGCGGTAGGAGTTCTTAAACGGTTTCCCGTCGATGAAGCAGACCAGGGCGCCGCACAGTTCACCGCCGTCGAGATGCGCTATGTCGATCCCTTCAATCGACCGGGGCTCCGACGCCATGTTCAGCAGTTTCGCCAGGCGAGCCAACCCTTCAGCGGGGTCCACATAAAACTGCTCCGGTTGGATGTCGTCGCTACTTAGCCCGCGACGCTGAAGCGCCTCAAGGGCCTTTAGTTCATCGCGAAGTTCAGCGGCCCGTTCGAACTGATGGGCCTCGGCGAACTCCTTCATCTGGCGCGTCAATTCCCGCCTGAGGACCGTGCCCTTCGATTCCAGGAACTTGCGAAAATGGGAGATGTGGAGTTTGTAGTCCTCGGCGCTGATCTTGTCGGCACACGGCGCGCTGCACTGCTTGATACTGTGCAGAATGCACGGGCGGAACCTGCGGCGTGAGTCGTCGTCGGCGCTTATATCGAGTTTGCACGTGCGAAACTTGAACACTCGCTGCATCAGCGGAATCGCCGAACGCAGTTCCTTCACCGACACGAACGGCCCGTAAAGTTTCACGCCTCGCGATTGCGGTTGGCGGGTTATCGATACGCGCGGGAAATCTTCACGCGTGGTGACCTGTAGGAACGGGAATGTTTTACCGTCCTTCAGGCGATCGTTGAACCGCGGTTGGATGTCCTTGATCAGACGGTTTTCGCGCAGCAGTGCATCTACTTCCGAGTCGCATTCCAGGATCGATATATCGGTCACCAGTTCGCTTATCATGTGTCTGATTTCCGGCCCGCGTGTCGACAGCAGGTCCGCCGACGGCTGGAAGTAACTAGCGACTCTCGACCGCAGCGACTTAGCTTTACCGACATACAGCACCACGTCGGCGGTGTCCTTAAACAGGTACACCCCGGGCCCGGTGGGCAGCTCAGCGATCTCCTCGCGAAGCCGATTCAAAACAGTTTGTCGCGTGCCAGCCATCAATTCATTATACTCTAAATCAAATACAGTGGGAGTTATCGCAATGGACAAACCTGAAATGCAAACAACTCAAACGACTACTGAACCCGCCGGCAAACCTAAACGCTTCAGGCCGATGCGACTTGTTTTGATGCTGCTGATACTTGCCAGCCTGTGGGTTGGAGTTTGCTGTGTCATGACGCCTGCGTCAATGAAACGGGTTAAGGCGCCGCGCCAGGGGCGGGTGTATAATAATCGCGTGGCCATTGTATACAGCAAACATTACCAGATGAGCATGGGCGGGCTGGAAAAGCTGCATAGCTTCGATATCCGCAAATACGCGAGAATCTACCTGAAGCTGAACACCGACGGTATGCTGCGGCCCGAGGATGTCTTCGTGCCCGAAGCGGTAACCGAAGAGCAGATCCTGCTGGTCCACTCGCGCGAGTTTCTCGACAGTCTGAAAGACTCGCCAACAGTGGCCCGCTACCTGGAGGCCCCGTTCGCAGCGGCAGTGCCCAACGCGCTGGTCGACGCAGCCATACTCAACGCATTCCGATACTCAACCGGCGGGACGATCATGGCTGGGCGGTTGGCGTTGAAGCATGGTGTGGCGATAAACATTGGCGGGGGATACCATCACGCAAAACCTGACAAGGGCGAAGGGTTCTGCATCTACGCCGACATGCCGATCGCGATTCGAGTGCTGCAGAAAGAAAAACTTATCGATCGAGCGATGGTGATAGACCTCGACGTTCACCAGGGCAACGGAACGGCAGTCTGCCTTGCCGACGACAAAAGCACCTTCACATTCTCGATGCACCAGGGGAACATATACCCGATCCCCAAAGCCAAGAGTGATATTGACATCGAACTGCAATCCGGCACGGGCGACAAGAAGTTCCTGTCAATCCTCCGCAAAAAACTGGGCAAAGCGATCGATCGCGCCCGCCCGGACATAGTGTTCCTGCAAGCCGGTTGCGACACATTAAAGGGCGACCCGCTGGCGAGCCTGTCGATGACTCAGGAAGGGATAGTGGCGCGAGATGCAATGGTGATAGACGAATGCGTTAAGCGCGACTTGCCTGTAGTAATGACCCTTGGGGGCGGGTACAGCAAGCAGGCCTGGGAGGTTCAGCACGCGTCAATTGAAAGAACGCTCAAAAAGTACGGCGGCGCCGCAACCCAAACGCCCCATCCACGCCGCGCACCAACAGGCAAAGAAAAGCTCTACACAAAATAGTACCAGAGCAACTAAGAGGTGTTGTACCGTTCGCCATTACGCCGTTATCCTGTTTCGCGGTCGATCCCGAAGTACATCGGGATCGACCTCGTCCCGACGAAGTCGGGATTGTTCGCCTTACGCGTCACACCGTTTATATCGTTCGCACAACTCCCACGACTACGCCTTGAATTTCAAGTTGTTCCACATAGATCGGTTCGTATGAATCGTTGGCCGGTTGGAGGCGAAAGCCCTTGGGCTCGCGATAGAATTTTTTCAACGTCGCTTCACCGTCCTGCAGGAGTGCAACCACGGTTTCGCCTTCTCGCGCAGAGCTGGTTTTGCGGCAGATCACATAGTCGCCTTCTCTGATCTGCTCGTCTATCATGCTGTCGCCAACAACTCGCAGCGCGAAGGTGTCAGGCGAATGCGGAAACATTTCAGCCAGGTCGAGACTGTCGGTGTCTTCAATTGCTTCGAGGGGCAGTCCTGCTGCAATCTGCCCGACGAGGGGCATTTTAACCGCGGATTCATCTGTAAACTCGAAGGTATCAGATACCTGCAAAGAGCGAGCCTTGTGCTTTTCTCCTCGCAGCAACAGCCCTTTTTTTTCCAGAGCGGCTACGTGTTCGAACACTGTTACTTTTGTTAGATCCAGATGGTCCCCAATCTCCTGCATCGTCGGGGAATAACCGTTGCGGATACGAAATCCTCTGATGTACTTCAGTATTTCCAGTTGTCTCGGGGTCACTGTCCCGCTGGACGAACTTGCAGTTGCCATGTACATTCTCCTGAGTCGTATTTAACGGCACACCCATATGGGGGGCCTTAGTAGTCTGGGAAACCCTTCCCAGACCCATCATTGCCACCTTCTCAATCGGCGCTGATCCAACAGCCAGTACTTCCTGGCGCTGCGGCGTCTCAGTAACGAGCATGCGTCCCAGAATCCCAAGCGCCCTGCGGAACAAGCTCACCTGTTCTTCCGGTTCGACAACCGCATCAGGCATAAAGTACGTCAACTCGCCAGCCTGTGCTCTATCATTAGCGTCTGCCCCTTCAACCCATCGCAGGGAATCAGGCCCGAGCCGCACCAAGGGCGGCTGCAAGGCGCCAAGCCTCGCCGCATCAAGCGCCACAGTCTCACGTCGCATCTGACCAGTAGCGATAACGCTGGCCTGTTGCGACTCCGGCCAGGTGTAGGCGTAATCGCCGCCCGGCCCAAACTGACATAACGGTGCATTTGTCATTTCAGCCACTGCCTTTCGCACCCAGCGTCGGCCGCAGCGTTGCCTGCCCGTCAGCATATTCGGTATCTGTTCGTAATATCATAATCCTAACATCGTCCGAACGTCAAGTTCTACATCACGGTTTTTTATCTTTTTTGGAAACTTTTTTCGGGTTCTGTTCGGTAGCGACCGAACAGATCAGTCCCAAATATAGCCTACCAGCCTTCACGCCCCATATATGGGGTGATTATCGGACTTCACCCACTACTTGTGGGCAATGCTATATCGGCCTATGGATGAAAATGACATCAGAAAAAATAACACAATTCCGCCCCATTGCGCTGGAGCCCCCAGAGCAATTTTTATATGGAATGATAACCCTATCGAATGCAACAAGATACCGTCTGGAGCTGCGCACACCATAAGCATACTGATAGATATTTACGTTGTGGATATTCTCGCGTAGACGAGTAATTTCGAATGTCTCAGATAACGGTGAGTGTTTTTTCCCGTCCTATCATCGAGTTGGAACCGGCTGCCTGGGGGATATGGAGTTTAGAATGAGTCTAAATCTTCGCTCTTGTCGTCCTTGGGCTTGGGCTTGGGTTTGCGTATAGCGATCATTTGGCGTAGATATTGATTCTCGCGTTTGGTGGCTTCAAGATCGAACATAAGGTATCGAATTCGGAGTCTTGCGACATCTATCTCTTCAGCCAGCACACTGCCTTCATCGGCTGAAAGATAAACGCCCAGATCGTGGATATCGTCAAGTCCGTCAGAACCCTTCAGTGACGCTGAGGTCTCCAGCAGGTCGTTCAATTCGGCCAGTCTTTCTCTAATAATCGCTTCAGTCATAGCAATCTCCTCCAAGGTTACTCTGGTCCCCTTCTTTAATTTATCATAGCACGAGGCCCCAAATTCGCCAACCCCAAAAGTTTGTTTAATCGCTCAAATGGTTAATGTTTTCCCGGTCTAGCAGAGCCCCTTCATCATCCATATTCCCCAAGCCGTTTATCTAGTTGCCCTTACGTCTGTTAATGCAATTGCCAGTTCCGCCTGAGGATCCATTCGCCTGTGAGCAGCGACACGAACAGCAGGAACAGTAGGGTGAAGTTGTAGAGTCGCCTTGTGGTTATCGTGGGCCCATCTCCGGCCAGCGCCTGCCCGCGAGCGATTAGTTGTGTAATAACATCGTTCAGGCCGGGCAGCTCGGCGTATTGTCCGTTATGGGCCGCCGCTGCTCCTGCAAGCAGCGAGCTGTTCAGGCTCACCCGCTCGGTTTCCTGAGAACGCGCCTCCACGAAGAGCGTCATATCATCTTTACCGATAATTTTGGACGTGCGGTTGTCCACAGCGGTGACTTCCACTTTGTAGGCCCCCGCGACCCCCATGTGGAATGCGTCGTACTCGAAGAGTCCGGTTCCGGCTTGGTACGCCATGGCGAGGTTCCTTTTGGGTCCATCTCCGCTGACTGGTGAAACCAGGCATGAAACCGTCGCCGACGAGTCGACTTTGCTTCCGGCGTCGAGCACGCGAGCGACGAGCTTTCTCTGATCACCGGCTCTCATATAGTTGCGATCCATGCGTAAAACGACCGATGGCGTGGCTTGCTTGCTTTTGACGTCTGCTCCGGCCAGCCAGCGTATAAACTGTCCCCAGAACTGTTGGTACGGATTGGCCTCACCGCGGTCGCGCATTTTTATGAAACTGTTCCATAGCGACGTATTGTTGGCGGTCAGAGCTGCGGTGCGTCCCTCGCCTACAAACTGGCGTACTGCGAGCACTATCAGCGGTCCGTTTGCGTTTCGCCTGCTCGGGTGGATCGCGAGCACTTCGGCGGCGGGCGACTTTTTAACCACCGTCACGCAGCCGTTAAGTTCCGGGAGTGCGGGTAGTTTGGGGTCCGGTTTTCGCCCGCCCGGCCCGAACATATACTTATTGATACCGTCGAAAATCTTGTGTTTCTCGCCCTCTGCGGTAAGCTGGGGGAGAAACGACGTGGGCTCGTTTTCCTGGGTGCGCGGGCCGACTATCACCGGCAGGACCTGCTCGATCGGCGTGCCTGAGTATCCCCCTGGCCCGAAACTGTTGGCCCCGCTGAGCATTAGCAACGCACCACCGGACTCCACAAACTCCTGGATCCGTTTCAGGCGTAAGTCGCCGGTTCGCCGGTCGCCCAAATACGTTCGATCCAGATCGCCGAGTATCAGCACGTCGAAACGGTCGAAGTCTTCCTTCGTGCTCGGGAGCCTGAGCATTTTGACCCCGCCAATGCTTCCCGAAGCCTGGAACTTCGAGCCGAACACACGTATGAGCGACATGAACTGCACGTTCGGGTCGCTGTCGAACACGCGCCGCAACGGTTTGTATTCCGGCCTGATCGAGCCTTCGATATAGAGCACGCGAATTCGCGGCTGGGTTATCAGAACGTGCAGTTGGTGGGAATTATCTTCGGTTACGCTTTCTTTGGGATTCGCAGCGGCGGTGATGGTTAGTCGACGGATATCGGGCTGCCCTCTAGTCAGGGGCATCGTGTCGCTGCGCTGTCGGGGCGTGTACTTCAGCTTGATCGCAGCCTCGTGGAGATTCTTGGCGATGGTGATCGATTCGCTGGCCACTGGCTCGGTGAGACCTTCTTCTTTCACCGTGAGTTGCACCTGCGACTTGGGGAGCCCGGAAACTCGAATACGAACGTTCAATGTTGTTACGTTGTTTTTCACAGCCTCGAACGGCGTGTCGGCAGAGAGTATCTTGATGTTCGGTTTTGCAAGCGTGGTATCGGCCCGGGCGCCCACGCCAATTGCGAACGTCGGGACCGAGGCCTCTCTGGCCGCATCGGCAACCGAGGCTCCTTTAGTTGCATTACCGTCTGAGAATATGAGTATGCCCGCCGGTTCTTCTCGGTCCCGCAAAGCCGCCGCGGCTGAGAGGGCTTCGGCGATATCAGTACCGTCTGTGCCCTTTCCCAGCGGTTTGAGGCGGGCCAGCGCGTTCAGCGACGCGGCTTCTACGCTGGTTTGTGCGAAATGGAGCCAGACGGGTCTGAAGTATCGTTCGATACGCTCCTGGTGAGCAGCCAGTGCGGACATTACTTCGGCGTATCGGGTGACGGATTGGCCCTGGTCTTGGGTGGCCATTGATCCGGATCGATCGACAAGGATCGGCAGCAGCGGGCGTGATTTATCAGCCCCGACGACCATACGAATAACCGGTTTGAACAGTATCAGCATGAGCGCGAGAATCGCCCCACATCGCAGCGCCATCAGCGAGGCCAGCTTCAGCGTCCCGAGATTGGAATAGACCGACGCGTAGAACACCCCTATCGCTATCGCCACTTCTATCAGCAGCGTGCAAAGCCAGACCATACCGCTGGCCATTCCCGAAGCCGCCGCAACCCCAACGCCCAGCGTAGCGGCGCCAGCGATAACAACGCCCGCCATCCACGACTCCCGCCCACCGCGAGCATTTCCGTCGCGATACCGCATCGCCGAATCGATCAGCATCACCGGAACGATAGCCGCCGGCCCCAATGCCGCCGATATACATATAACCCCCTGTCGAATCCTTCGATGCAAGAGATGCCAAATACCCACAACGATCAGGATGCTCGCGATAGCCGCCAGCAGCGTGATCAACATGGGCAAATTACGAATGCCGTCAAATTCGAGAGACACCTGTGCCATTGAACCCCCAAATGTACGCCGAGCAACGCCAATTGGCAAGCACCACACACACCCGCTTCATCACCAACGCCAACAATACGCAGAAATGACGACCGCCCTTATCGCAAAACTTTTGCTATATCCATGTCAGACCTCAGCAGTTGGTTAACTACTGTCGATGTATCCGACTGCCTGGCCTCAGCGATTTTATCTATGAAAGCCTGCACTTCAGATTCCAGGTAGACCGGTATATTAAGCTTGGCGTCGGGTCGGTGAAACTTACCGCGTTCGGCCTTCGAAAAGTCATATTGTTCTTCCATAATTCACTCCGCATACTGCGTAATTTCCTGCTTTGTAGCCTTTCGGCTTGAGAATATTCGGATGTCTACCGTCTCGGCATCGACCTCGTCAAATGTGTGATGAACAACCAGCAATCCGCTTACCGCAGAAAGCCCCAACGTTATCCAACGCTCTTCACCGGCCTCGCTGTGCTCATCATCGTACAGAGACAGCATACGAGGATCGCGAAACACTGTGGCCGCTTGTTCAAATGCCACCCGATGCTTCTTTAGGTTCACCGCGTTCTTTGCAAGGTCCCACTCGAAATTGTATCGCATCAATCACCTCGCCTCTTTACCAATGTATCTTTAACAGGATATCATGCTATCAAACAAGAAACAATCCTCTATCGATAACACAACGCCTCCTTGCCACATGGACCGAAGTTTGCGAAGATGGCTTGTATTGAACCTATATAATTGAGGCGCCACTGCATGATACCTACAAAACAACGCATCGCCAGTAATCTCAAATACGCTGCCGTCGTCGCCGGACTGCTCGCGGTGATATGCATCACCCCTACGCTTATATTCGCCGAGTCGCCGATAACGCGGTGGGTTCTTGTCGGCGTGGGGCTGCTTGTTAGCTGGTGGGTGTACAGCTTTGGAACGCGGACCATGCGGCAACGTGTCAAACTGCTTAGCGAACCGTTCCCGCCGAAGTGGCGTGCGATATTCCAGCAGCGAGTGGCGTTTTTCGGATGCCTGTCAGACGAGGAAAAAGATCGCTTCTGCCAAATGGCCCAGATATTCCTGGCTGAAAAGCCCATCACGCCAATCAAATGCGAGATCGACCAGACCGTCCGACTACTGGTGGCCGCCAGCGCGGTGATACCGGTGTTCTCGCTGCCCAACTTCGAATACGACATGCTCGGCGAGGTGCTGATCTACCCATACTCTTTCGACGCGACAGTACAACTCGACCCCAGCGGACCGTTAATGGCCAGCGGTATGGTCGGCACCCAGGGCACGTTCGGCGGATTGATGGTGCTGAGCAAACGCGATCTGCTGCGAGGGTTCGAAATACACGGTGATAAGCACAACGTGGGCATACACGAGTTCGCCCACCTGTTCGACAAGGCCGACGGATCGGTCGACGGAATCCCGCCCCTCCCGCCGGAATGCATAGGCCCGTGGCAGGAGATTATGCAGAAGGAACTGGAGCGATGTGTCGACGATTCGGATATCCCGGAATACGGTTTCACCAACGAACAGGAATTTTTCGCCGTCGTCAGCGAATACTTCTTCGAAGCTCCGAAAAAACTGGCTGACAAGCATCCTGAACTCTACAAGCTGCTGGAGCGAACCTTCGCACAAGACACCCGCAAACGATTCGGCGGATTGGTAAAACGCATAATTAGATTCGCCAAAAGAGACACCGGACGCAACAGCCCGTGCCCATGCGGAAGTGGTAAAAAATACAAAAAATGCTGCCTGGAATAGCCGCCTTTCAGCGATCAAACATAATATGCTGTCTTTCATGACTATAATGGAGATAGAATTGTCTGTTGGTTCATTTATTACATCCGGGTGAAAGGAGCCCTCTTATGAAAATTCGTTCGATCAGTAAATTCGCCGCGTTGGGTCTCGTTGCAATTCTGTTGGGCTCGTCAGCCGGTTGCACACAAAAACCAACCGCCAGTATTACGGGCATGAAACTGCAGGGCCTGACCATGACCGACGTTACAATGCTCTTCGACGTGAAGGTCGACAACCCCTACCTCGTCGCCCTGCCGCTTGGCAACCTGGACTACGCCCTGGCCAGCCAAGGCCAACAATTCCTCAACGGCAACTCAGCCATACAAGGTACGATCCCCGCAGGCGCCAGCAAGACTCTACCGGTACCGCTTAAGATTAATTTCATGAAACTGATCGACGCGGTTAAAGGCGCCCGCCCAGGCGCATCAATCCCCTACAAAGCCGACATGGGCCTCTCACTCGACGTACCAGTAATGGGCGCACTGCGCGTACCAATGAGCAAGGAAGGCAGCCTGGACATCCCAACCCAACAAGACCTGATCAACAAAGCAAAATCAGGCCTGCTCGACAGGCTCAAAGGCATGACCGAATAGCGGGTATCTTCTGTTCGCAGCGCGTCACAACGGCACCGCGGCGACACGCCGCGGCTCTGTCCAGACGCGCAGTAACGATA
>JABGPF010000095.1:0-15559 GCA_018645065.1 Phycisphaerales bacterium
AACATCGCAGTTTACCGCTCGTCGCATTTCCGAAAGGTTCATCGAGGCGCCCTTCTTGCGATATCTGTTAATCACGAGTGAGATGTTCTCGCCCGGGATACCGTTGTCCAGGAGTGAATCCCGCATTTTCCTGGCCACTCGGATATCTTTGACAGACATTTGGAGCACTGCGAGGGTAATCTTGCTGGCCGAGGCAAGCGCGGCGGCGACCTCTGGTGAAACGCGCGGCGCGTCTACAATGGTGTAGGCGTAGACCTGTCGGCAGGCGTCCAGAACGCTGGTCATTTTTTCGTAATGAATCTCACGCGACGCCGAGAAGTTCACGCTGGCGGGACTAAGGAGCACATTAAGCCCACCGGCGTACGGTACGGTGCTGCTGGCGATCAGATCAGCGTCAATGACATTTCCGTTGCCTATCACATCAGTCAGACCGTACTTACCCTCAACGTCCAGATAAGTCGCAATAGCGCCATACGCCAGATCCATATCGATCAACAAGACAGGTTTCTCCTCGAGGCGCAGTTCATTGGCGAGATTAACCGCCAGCGTAGTGGCGCCGCACCCCCCACCGGCCGACAACACGGTGATAACTTTCCCTTGGACCCATGGCGCAGTTTCACCTACAGACGCTAATCGCCTGATCACCTGAACCAGTTCGCTCTGAATCGACGACTTACGCATAAAGTGACGCGCCCCGATCGACATAGCGTCAAGGACCAGTTGTTCATCCCACGTGCTGCTGATGATCACAAAACACGTATTGTAAAACTGCCTGATCACCGGCGACAGTTCGGTCAGCATCGCCACTGGCATCTGATCGATATCAACCACAACGATCCGGATTGGATTCTGCTCCAGAAAACCCGCCAGTTCAGGAATTATCCTGCACCGATACAAAGTCATCGGGATATCGTCACCGGAAAACGCGTCCGACACATCCTCAGACGTAGCGTCGCTTGCCGTCACCAGAACAACATTCTCTTCTTTTGTAACCATATTATCGTTGGCCTATTTGCTCTGCGGCGTTATTGCTGGAATGGCTTGGATAGCACCCTTGCTGTGAGGGCTGGACTGACCGTGATGAGCCCAGGCTCCAGGGCCCTTAAGCTTATGCAGACCAAGGCCCTGAAGCCATTGCATGTCTTCCCGGGCCGCCTTTGGCGCAGACTTCACGGGACCTTCGATCACACCCAGCGCATAAAGTTCCCAATCGCTGGGCGCACGGTGCATCATTCCGGGTACTGCTGGTGTTTGCACAAGCGGTTCGACAAGCGTTGGCGTTACGAGAACAACCAGTTCGGTTTCGCCCGAGACGTATCTGACAGATCGCCCGAGCAGTCCGAGAATAGGTATATCTCCAAACCACGGGAGGCGTGAGTTTCTCGCCAGTGCGGTGCGTCTGAGCAGACCGGCCATTGCGAAGGTCTGCCCGCTCTTCATCTGCAATGTGGTTTCCGCACGCCGCGTGATTACCGACGGTATCTGGAAACCCTGTATCGTCACGGCGCCTATTTCCGAAAGTTCGCTGACTTCCGGGGCAACGTAAAGCCTGATGGTTCCGTCTCCCAGCACAGTCGGCTGGAAGCTCAGGCTCACACCGTAGTCGCGATATTCTATCGAGATCGACGTTCCCGATCCGCCCGACCCGCTTCCCTGGACTACAGGTATGGGATACTCTCCACCGGCGAGGAAATTCGCTTTTTCCCCATTCAGCGCGACCAGCGTAGGTTCGGCGAGGATTCGCATATACTGATTTTCCGCCAGCGCCTGTAGGAAGAATATCATATCCCAACTCGGCACACCGCCGAACAGCGTCACCCCGGGCGAGGTGCTTACGCTGGAACTAAACGCCGCTGCACCTGTAGGTCCAACGTTCATCGGCTGGATCGGCCCTCCGTTTGCCGATCCGACCAGCGAACCACCGAAGAAGTCATTCCCCCCGGTAAACACGTTGACACCGAGCGTTCTAATCGCAGTGCGACTGACCTCGGCCACCCGCACGTGCAGCAGAACCTGCTGCACTCCGGACACTTGCGAGCGGTCCAAAAGTTTGATATCACTAGCTTCGAAGAATTCCTTTATCGCCTTGGCCTCGCCGGCGTTGCGCATCGCGCCCTCCAGAATAACCACCCCGTGCGATTGGCTGAGCTTCAGTGTGCCGCCCGGAGCGAGTGCTTTTAGTTGCGCCCGCAACACCATAAGGTTCGCGCCAACCTCTACGTACTTTTTCTCGAACGTCCCGTCGTCGCGCCACAGGATCAGGTCGGTAGTTCCCATCGCCATTCCCTGGACAAGAACCTGCTTGGGCGCCAGGACTTGAACTTTTGCTATTTTCGGATCGGTGACCACAACTCGCGTCACCGGCCAGGGCATGCGAATCACACGAGATTGCCCCATAAAAACTTTGACAATCTCCTCCTTCACCTCGGCCTGGGCTCCCAGGACCGTGCCGCAGGAGCCCTGAAGCAAAACGCAAAGAACAATAAGCATAAGGATCGCCGAATACCCATAACCAGTTTGAATCAGACGTGTTGTTTTCATCTTATTGCTCCCATTGCTCCGGAGTTCATAAATTGGCCGACATGCACATACATCCCGCTTACCGCCGGACTCGACGCCGCGGAACTACTATAGCTACACCGAACGCAACTCTCCGAGCGAGTAAACACGTCGCACATCGAAGAGGATTATTCGGACGTGTTATAACTTCGGAACTGCGAACTCAACCTCGCTGGTTGTTTGTCCCTGAATAACCGTCACCTGCCATTTCGGTTTCGGAGGCGGCGGGGTTTTCTCAGGTTCTTTCGGCTTGATCTCAATTTTCGGAGGCGTGATCACCACCGGCGCGGGCGGAACTTCTTTTTTACCCAGCAAGGTGTCCAGACGCGTTGGTTCCTGCGCAATGGTTATTGTGTCGTTCGGGTTCCGCATCGCCAGCGACAGCGTACCGTGCCTCGCGGCCAGTTGAAGCTGCTGGGCTTGTTCGGTGCTAACCAGAACCGTCACCATCATATTCCCGAGATGCTGACCGTTAGTTTTTTCGATATCAACTTTCTCAACCGAAGATACTGTTCTGCTGCCGATCGCCAGAACTCGGATCTCCTCCAGCAAAGTTTTCGAAATCGCGTCGCTCTGATCGAGGGATCGCAATGAGACCAGTATGTCAACGGTGCACCCTGGATACAGGAGCCCCCTGAGACCGAAGCTATCGCTAATTTCCATCGATACAGCTCGCATTCCCTTGGGCAAATGGCTGGCTAGTTCCAGCCCTGCACCCTGGGCGGGGAAGCAGGCTTTTGTAAATGTCTGCCCTTTCGACATTGATGTGATCAATACCTTTCCGATGACCTGCCCCTTGTCTGGCAAGACATCTTCGGGTGTGTGCCCCTTGGGCACCTCACGCATAACCAAATGCTCTGCGGTGATCAGGGTTCCCTGTTCGAGAGGAGCGGTCGATTCGAGCAGACACGCGTTTTCCGGTTTGGGCGCAACTTCCTGGTTCCCGGGAATGGAAGCGACAAGAATTGCGACACAAGTGGCTGACACTAATCCAATGAGGATAAGTCCGATAACTGACCATTTCATGATAGTCTCCTTTCAACATCGACGCGCCACTGGCCCGGTAGGTTCCATGCGGCGTAGCGAGCAACTTTCTAGGGTCCTTCTTTCACCATCGCGATTCGCCTTTCTATATGTGCCGGTACGGGAATCATCGGTGAACCAGTGAGTGAAATGCTGTCGTAGTCCGGGACGACTATGTGCACTGTTACAGGTTGACCGGGCTCAACGTTCAGATTGCTTACCGTAACGGTGTAATTGCTGCCGGACAGTCCGGTGTCGGACATCATGGAGGCAACTGCGGACGACACGTCAGCGCAGGTTGCATCGGGGGTAACCGCCACCCGCACCCCGCGCCGGGCCGCATTGCTTATGCTTTCCACACGGAGAAACAACCAAGCGTATTCGATCAGTCCGAACGTCAGCATGAGCAAAAGCGGAAAGACCAAAGCGGCCTCAACCATCGCCATACCGCGACACCGATCGCATTTTTTATTTCTATCCACCTGATTCACGCATCTTTTCTATTTACGATCTGCAAACTCATTGTTAGTTCAAGCCTGCATCTTCCACAATTTCACACCGATCGCAGCCAGGCACACACCAAAGCAAATCGCCAGTCCATAGGGCATCTTGGCCAGTGGTTCGGGCTTGACCGCAGCGTCGTCCTGCGTGGCTTTAGCACCGCCCGAGCCTGAAAAACGTTGAAACAACTCACCGAGCCCTATCACCAAAGCCGACCATACCGCCGAAAACCCTCGCTGACGAACCAGGGAAACCACGCCAAGCAAAACGCCCGCAATCGATACGCACACAAGAGTCGCCAACCCATTGGCAAGCCCCAGCCAAAGCCCGATAGCGCCCATCATCTTGGCGTCCCCGGCGCCTCCGCCAGCGACAAGGAACAACCACACATACGGTCCGGCCAGTATGACGCAAGCGATAAGCGACTGGCCAACACCAGCAAGTCCACCACGCCAACTCGACCAGACGAGCCCACCAACAAAAAGCGGGAGAGTCAAGATATTCGGAATACGATGCTCTCTAACATCCCAAATCGCCGCCGCAGCGGAAGCGCCGATCACGACGCCCCACTGCAACAACGTAAGACTAGTATCCCATGGTGTTGTAAACATATGACTTTCCGGGCGAGCGATTTAAGACTCGCGTCCAATGGGTAATTACGGGGTGCCGGCGCCAACCGCCGTATTGACGTCAGTGAACTGGGTGTTCACCCAACCGCCCAGGATACCGATTGCGGTAATTGTCGCGGCCACAATCAGTCCGGTGATAATTGCATATTCCACCGTTTCCAAACCTTGATCATCGGATACAAATCTCTTAAGCGTTTTCCAGAATTTCATAACTGCCACCTAAACCTTTCTTTACAGCACAACGAAAATGCACTTACCCATCCCTGGAATGATTATCATCCGTGACCCTACGAGCGTTACGTCAAATGCGAGCTAAGAACAACCAAACCGAGCCATCCCGCCCTCAATCAATCTGCAACCCAGGGCGATGCACAGAGCCCGATATAATGAACGACTTTCCCGAAAAAAACTCGCCACATCCAACACTAAACACCGGACGGACTATACGGCTCAAGCTGATCTATAGATTTATTGTAGACAGCACACAGCATCATTTCATAAAAAAATCAATTCTTTCGGATTTGGCGTTAAAACAATCCAGGACTCCGTCCGAGCAGTCCTATTTCCAGCGATACAGCGCACGCGGCAGGCCAAAATACCGCTGTGCGGAAGAAGGTTTCGGTATGACAAACAACACACCGTTTAAGTTCGCTAGCGAAAACAGGCTGGCTCGGCAGAAAAAAATCCTAGCCGGCTTTGCCTCTGCTGTAACCAAACTTAAATCCGATCAAGTATGCCAGAAAGACAGCCGCCAGACCTATCGACCAAAATCCCCAAGCTGGCAGCACTGCAATAGTTTGGATAGTAAACATTCGATATCTCCTCATACAATACAAACAGAAACCGACATCACGATGATGCCGACCCGTTAATTCCAGTTACTCTTCGCCAGTTTCCGCAGCCGCTTGAACGGCCGCTTTTTCCACGGCCTGAGCTTCGTACATTTCCACTTGCTTCCGCTCCTCAGCCGCACGCGCCGAATCCTTTCTCGCATCGCAGATCACCGCAAGATTGAAATGCGCATCGCTTTCAGTTGTCACCTGTTTGTAAAGCGACAGCGACTCTTCGTAACGACCCTGAAGCCCCAGGACCAGGGCGATATTAGAACGGTATCGCGTGTTGTCAGGAGCAATGGCCGCCGCGGCGGTAAACTTCTCCTCCGCCATTTTATAATCGCGTCGAACCAGATAGCACATACCAAGATCGTTGACTATCACATGATCGTTCGGGAGAAAGACAAGCCCTTGTAAAAGGGTTTTAATGGCTGGATCGATACGCCGATTTCGCATGTGAATTTCCGCAAGTTCAACGTATGCCTCAGGATAATTCGGATGCTGCCTGGTGACATTGTACAAGACCGACTGAGCTTCCGGTTCGCGCCCCTGGGATACCAGAACGCGAGACAACGCCAGGAGCGTTCTGGGCGTCGGTGGCCTGTTGGCCCCGTTAACCCATTCCTGGTCTGCAAGCGCCTGCGATTCCGAGCGAGTCAGAGGCAGTTTGTTCTCCGGCGCACAACCGGCAAATATCAGAACCGGCAGAAAAACACCCGCCAGCATGCACGTTGTTTTATGAGCGGGAAAATGTCTCATTTCGCACCTCCGCTGTAGATAGTGGGCTTATCCATCGGATCGCTTCCCGTGGTAGGTTTGCTGTAGCCTGAAGCATCGGCTTCGATAATCTTAATCATCAGCGTCGAGGCCATACCGTCGCCACCGGCAGGAAGATCCTTAATACTGATCCTCTGGGCCGGAACGCCTGCATGCCTCATGTATTCGACGACCTTTTTAACTCGTTTGTCGTACAGTTCTTCGGACTCCGATCCGCGCCGGACGTTTAACTGTCCCGGGCTCAGTCTGAAGTGCGACGCCAGCACGGACGCATCCCGCTGACCGAGGTTATTCAAACCCGCACCGTTGGGTTCAAACTGATATGGAAACAGAGTGCTCTGGCGAATAATGGCGTTTCGAATCGCCGCGTCATTCGTCGCCTCGACTGTCCAGACATCGAGCGCGCCAGGAGCTTTGGGCGTCACGGGCGGATCTTCGCACCCGCCCAACAGCACGATAAAAAGCATGCAACCGACAGCACTGTATTTCATAACATAGCTCCAATGTCTCGTTTCTGGTTTCACGGTTTACCTATAATTTTCGCCAGGACAATACCCGCCGGCCCGGCCACTACTACAAACACGGCGGGAAAAATAAAAAGGATCATCGGAAGGAGCATAGTGACAGCCATTTTTTCGGCCGCTTCTTCAGCCAGTGCACTGCGAGACTCTCGCATCGTCTCTGCAAATGTCTTCAGCGCATCGGCGACGCTGGTTCCGAATCGCTCTGACTGACCCAGCACCGCCACGAGCCTTCCAATCTCATCGACTCCGGTCCGACCGGCGAGATTTCGCATCGCAACCATCTGCGGGGCGCCGAGATGAATCTCCAGGTTCGTCAGCGCCATTTCGTCACCCAGCACGGGACAAACGCGATGCATTTCGTCGCCCACCATGTTCCAGGCCAGGTCAAGCCCAATCCCCGCTGAAACACAAACCTCCAAAAGATCGACAGCGTCAGGCAAGTGATGACGAATGTTCCTGCGACGAGCCTTTTGACGCGAACTAACGCATATCTCCGGAAGCAGAAACACCACCAGCAGCACGACCAATCCGATCAGCAGGGAAACCAGACCGGAAAGTCCGATGTACATAACTAGAACCGGGGTAATCGGTAACGCCGCAATAAGCAGCAGGATTTTTGTTCCCAGGAAAACCGTCGGAGCCCACTTGGCGTGGTAACCGGCATGCGTGAGTTTTTCCCGCAGCGACTGAGATGTAGGTCCAATCGAGACCAAAGAACCAACCATTGAGATCAACCACAACTGCCATGGCGTAGGCGGTTCGACATG
Organism: Phycisphaerales bacterium; assembly: GCA_018645065.1. GTDB lineage: Bacteria > Planctomycetota > Phycisphaerae > SM23-33 > SM23-33 > BS750m-G57. The sequence continues at coordinate 7,614 of JABGPF010000095.1, forward strand.
ATCCAAACTCAGTTGTCCCTCGACATTCATCAGACGCGATTCAATCCGGCCGCGTCGAAAGGAACGATACAAAATCGCCGCGCTGCCGAGGGCGGCAATAGAGACAAACACCAGAGCGAAAACTAATAATTGCTCCATCTCAAGAGCCTTTTTCTTGCGACATTGTTAATATTTCAAAACGGCCATTCGGTTCATCATCCACATTCCCAGCAATACGCTGACCCCGCCGAGGCATAGCAATATCTGCCCGGTTCCGGTCGAAAACAGCGGATCAATATATTTCGGGTTCAGCACGCTCAGCACAACCAGAAGAACGAAAGGCAAGGCGACGAGAATCCGTTTCCCTAATTGGGTTTGCGCCGTCAAAATACGAACTCGCCGGTTCAGCCTGATCCGATCGCGAATCACCGAAGCCAGACGCTCCATCATGTGAGCCAAATTCCCACCGCTCCGCATTTGCATCGAAAGCGACGCGGCGAAAAGTTTCATATCTTCGTTCGACGAGGCGTTCCCCACCGCCTGGATCGCGTCTTCGAGGCTGAGCCCCATCGTCTGCTGCATGCAAATGCTCTCGAATACCGGGCCAACCGGATCACCGATCTCTTCCGCCACCAGTTGCAAGGCCCCTATCAGCGGATGACCCGCTCGCAACGACCGATGCGCCAAGTCCAGGGCGTCAGTGAATTGCTGATCAAACACTTCCATCCGCTTGGCGACGCACTGCTTAAGATATGTCCAGATAATCAGTAGCGTAGCTATGAAACCCGCCGCACCGGCTAGTACGTGTCCGGTCATCGCAAGCAGAACAATGAATATCAGAGCAGCGGTGGTGAAGATCGGTGGGATCAGCAAACCGATCGGGGTTTTCCATCCGGCTTCTGTTCGCAGATGGTCAAGCCGTTTGAGCGGTCCGCCCCGAGTAACCAGACCTGGCACGCGAATAGTGTTTTCAGTAGCTCCACGCCAGAGCCGCAACACGCGCGTTCGTTGATCCAAAGAATCTTCGAGCAAACCGAGCCGCTCGTGGACCTTGTCCGTTTTTTTCGCCTGACGCAATCGCCAGACAAGAATAATCGCCACCCACAAGCCCATAACCAGGCCGAACGCCGCCAGGGACATCAACAACCTGGCTCCTTCAATGCTCACGACAGCCGTCATATCGAGACTCCCGAGCCTGTTCCAGAAATGAAAACCACCCGCGTCACACAACCGCGGATACTCTTGCAATCCTTTCATCCAATGATCGACTACAAAATATTCAGCGAACGTAGCGCAATCAATTATAGAGGACCGAATTGCATTGACGCGCTTGATCGAAAAAAAACGCCCGGGAATGAAAATAAACCCCCGCGTCCACATATCCGTTTTTCGAGTCGTGATTCGAGCGAAGAAATATACTATGATACCCAACAGGCAAATACTGAAAAGGCGCCAAATCGAATCAACAGTCACGCTATCGCACTAACACCATTGGGAGTAATGAAAATGGAGCGACGAAATTTTCTGAAAAGTTCCCTGCCCCTGGCGGCCGCACTGGCGATCACGACAGACCCAAGCCGCGCCGAACAACCCGCCAAAACACCCAAGGCAAAACTGCAACTCTGTAGTCAGGAGTCGAGAATACCGGGCGACTCGCTGAAAGAGAAAATCGACAAGCTGCAAAAATGGGGAGCCCGCGGTGTCGAACTCAGCGGAGGTAATCTATCCAAACGCGTAAAGGAAATCACCGACGCACTTAAAGGAACCAAAATCAAAATCAGCGCGATCTGCGGAGGGTATTCCGGGCTGCTGATCTCACCGGACAAGACGCGACGCGACCTGGCGATCTCGACGATGAAAGACCTCCTTAGCGTCGCCGCCGAGTTGGGCGCGATCGGAGCGATAGCAGTCCCAGCATTCAACAAGCACACGCAACTTGTGGGCAAAGAGGCCAGGGACGTGCTGATCGAAACGCTGAAACCGATCGGCGAGCACGCGGGGAAACTCGGCGTGAAAGTACTGCTGGAACCACTGAACCGCAAAGAGGCTTACTTCCTGCGACAACTGGCCGACGCCGCGTCAATCTGCCGCGATGTCAACAGCCCAGGCATCGCAATGATGGGCGACTTCTACCACATGTACTTCGAGGAAACATCAGACCAGGGAGCGTTCCTCTCAGCCGGCAAATACTTACACCATGTACACTTGGGCAGCATTAAAAGAAAGCTGCCAGGACAAGATGCTCGCAGCTTTGTAGACGGATTCAGAGGGTTGAAGCGAATCGGTTACCAGGGCTTTGTAAGCCTGGAATGCGGATGCATAGGTAAACGCGATATAGAAATCCCACGATCATTCCGATTCCTGGAAAAACAATGGAACGAGGCCACAATATGACAACTACCGCCAAACGATGGATGACCCTACTAACCGTTATGGGAGCCTGCCTGATCGGATGCGCACCGGCTGAATCGGCAAGCAAAAACCTAAGCGTTTACATAGGTACTTACACTAGAAAAGGCAGCAAAGGCGTCTACCTGAGCAAGCTGAATCTGGCCAGCGGCGCACTCAGTAAACCAACTCTCGCCGCTGAAACCGACAACCCGTCTTTCCTGTCGATACACCCGTCGGGCAAGTTCCTCTACGCCTCCGGCGGAGCCACGAAAATCGATGGTAAACACAGCGGACTGATAACTGCATTCGCAATCGACAAGACCAGCGGCAAGCTCACGCAGCTCAACCGTCAACCCTCAGGCGGGAGAGGGCCATGCTACGTTACCGTCGACGCCACAGGCCGATGCGCACTAACAGCCAATTACTCCAGCGGGTCAGTGGCGTCTCTTGCGATAGGGTCCGACGGCAAACTCCGACGGCCGACAAGCATCGTCCAGCACGTCGGTTCCAGCGCAAACAAGCAACGCCAAAAAGGCCCGCACGCACATTCGATCAACCTCGACCCAACAAATCGATTCGCGCTGGCGGCGGATCTGGGCGCCGATAAACTACTCGTCTACAAGTTCGATCCCAGCACCGCAACGATCAAAGTGAACACTCCCGCGTCGATCAGCATGAAGCCCGGCGCCGGACCGCGACATTTTTCGTTCGGACCAACTGGACAGTTTGTCTACGCAATCAATGAACTGGATTCAACGATCACAACCCTCACCTTCAATCCGAAAAACGGAACACTGGCAAAACTCCAAACCGTCTCAACTTTACCGCCCGATTGCAAAACCGCCAACACTACCGCCGAGGTCCAAGTCCACCCGTCTGGCAAGTTTTTGTACGGGTCAAATCGCGGGCACGACAGCATCGCAATTTTCTCGATCGACGCTAAATCACGCATACTCAAGCCTATAGGCCATCACTCCAGCGGTGGTAAAAGGCCCAGGAATTTCCGGATAGATCCGACGGGAAAATTCCTCCTTGCCGCCAATCAGGACTCGAACAACGTAGTGGTGTTCGCCATCGACCAGGCCACCGGAAAGCTAAAACCAACCGGTGCAAGCATTACCGTATCGTCGCCGGTGTGCGTAAAATTTCACGCCCCTGCCCTCTGACCTCTATTTCATTTGGGCTGACCGGGTCACCGCAACCCCCACGGGCGCGTGTTGACTGCGGGCGTTTGATGGGGATAATGGCGAGCGTTGATTTACAGCCCAAACCGCGCCCCTATGACCACAATGACCGGAGCAGAAAAGGCGGAGCCGATTCATGAGAAAAGTCGCTATCATTATTGCCCTCCAGCGGTATGCCGACGCCGCCATATCGCAAATTAAATACGCCCCCGCCGATGCTCAAAGCTTCGCCTCAGCGTTGGAGGCGCTCGGCTTTGACGCCAGCGATCGCCAAATGCTTATCAGCGATGAGGCCACGAAAACGACGATCGAATCTCGCATTCGCAAAACTCTCACCGCTCTGGCCGAAGACGACGTGCTCTACCTTTACTACGCCGGACACAGTTTCACCATTGATAATCGCAATTTCATCACGGGCTATGACAGCGATCTTGACGACCTGGAGCACACGAGTATCGCTTTGGAATGGCTGTTCGATACACTAAGGCGTTCGGCGTGCGGGGAGGCGGCGGTCTTCCTGGACGCAAGTAACGCCAACATGGCGACGGAGGCCCCAACGGCCTCCAGCCAGGACGAATTTAAAAACTTCTTCGCGGAGTCCAAACACCGCGTATGTCTGACATCGTGCAAGCCGGGCGAATCGTCGCACACCAGCGACGACCTGCAACACGGAATCTGGGCTCATCATCTGCTGGAGGCGTTTACTGGAAACACCGACACGGCACTGAAAAATGGGACTCTGCTCACCGCAACCGCTTTGCAGGAGCACCTGTCTGCCGAAATGCCCCGCACGCTACGATCGACGCTTACGGGCATTCACGCACAAAACCCCTGCCTCTACGGATCACCAGACCGTGATTTCACGCTGGCCGACATCAGCTCGCTTCAGAGTGGCGAAAAATCCAATGATCCAGCCGGTGCGAATCAACTTAAGCGTGTTTGCCTTTACGCCGAGACATTCGGCGATATTCGCAAACTTTCAGGTTTCATCAAGGCCCACCATCAGCCGCCCAAACATACCGGAGCATACGCCGAGGAGTTTGTCAGGAAAATCGGCCAGGTTGATGTGGACGAAGATTCAGAGGCGACATATCAGCGGCTTCGTGATATTTTCGGTTTCAAACGCAAGGACGTCCAGACCGACTCATACGATGGCGGAGGGACGATCATCACCCCATATTTCGACTACAATGTGACCGTGGCGATGCAGTTGGACGACGCCTCGGGATACGTTCTGCGGAGAGAGATATCGAACATCAGAGAACCGCAGCAACTGTTCAGCGAAGAATTCGTGCAGACCTTCCCAAACGATTTCGATACGCTTGAGTTTGAAACCAAGAGTGAAATTTCCATCGACGACCTTATCGATAAGATCGAGGACCTGGAAGACGACAGCATCGAGGTGACACACGATAAAGACGCCACGTACTGTGAAATAGGGCTGGACAGTTCGAATCTCACGATTCACGTAACACCGCGCAACTTCCGCCTGTCGCTACCGCACGCATCATCGCCCAAACTGCTGGTCGAAAGCTTCTTCGAAGTACAGCGGGAATTACTGCAGGACCACGGTATCATGCAGTTGTCCTTTTACCAGGAGTGATCCGGCGGACATTTATTTGGGATTGGCCTGAGCAGCGATTTTCGAGGCTCCGCCCAGTCGCCCGAGAAACAGGACCACGGGGATAAGAAACAGCACACATCCGCCGACGATAATTGAAATCGAAAGCGCCGCCGACAAGGGCTTTCGCCCATGCTCTACGATCAGGACCTTGTCGAAATCGATTTTTGGAAATTTGCGTCGAATCAAACGCTTCTCATCCTCGCCGAGCGACTCGATTTGATTAATCACCAAACCGTAGACAGACTCATAGGTCTTGCGGCCGTCGGGGATATCGCCAACAGTATCGTAGACCTCGCTTTTCAGCAGAACGACAAAGTCCTTCACCACCGGCCAGCGGGCGCCCTTGGGTACTTTTTTCAGGCTCCCGTGCGTCTTGATCAGCTTGCGAATACCCTGCATATAGGAGTGCTTATCGGAGATCAGAGGGGTCCATATCCAGTTCACCGGCGACGTCGATCGCATCTCTGAGCGGCCATCGTCGTCGTATTCGTATTCGATAACGCTGCTGTTGTACATGCAGTGATGGAGCCCGATCAGGATATTATTATCCGGGACAGGCGAACCGTTCTCCAGATCGGCAAGTTCAACCGCCACCGGCTCGGTGGACGCCTGGCTGCCTACACGATGTTCGAGAACTCCAAACCAAGCCAAACACCCGCCAATAACCATCACGATTATCCCGACGACCTTTGCATTTGCCATCAGCAGCTCCTTTCATTGGCGTCATCACCTAATTGTAGGAGCCCAGATGGCACAACCGGTCAACAATCCGACTTTTCGGAAACATGCAAGCCAATCCCGATGCACCTCGGGACACGTCCGTTTAGCGGAGGGGCAACGCCCCGCGTGCACCGTGGAAATTTTCAAAATCGTTGTGACGCCGGGTTGATGCTGAACGGTTCAGGAAACCGAAAAGCCAGCGCGGGGCGTTGCCCCGCCGCTAAACGGAAATACGCGACGTTAGCTATGATCTGTTCGCCGTCTCCATTCGCGTATCATACACATCGCAAATGACTGAACTCATTATTCCCACCCCGATCCTGTCAGGTTACTTTTCGGCGACGTTATAAGCGGTGACTTTATCGCCCGAGCGGATGTAGAGTCGCCCACCTGACACTACTGGGTGGGCCCAGGTCGGTCGCTTGCCCGGGGCCTTTATTCGCAGGCTTCCGGTGACTTCAAAGCCCTTGTCGGTCGCGCTGGCCAGGACCATCTTCCCGTCATCGGAATACAGATAGAACATCCCGTCGGCAAAGGTCAGGCATCCATTTTTGTATTTGTACGACGACTTAACCGGCGTTGATTTGAAGATACTCCTGCCCGATTTAAAATCAATACACATCCACGGAGCCGTTCTATTACCCGACTCACCGTACCCGTATATCCGCCCGCGGTCGAGTATCAGCCCGCCCTGCTTATTGTCCAACATCGCGTTGTGCCACTGCTTCTTAACTGAACATTTATCGCCCGAAACGTTGAGCCGCAGCGAAGTGGTGCCCTTCCTGACACAACCCGAAACAATCAGAAAACCATCGTGGAAAATCGGCGTTGTGATATTCTCGTCGAAGTAAACCTTGTGCGGATAACGCCACAGCAACTTCCCATCCGAAGCCCGCAGGCCGACCACCGATTCGGACATCACCGTAACAATCTGCCGGAGCCCCTTGTATTCGACAAGTATCGGCGAGGCGTAACCGGGCTTGTCGCCAACGCCCTTGCACCGCCAGAGAACTTTGCCCGTCTTGCGGTCCAACGCAACGATGCTCACATCCTTACCGCCCGGGGTGCAGATCACCTTATCGTCGAAGACCAGCGGTGATTCAGCCAAGCCCCAGATAATGTCCCGCCCGCCGAACCTGGCCATGAGATCGACCGACCATACGGGCGACCCGTCATCGGCCTTCATACACGCCATGTTCCCGATCCCGCTGAGATGGTAGAGCATTCCGTCTGTAATCGTCGGCGTCGAGCGTGTACCAGGATACGATTTCCCCCAGGCCTTACCGTTGGTTTTGGACCAGAGCTTTTTCCCGTCCATATCCATCGCGGTGATAACGCACTGCCCTTTGATGCTGCCGGTGGTATAGATTTTTTCGCCCGCAATGGCGACCGTAGAATAACCCTCACCAATTCCGCTGGACTCCCAGAGACGCTTCGGCCCGCCCTTGGGCCAGGTTTTCAGCAACCCTTTATCGAGTGATTTATTATCGCGATTGGGCCCATGAAATTGAGGCCAGTCGGCCGGGCAAACTGAAACAACCGCCAGCAAGACCAGTGAGATTGCATATTTCATACCAACAACTTCCTTTCACTCGGATTTCCACGAACCGACCACAACCAACTATCCGTCAATTTTATCACCGCCGACAAGATCAGCAAGCCGCTTTTTTTTTGCCACGGATAAACACGATATAAAACAGCGAACGGCGAACAGCGAACGGCGAACGGCGAACGGCATTTTTTAACCACGGAAGGCACGGAAGACACGGAAATAAAGGAAACGGCGACAATGGTAACGGTAATTTCTTCATTGGGCATCATGGCTGTTGCAAGATGAAGTAGACGCACGACTAACGACAAGACCACCTTTGCCTCGCCTTTTTGCCGTTATCGCCGTTGTCGTAAATTTCCGTGTCTTCCGTGTTTTCCGTGGTTAAAAACGCCGTTGCCGTTCGTCGTTATCGCCGTGGTCGTAAATTTCCGTGCCTTCCGCGTTTTCCGTGGTTAAAAACGCCGTTGCCGTTCGTCGTTATCGCCGTGGTCGTAAA
>JABGPF010000095.1:15659-18158 GCA_018645065.1 Phycisphaerales bacterium
TTTCCGTGCCTTCCGCGTTTTCCGTGGTTAAAAACGCCGTTGCCGTTCGTCGTTACCATTATCCATATTCTTCCGTGGCAAAAAGCAGCTTGCGATCACTGGCGGGTTCTGGTGCAATACTCGTGTCGCTTCACCCTCAACCCAGGATGGAACACTGTGCGAAAAATGCTCGTTCTTATCGTTGTCCTGCTCACCACCGGAGCCATTCAGGCTGGCGAGATTACCGCACCAAAATACGCTGACCATATCGAGTTTGGCAAATACTCGCCCTGGCCGGAGTATAAACGCGTGAAAATCGCCAACGTAAAACCCCAACCGTGGCGAACCGGCGACGATATCATAAACGGATGGGATTTCTCGCTCCCGCCAGCGATAACCGTTTCGGACAAGGCGCTGCTCTGCGTTTCCAGGAACATTCGACAACTGCCTAAACTCAACTTCCCAGCCAATCCGGTGGTCTCGCTGTGGGTGCGATGGAGAGACATCGAACCGGAAGAAGGGAAATACAAATTCGACAAGTTGATCGCCGACATCAAAACCGCCCAGCAGGCCGGGTACGGCGTGGTGATCCGCCCGATGACCGCGGTATGGGAATCGCTGGCCTACCCCGACGAATCGAAGACCACTGACCGGATACGAAGAAACAAGAAATGCGCCCCGGACTACCTGGTCACGAAATACAACGTTCCGCAGATCAGGCAAAAGCCCAAACGAACATGGCGTCTGGTGAATCTCGACGTGACGCACAAGGATTTCCACAGGAACTATCTGAAACTGGCTGCCGCTTTCGGCAAGGCGGGGATCCCGCAGATGAAAGCGGTTAAGGGAATCATCATCGGATACGCATCGCCAAGCTGGGGCGACGAGGGCATAGGTCCACACGGCCAGGCCGACCCGCCTCACGTTCGCGAGCGTCTGGACGCCTGGGCGGCAGCGTGCAAAGGCGTAGAACGCAAAGTCTGCATGGGCGGCGCGAGCAGGTATGGTTTCGCCAGGGGATTCGGCGTGCGCGGCGGGTTCGTCGAGATGTATCTTTACAAACTGCCCAACGTCAATATCGGCCAGTGCGCAGATCAGCGCGGGTACGTCACGGTCGACGAAACGGCTGCGATTATCAAGACCGGAGCGTTCAGCGGCGATGAAAACGAGGAGTACGAAGAGAGTTGGACGCACCGCTTTGGCGCGATCGAATCGTTCACGTATCGCTACTTTACATCATCACTGCGACTGATACAGATGCGACGCAACTACCTGCTGCACAACCCGTTTGCGATCTACCCCGCCATGCTGCCTTACGTTTCACAGGAAATGGGCAGAACGGTGGAAGACGCCCCAGACGCATGGTGCTTCCTGCGGGAAAGCTACCTGAAGCCCTATGTGTTCGGCAAGAAAAAGCCTTCGTCGGAAGAACGGAAGCTTGGCGTCCCGGTGCGGAATTTCGAGCGATGGTTATATCAGCGTGATACGAAGGGATTCGAAACGGCCCCGGCGGTGAAGATTAAGATGCCCGTCAGGCAGTGGATTGTCCAGAAGGATCGTCAATTCGATTTCGTCGCCCGCGTGGGGAAGAAGATCGGATTTGCGATCGACGACCGCTTCCTGGCAGGTGGTCCGCACAGCGTTGCGGTGAAGATATCATACTTCGACATGCCCAAGGGCGCCCTGAGCCTGCACTACAAAACGCCCAAAGGCCCTACCGCCAAGACGATCAAACTGCAAAACACAGGCAAACTTAAAACCGCCACATTCTTCCTGACCGACGCAGTATTCAACGCCAAAAATCTCGACTACGACCTGACTATCGAAAGCGATAAGGAAGCAGTAGTATCGATCGTCCGGGTAATCAAAGTGGGCAGGCGATAACCTAAATATCATCTCCCAATACGACCCTACTGTTTTTTGAGAAATCGAGCGTCAGCACTTTTTTGCCTTTGCGTATCGTCACCACGCCCTTCCCGAAGGCGCCTTGGAGGTACGGGCTGTCATAAACCGCTTTCGCCTTGAAATCTACGGGCGTCCCGTCGATCAACGGCATGGCGCTTGCGTCCGTAGGCAGCGTCAGGGTGGTCTTATAGAATCGGCTGTGATATTTGACGATCTTCCCCTTCAGCGAAAGCTCGTTGGCGAGGATCGCGGGCTGGAACGCGGGAAAGCCGGCGTGATCCTTCTTTCGCGACACCTCGATAATGACGGGGGAATATTCGTCCTTTAATGCGAACCACTGGCCCTGATCGTCTCTACCTTTCCCGCTGCGGCGCTGTGCGGCTGAATCTTTTTTCCACTCACCGCCCCCTCTGACAACCCGAACGGCGCCATATGCCCGCGGCGCCTCAACAAAAATCCACCCGTCTTTTTCAACTCGTTTAAGCGACTTATCGAACCAGACCATCTGCCCCCTGGCGTTACTGGCTCGCAGTCGTTGAAGGATCATCACGCCCTTGTTCTGCACGCCCCACTCGGCGTTATAGACGCTGCCCCTCTTCGGCATTAACGTCTGGG
>JABGPF010000469.1 GCA_018645065.1 Phycisphaerales bacterium
ATAAATAGCGGGCTGAGACTGCTGTTTGCGCGGGGTTTTGACAGAATAATCAAGCACTTGAATACGGTGACAGGTAAATAGTCTGTATGTTTTGTCGTAGAGGTATATATTTATTGATTGTTTTGAATTTTAACGTAGCGGGCTTTGCTGGAGAACATATTGAAGGGTTGTTATTAATCAAATCGCACATGATGTTAGATTTGAGTGGGAAACAACCTGATTTTGGCATACCGAGGCGCTGTATCCAGCATGGAATTTGATTTGTGGTGATTTTGAGATAATTGCAGGTTATATAACAAGTTTTCGCAGTTGTTTGAAGCTGCACAGCAGTGGCAGGGCATCTGGCGAATCGGTTGCATGGGTCAGTTTTCGTTTTGTTAGCGCCAAAGAGCCTCTTGCATTAGCGACCGTATTGATAACAAAAATATCAGAGCCGATTACAAGCCCGTCTACCCAGTATCTGACTCGGCGGTCTGTTCTTCTTGTGAATGGTTCTTTTGCGGCTGCTGTAGCAATGGCGGTTTCTATCTTTTGTGGAGATTTTCCTGATTCAATTGCCGTGATGTTGGCAAACCTGTGAGGCCAGCAGATTAATGACATAATAGGCATTAAGTTTTCTTAATCGCCTTAAAAATTGCTCCTTTTCTGCATTGCCAAAAGGGAACTCGCCTGAAGAACCGGAGATTCGGTTGTAAACATGCATGATTGTATCAGTTTCCGTTGGTTTTATTCGTAAATGCCTCATTTTTCGACCTTTCTTATACGAGAAGACAACCCTCTCATATATTGTAGAAGCGATCAGCACCCAATAAATCCAAAGAAAAGTGAAACTATTTACCTGGCACCATTGATGTTCGATATCTGGCGACCGAGTGATGCCATCGACGGACGTTATGTCTGGTTGCCGATTAAATTCAATGAGAATGGCATGGCGATCGAATGGTCAAACAAATGGAGTTTTGATGTTTTTGCTAGCCGTTAATTTAAGATGAGGAAGTGACGATGAAGAGATTGTTAATGATGGTTGTGGTGACCATGAGTGGGCTGGCCGGGGCTGAGGTTACGGGTCTGCGAAGCGAGTATCAGGTCAATCCGGTAGGGATTGATTGCAAAGCGCCGCGCCTTTCGTGGCAGTTGGATATAAAAGAGCGGGGCGCTCAACAGGTGGCGTATCAGGTGTTGGTGGCGTCCACCCCGGAACTGCTAGCGCAGCACCAAGGAGATCTGTGGGGCAGCGGGAAGGTGGAGTCGGATCGGGCGGGTCAGGTTGAGTACTCCGGTAAGCCGCTTGCGTCGCACCAGAGCTGTTTCTGGAAAGTGAAAGTCTGGCAGGCGGGGCAGCTGCAGGCGCAGTGGAGTAAGCCGGCCAAATGGACGACCGCGTTTCTTTCGCCGAACGAGTGGCGCGCTCAATGGATTACGATGCCTTCCGCATCGAAAGAGCAGGCACAAGGGCTACCGATTTTCCGGAAATCATTCGCGATTAATGGCGGACTAAAGAGGTCGCTGGTAAATGTGTCCGGGTTGGGGCATTACGAGCTCTTCGTGAATGGCCGGAAAGTGGGCGATCATTTCTTGGATGCCCCTTGGTCGCTTTGCGAAAAGACGGTGTACTACAGTAGCTACGACATCACGGATCTGTTGCGCGAAGGTGAGAATGAGTTCCGGATCATGTTGGGAAAGGGTTTTTATAATACCCGGGGGGATCGGCGTGTTCACGGGGTTAAGGAAGCCGGTCAGCTGATGGCGATTCTCGAGGCGCGGTTAGAATATGCGGACGGGAATACTGTTGCGGTTATCACCGATAACACGTGGGATGCCGCCAGCGGCCCGATCCAGCACAGTGCGATCCTGGCGGGGAGTGATTACGACGCGCGGCTCGCTGAACCGGTGGCCTGGTTGAAGGCGGAAGAAACAGAAACCGAGGCGGTATTGCGCGCATCCGAGTCGCCGGCGATGAAGACGTTTGAACGGCTGATGCCCGTCAAACCAGCTGAAGAGCCGGAACCGAGCGTGTTCGTTTATGATTTCGGACAGAATCTTTCAGCAATTCCATTGATTACTGTGCGCGGTAAAAAGGGACAGACCGTTCGCCTGACTCCGGCAGAACAGCGTCATGGGCAGACCGATCGCCATAACAACGGGACCGGCCGAGTCAACCAAGCGGGCGTCGGCGCTCCGAACTACTATGAGTATACGTTGGGCGGCGAGTCGTCTGAAAGCTGGGCACCGCAGTTTACCTATGGCGGATTTCAGTATCTGGAAGTGACCGGGGCGGTGCCTGCCGGGCACCTCAACCCGAAAAACCTTCCGGTTATCGAAGAGATTAAATCGGTACACGTGCGTTCATCGGCGCGGTCGGTGGGTGCTTTTTCCTGCTCGAATCCGCTGTTTGGCAAGATTGACAAATCGATTGATCGTGCGGTGCGGAGTAATCTTGCGCATGTGCTGACGGACTGCCCGACCCGCGAAAAACTGGGTTGGCTCGAAGTCTCGTATTTGATGGGACCGTCTATTTCTCGGCGTTATGATCTGTCGCGTTTGTACGCCAAGGTTACGCGTGATATACGGGACTCTCAGGGCAAAGATGGAGCGATCTATACGGTTGCACCCAATTATCCAAATTTCAGAAACGCATTCCGTTACACGCCGGAATGGGGCGCGGCTGGTGTCATCCTTCCGTGGCAGCTCTATCGCTGGTATGGCGATCAACGGGTGCTACAGGAAAATCTG
>JABGPF010000096.1 GCA_018645065.1 Phycisphaerales bacterium
TCTTTCGAGATCGCCAGCCCGAAGCGAAAGTAAACCTCGCCGCGGTCCCGGGCATGGTGCTCCAAATGCACAAAGCCGAGGATGTGCCCGGTTTTCGGATCGCGATAGACATTGGCTATCCAGCTCGCGTTGCCCCAGCGGCGATCAACTTCAAAGCCCAGCCGCGTGTCCTTGTAAGCATCGGGCAGGCCCTGGATGTCACCGCCGTTTACGATCACTTGGGCCATCGGATTATCCCTCGGGCCTATGGTGTGCACCAGCTTGAAACGGTTGGTGAAGAACCATTTGCACGCCGCGTCGTCCTTGTCGGCGACTGCGTATATACTCGCATCAACACCGCGCACGCTGGCGGCGCTGAACTGCTGCTGGGAGATAATCGTCTCCGGGGCGCCCAGGACAAACGACTGATCAGGCGCCCCGCAGCCGGCGAGCGACACAAGCAATAACAACACTGATAATCGCGACATACGCAATCCTCTACTGATGAAAACTTCGATTCGGTAACGCGTAGGCCAGGAGCTATTCCTTTTCGGCCTTCGGCCAGATTCGTCCAACCTCATGCATCGTCATCGACACGAGTTTAACGTCGCCGCCGGTTACCGTCAGGCCGAGGCTGGAGTCGCCGGGCTTGAACGGCAGGTGATACGACGCCGAGAAGACTCCGCCGGCGGAAAATATCTCGAGCTGCGCCCAGTCGACAAGCATGCGGATAGTCAATATTCCGTTCTTGTCCGGGCTGAGAGTCAGGTTCTTTTTCAGGTATTTCGCCTTGCCTCTGGGAAGTCCGACACACATCTGCTTGTTGGCGATGTCATACTTGAAGGCAATCTGGGCGATCCGGAAGTCTATCGATTTGGCGCTTGTATCGTTCAGATCGAAGACCGCAGTCATGTCAAAGGTCTTGGATTTGGCATCCTTGAGGATGTTCGCGCCGGGCTTGATGATCTGCTTGTCCAGCTTTGTGGGTTTGCCCTTGTAGAGCTTCTTTAGCCCCTCGATCGGAGTTCGCGTGATACGCATCGCTCCATCGTAGCTCACGAGTCCCACGACCACAGGAATCGTCGCATTCCGCTCCCAGCCCTTCTCGCCAACGCCGCCGTTCCAGCGGTCGTTCCAGGCGATTTGCAGCAGTTTATCGGTAGGCATGTTAGGTCGGAAGAACGTTTGGGCGGCATAGAAGTCGCGGCCGTTATCCATCAACACCGCTTCCTGCTCCTTGATGAACTGTTTACCGTCAAACTGCCCGACCAGATAGGAACCGTCGGCGTCTTGCAGCACCCACTTCATTTTCTTTTTGTCGCCGTCCAGCGGAAGCTCGTAGATGTCGGGGCATTCGTACCCGAACCTGATATTGCTGAGTTTCTCCCATTTGATCAGGTCCTTGGATCCGTAGAACGTGGTTCCTCCCTGGTAGATCGCGTTGATCCATGTTTTGCTCGGGGCATGCCAGAACACGTGGGGATCGCGCGGGCTAGTACCCCTGGTCGGATTGGCGACGGGGTTGGCTTTGTAGTCGTGCCAGGTCTTCCCGCCGTCATTGCTCCAGGCCAGGCATGTTCCGCACGCCGTACCGGTGTAGATGGCGACCATGGCTTCCTTCTTCGAGCCAGTGATCTTCTCGACCGTCTCGCCGGAGACCACAACCCCGCAACCGGAATAAACCTCGTTTCCGCTTACGTTTATGGTCTTTTTCGGCAGGAATGTCTTCTGCGGAATCAGGGCGACGCCTTCATCGTTCCAGTGGATCAGGTCCTTACTGGTGGCGTATCCGCCGTGGCGGATCTTCTTGCCCCACTGATAAATCATGTGGTACTTGCCGTCGTGGTACATCAGCGCGTTAATATCGTTCATCCATTCGGATTTCGGGCTGAAGTGAAACTGCCCGCGGAAGTTTTCGGTGTACGTCACCTTCTTCGGATGCGGATCGTACTGGGCCTGAACAGTAGTCGCCTGCAGGGCGATCGCGATAACGAATGCAATAATTAGTTGCTTCATGGTTAATGTGCCTTTCTGTATTTTCGGCTTGCAGGGCTTACAGTGAAATATACTTCTTTTCCGGCGCCAATTGCTTCTTGTCTTTGGGATTGAACTTTCGGATAAGCTCCTTGGGATCCTTGCTGAGGCAGGCGTCTCCGAACGTTACATTTTTCCAGTTCTTAAATATGTCATCGCCCGAAGTTACAATACCTCCGCGAGGCAGGTCGTCGAATCTGACATTTTCAATTTTCGCACTCGCGGCGATCTCAATCCGGATCTTCGGGGCGATCTTTGGAAACACTTTCTGGAAATCTTCGTCGGTCCGGCCCCAGCTTCCCGCCCCGCCGCTTGATATCCGCTGCCAACAGACAACCAGGCGAGCGTCGCTGCCCTTGGCGGGGTAACCAATCAGGTCGCCTTTGACCATGGCGTTGGCTCCGAGATACGCGTAGTACAGTTTTGTACCATCGGCCGTGGTGGGAAGTTCCTTCTTGTCGTTGGGTCTCTGGGGAATGGGCAGGTTCATCCAGTTGCGGTATCCAACGCCCATGTAGGCGTCGCGTTTTAGCGGCCTGTCCGGAGTTCCGCCGCTGACTTGACCACCTGTTTGAACGCCCCAATCTCGATTCACGAACTGATTTTGCCCGTGGGAGCACTGGGCTCCGTCCATGAGAACTACTTTGGCGTCCTTGTTGATCGAAACCGACGACGGACCTATGGTTACAAATCGGCTGTCGCGTCCGACGATAAACGTGCCGGATTTGATCCCTACCTCGTCGCCCATGCTAGCGAACCCGACTACTTCCGTGGAGCTGTCTTTGGTTTTATCGTGAGCCATATACGTGCCGATTCTGTTCGCGTTCCACGGTGTTTGGATGATTTCGCCGTCCTTCTTGTAGGGCGAAACGGCCCGGTCTTTATGGAGCTTTCGCAGCACGCCGTCTTCCGGCCAGTCATAGCGTAAGAAGGTGTGCTTATCGCCTGAAAACACGATCGTGCCTTGCCCCGTTCTCATCGAACCGCCAGGGCGTATCCAGAGGTTTCCGAACAAGCGGAATCGATGGTGGCGAGCGCCCCATGATGAAAACGATGCATTCTTACCGACCGTCACATGCCGACAGAACGCCCCCTTCTTGTCGGCGCCGCCAAGCGAAGCTTTGTAGGGCGTTTCACTGTCCGGGAGGATCAGGTCGGTGTTCATGTCCGGCAGCTCCGTGGCGGGCTTGCCCGTAGCCGCATCTATCCAGTTGTCCGGGTGAAAACCTTCCGGGCCATAGCGACGACGTGAGCCTTTACTTGCCTCAATGCTCTTCTGGATGTTCCAGATATACGTGCGACCTTTCTCCCATTTCTGCTTGAGAAAGTACTCGTCGCCGACAAGCGAAGCCCATACTTTCTTGTCCTTGAACTGCGGGGCATTTGCAGTAGGTTTGGCGGTGATCGACTTCAGATCCAGAGCACTTGCCGAGCCAACCATACCGAAGATCATTGTAATAAGAACGAACACTTTTGACTTCATTTATCTACTCCTGTAAGTTTGCGTGTTAGTAAAGGGTAACGCATCTTAGCGTTTTTTCTTGCGAAGCACCTTACCATTATGCGAACAGCTTTATTGTATTATTGCGAACGGTCGACTTTTGGGTGTACACTATTCGGATCGTCAGATAGAGTTCGTATCTCTGAGCTTGCAGAAGGATTCGATGATGAAAAATCGTGCAGAAAAACGCATCATAGGTTTCAGTTCGATGGCCTGGCAGGAAATGGCCAACCGGCGGATGGAAGGCGTCTTGCGATATTTTGAAAACTCCGACGAGTTTGTGCTGCGTGACTTCCGCTTCATGAGGGCGTTTCAACTGGACAACACATCGCCCCCCCCGCCCTGGACCGGTAAGGCCGACGGGATTATCGCCTGCCTGGGCGCCTACAAGGACGAAATCGATGCGATGCACCGCTGGTTCGGTCTGGGCGGAGTGCCGGTCGTCAGCCTGACCAACGAATGGCGTCATCCGAAGATTCCGATAGTCTGCACCGACAACAATGCACTGATGCGGACCGCTATGGAATATCTCATCAGGCAGGGACATGAACATTTCGCTTTTATTTCCGATACTCTAAACCCGCGAGGCGCCCAACAACGCAAGTTTCTCGAAAAGCTACTGCGGGCCGAAGGGCATGAACTGTTGTCCTGTGATCTTGCCCAGCGGCCTAGGGGTTCAGTCGAGGACCTTGATCAAGCCGTCAAGGACGTCGCAATGACGCGTTTCCTGCGCGAGGCTCCGAAACCGCTGGCGGTGTTTGCGGTAACCGATCTGCACGCACGGGCGGTCTGCTGGATATGCGAGGAACTGGAGCTCGATATTCCGGGCGAGGTGGCGATTATCGGCACGGGGAATCTGACGGTCTCCCGTTCGCACAACCCGACGATCTCCAGCGTGGAAACCCCGCATGATCGTGTGGGTTTCGAGGCGATGAAACTGCTCCATCGCCTGATGGACGGCGGGAAGGCGCCGTCCAGAGCAAAATTGATCCCACCGACAGAGATCATCGAACGAGAAACGACATGCATACGTAAACCACCGGAGTTCGGCGACGTTCGCCTCGCAATGGAGTTTATTCAGGCCCACGCCTGCGAGGGAGTCTCCGTCAAGGAGCTGGTCATCAACCTGGGCATAAACCGCAGGACCCTCGAAAAACACTTCAGAAACTCCATTGGACATTCGCCCGGGCAGGAGATTCAGAATATCCGCATGGCCCGGGCCAAGAAGCTGCTGGCCGAGACCGATCTTTCGATCATTCGAGTCTCACAGATGACAGGCTTCCGCGAACCGACCCGCCTGAACAGGTTTTTCCGCAAACACGCAGAAATGACGCCGAGTGAATATCGCAAACAAGCCCGCGACGAATAACAACGGCAACGTCGAACGGCTTTTTTCCACCACGGATGGCACGGATATCACGGATTTAGATACGACAACGACAACGGCAAACAGCAAACGGCCGATATGGTACGGATGACGACTGATAGGAGGCAGCGGCAAGAGTTTGCCTAAGTCCCAAACGCCGTATCGCCTTTCCATGCATCAGATCGTTGGGCATGACCATCCGTGGGAATCCGTAGCATATGCCGTAACCATCCGTGCTATCCGTGCCATCCGTGGTGGAAAAGCCGTTGTCGTTGCCCTTTTTAGTGTCGCACACATCGGGATCGAATGTATTCTGAAATCGCTCGTCCCTGGTGCGGGGCGTTTTTACAGGCCCAGGACGTCGGCCATGTCGTACATGCCTGGGGTTGCGGTTTGGAGCCATTGGCCTGCGTGCAGGGCGCCGCGTACGAATGTGTCGCGGGTGTGGGCTGAGTGGCCTAGCGTTACCGTCTCGCCCAAGCTGCCGAACGATACTGTGTGCTCGCCAATCGTGTCGCCGAGGCGTATCGCGTGCATTCCGATCTCGCCGGGTTGACGCGGCGCCTCACCCTCGCGGCCGTGAACAGCAGACGTTTCGTAATCCTTGCCCTCGCCGTCACAGACGCTCCTGGCAAGCATGATCGCAGTGCCCGAGGGAGCGTCCTGCTTGAACCGATGATGTGTCTCGGTGATCTCGACATCGTAATTCTCGCCGAGAGCCTTCGCCGCCGTTGCAACCAGCTTGCACAACAGGGTAATGCCCAGCGAGTAATTACCGGCTTTGACGATCGGGATTACCTTCGTCGCGTCATCGATCTCCGCCTCTTGCTCGGCGGTCAGACCGGTCGTGCCGATAACCATCGCGATCCCGCCGTCGCGACATGGCGCAAGAAACTTCATCGTTCCGTCGGGCAGTGAGAAGTCGATCGCGACATCCGGTTTCTCGCCGGTCAGTTCGTCGGTGATTTCGACACCGAGCGGTCCGACACCGGCGACCTGGCCGAGGTCCTTGCCCAGATCGGGCGAGCCGGAATACTCCGTCGCGCAGACTATCTGGAACGCGTCGTTCTCGGCGGCAAGTGCGGCGATTCGTTGCCCCATGCGACCGGCGGCTCCGATTATCGCAATTTTTGTGTTTTTATTGGTCATCAAACAGTCCTTTGTGTGTTCGTTTTATTGTTGTATCGTTTTGACTATGAAATCTGCGACGGCTTGTGGATCGTTTGCGATAGGCTCGCATCGTGTGGGCAAGTCGTCCAGAGCGTCTATGGCTGGATGATGCGCCAAATCTTGCCCGGTGGCCTGTTCTATGGCGTCGGGGAACTTGGCTGGGTGGGCCGTTGAGACACACAGCGTCGGGACCGAGCGATCAAATTCGCCCGAGCCGATCACTGACAATCCGCACGCGGTGTGCGGGTCGACCAGGTACTCGTTTGCGTTATAGCAATCGCGAATCGCAGCCAGGATGTCGTCATCAACGGTTGAACCGGCGCGGAATATCGAGTCGACAACTCCGGGCGATTCGCAGTCGATCTGCAACGAACCGGTATCGGCGAACTGCTGCATCAGCGAACTCAATCGTCCCGGATCGTCGCCGACTTTGTGATAAAGGTATCGCTCGAAATTGCTGGCCACCTGGATGTCCATCGCAGGAGCCAGCGTATGATGCACATCCCCGCCGCTGTAAACGCCCGAGTTAAAGAACCGCGACAGGATATCATTGTGATTAGTCGCCAGGACGAGCTGCGAAATCGGGGCGCCCATTTTCATCGCGTACCAACCGGCGAGTATGTCGCCGAAGTTGCCCGTAGGCACACACGCGCGGATAGTCGCAGCCCCGGTTAAGCGTTGCAGTTTGAAGGCGCCTTGAAAGTAGTAAACCGTCTGGGCCAGCACGCGAGCCCAGTTCACCGAATTAACGGCTCCCAGCGAATAGGTCTGCTTGAACTCCAGATCACAGGCCAGGGTCTTCATGATCCGCTGACAATCGTCGAAGCTTCCGTCGATTGCGATATTGTGCACGTTTGCGTCCAGGACGGATGTCATCTGGCGTTCCTGGATGGGCGAGACTCGCCCGGCAGGGTGCATCACGAATATGTTGACGCCCTTCCGCCCTCGTACTCCGCATATCGCGGCGCTTCCGGTGTCTCCGCTGGTGGCGGCGACTATATTCAGCTTGCCGCCGCGTTTTGCGAGAATGTACTCGAACAGATTGCCCAGCAACTGCAGCGCCACATCCTTGAACGACATTGTAGGCCCGTGCCAAAGCTCCATAACGAACATGTCGCCGGCGGGCGTTATCGGCGCGACTTCGGGGTCCGAATCGAACGTTCCCACGTAGGAGCGGTTAATCAGGTCGCGCAGATCGTCGCGGGGAATGTCGGTGGCGAACAGGCTTATAACTTCGAACGCCAGTTCGGGGTACGGTAGTTTCGCCCAGTCGGCAAGGCGATCTGCGACGTTCGGTATTTGCTGAGGGACGAGAAGTCCGCCGTCGTCGCCCAGCCCCATCATCACCGCGTCCTGGAATTCGAGCGGTTCGATCCGCCCTCGTGTTGAAACGTACTTCATGATAGTTTTCCCAGCGCCTAGAGTCGGTGGGCCTTATCTTCATCGGCCTGCTGGCGTTTGGTGGCTTGTTGGAGGGTATGTTTTTCGCCTCGTGAGAGGCTGTTGAGTCCTTGTGCCCTGATTTTATCGAGTATGCGGTCGATTTCGGACTGGTCTTCAGCGCGTTGTTTCATTTTGCGGTCCCAGGCGCCCTGTTTTCGTTTCAGGCTCGCCTCCCCGGCTGCGCCTTGAAGCCTGGGCAGGCCCCAGACCCAAAAAGCACCCATCACCGCCCCTCCGAGGTGGGCTGCATGAGCGGTATTCCCGCCACCGCCCAGCAACATATAGTATGCACCCAACGCCAGTAACAATATCGCCATGAACCGTATGGGCACAAGGAACAGGAACACAATAAGTTTGATGTGCGGGAATAGAATCGCACAAGCAGCAAGAATACCAAAAACACCGCCTGAGGCGCCCAATAGAGGTAGCGGAGAACCGCCTTTCACATAGGTTATGCCGAGGTGGCATAGTCCGGCGAATATTCCGCAGGTCAGGTAGAAGATAACGAATCGCCTAGCCCCCCAGGCCCTCTCAAGCACTCCACCCAGCATGTATAGCCCGAGCATATTACCAAACAAGTGCATCACATCGCCATGAGCGAACTGAAACGTAATGTAGTTCCATACAAACCACCAGCGAGTCGGGAACAGCATCAAATACTCGCTGACACCTCGAATATGCTGAAGGAGAAAGATCACAACATTAGCAATCAGCAGCACCGTAATGGCCTGAGAGGGCTTGGGCAACTGACCGGCGCGCATACCGCCGCCAAAGCCACCGCCCCCACCACCAGCGCCGCCGTATCCGCCGCCTTGATCTTCTCGACAGTATGTCCGATTATCCAAACCCATTAAGTCACCTTATTAAAACACGAATCTCTTGTACAGGTATACATCGGCGACAAAGCACCAACACCTGACAAGAACTATCGACAATCCCTGAGATTATACGCACCAAATGCACACCGATCAATATCCCGCAACCACGACACTACGACGCGCGCCGTTCGGACAACCGCCCTCAAGCACCCGTCGTGATTCTCTTATGCGGAGGTTTTACCTTGTTCGGCGGGTCGGTTTGACTAAGATGTATATATTCCGCCATCCGGCGGGTGCTCAATCCAATGAATATCAAACGCATAGCCATCTTGGGCTCAACCGGCAGCATAGGCCAACAAACGCTGGATGTCATAAAAGACTCCGCCGATCTGGAAGTCTGCGCCCTGGCCGCAGGGAGCAACGCAGAACTGCTAAGCGACCAGACCCGCCAGTTCGAACCAGAAGCCATCGCCCTCAGCGATATCGATCAGGCGAGCAAACTCCGCGACGATCTGGACGAAGATATCCGCGTTTTTACCGGTTTAGACGCCATGACGAACCTCATTGAGGCGGTAAGGCCCGATATCCTGCTGTCAGGCGTGGTGGGTTCAGCCGGGCTGGCGCCCACGCTGAAGGCAATTGAATGCAACGCAACCCTTGCTATCGCCAATAAAGAAACGCTTGTAATGGCTGGGACGATCATAATGCCGGCGGTCCAGAAGGCGAATCTGGACCTTCTTCCGGTGGATTCGGAGCATTCGGCGATTTTCCAATGCCTGGCGTCCGGTAAGCGGTCCGAGGTTCGCAGTATCACAATAACCGCCTCAGGCGGAGCCTTGCGAGACTGGGACGACCAGAAAGCCCACCAGGCCACCGTCGACGAGGCCCTGGCGCATCCGACCTGGGCGATGGGCAGGAAGATTACGATCGACTCGGCCACTATGATGAACAAGGCCCTGGAGATAGTCGAGGCACACTGGCTTTTCGATCTACCGGTCGACCAGATCAACGTCGTGCAGCACAGCGAATCGATAATTCATTCGTACGTAGAGTTTTGCGACGGATCAGTAATCGCCCAGCTAGGCCAGCCCGACATGACAACGCCTATCGCATACGCCCTGCACTACCCCGACCGACCGGTGAGAAACACCCCTCCGCTGGACTTGGCGAGTGTCGGAACGCTAAATTTCGCACCACTGTCACCGCGGTTCCAGAGAGCGATTGACCTGGGCTTTGAGACGATAGAACGAGGCGGTTTGGCAGGCGCGGTGCTCAACGGAGCCAATGAGGCGGCGGTCGAAGCATTCCTTAATGGGAACATTTGTTTCGGTCAGATCGTAGAACTTGTTGAAACAGTATTAAAATACACCCCCGCTGTGGACGAAGTAACATTAGAGGCCTTGATAAAGGCCGACCAGTGGGCTCGCAGACAGATCACCGAACAGATCGTCTGAGGCAGACGATTACACCCGAGGTACCGATGGAAATATTTATGCAAGAGATAGTTTCGATTTTCACAGAATGGATCTGGCCGGTCTTTCTGTTCATTTTTGGCTTGGGCGCAGTTGTGTTTGTGCACGAACTTGGGCATTTCCTAGTCGCCAAAGCCGTAGGAATCAAAGTCGAACGATTCGCAATTGGTTTCGGTCCGCGAGTGTGCGGTTATCGCGGTAAGGAGACTGACTACTCGATAATGCTGCTCCCGCTGGGCGGATACGTCAAGATGCTGGGGCAGGAAGACGTCGCCCCGCTGAAAGAAGACGAAGAACCCGACCCGCGATCATACACCAGCAAGTCGGTAGGCGCGAGGTTCGCGGTGATATCGGCGGGCGTTATCATGAACGTGATATTCGCAGCGATTATGTTTGTGATCATCGGTATGATCGGAAAGCCTGAAAATGCGCCTGTCATCGGCGGTACGGTTCCGAACTTACCGGCCGGTGAAGCGGTAATCACATGGCTCGATGCGTCGGGTGAGCCCATCGACGCCAAATCTTCGGACTATCCGAGCGAGCAGTCGAAGAATCTCATGCCGGGCGACCGCATCAAAACGATCGACGGCGACGGACTCATGCTGAAAATTCTGGGCAGGGATATAACAAAGTTTGAACAGGTTGTAATGCAGGCGGCGCTGTCTGACATAACAGACAAGTACACCCTCGGGATCGAGCGAGTCGTGGGCGACAAGGTGCTCAAGGGCAAAGTCGTCATCGGTTTGGCGATGGCTCCAAGCCCGGGCGGAACGGGAGGCAATATACCCGCATTCGGAATTAAACCCGCCCCGTCGACGATAATAGACCGCTGGGGAGATTACGTCGAGGCAACTAACGAATCGTTCAAGAAGGACGACAAAATCGTTAGTGTCAACGGGCGTGCGATTAAGCATAACTGGGACATAACAGCGATTGAAAAGACCCTTGGCGGCCGATCCGTGAAGATCACCGTGGAGCGGAATGTAGACGGTCAGGTCAAGCAAGTCGAACTGCCGACGTTTCAACCGACGATCACCAACACCAATATATTCTTCCTCAAGGACGGCACGACCGTGCTCGGAAATGGTGCGTCGCTCGATGATAAGACCAAGAAAATCACGGTCATGACAGGCCCAGGCAAGGACAAGACCAAACGCGAGATACCCATTGCGGATCTGGTAAACACGTCTTACAGCAGCAAAACCGGGCTCACCAAGGAATTCCTGGACATACTGGGCATGATTCCCCGCGTGAAGATCAGCGCGGTGGCTGAGGGGTCACCGGCCGATAAAGCAAAGCTGCAAGCCGGCGACGTCATAGTCAGCTACGGGAACCACTCGGCGCCCACTCACCTGCAACTCAGGGAGCTCAACAATAAATTCGCCGCCGACGGAGCCAATATCGTCGTACTGCGAGACGGTAAACTGCAACCACCGGTGAAAATCAAACCGAAGCAGGAAGAAGGCAAACAAGCCGTGCTCGGAGTTATTGTCACGCTGGATCAGGAACATCTCGTAGTCGGCGGGGTAAGAGAGAACTCAACGGCGGCAAAGCTGGAAATAACCAGCACCGACGTGATCGAAAAGGTTAACGATACGGACGTAAAGACCTGGGCCGACCTGCTTACCGCACTCAGCGAACTGAAGGACAAGGAAGTTACGCTAACGATCCGACGCGGAACAAACAGCACACCCAAAACCATTGATGAACTCTCGCAGAAGATATTCGACAAGTCCAACTACACCGCCACCCTGCTGGAAAAACCGTGGGGTTATACGACTCTACGGGACCCCAGTTCGCCCAGAGGGGCTGTGGCCGCACTGGCTTGGGGCGGTAGAGAAACGATGTTCTTCATCACAACCAGCTACGCCACACTGAGAAGCCTGGTCATGAAAACGGTCTCGCCAAAAGACCTCGCAGGACCGGTGGGTATCGGTAATCTGGCAATCCGGGCCGGAAGACGAAGCATGCTCGATTTCGCGTACTTCATGGCCATGATCTCGGTGTCATTGGCGGTTATCAACTTCCTGCCCTTCCCCGTGGTCGACGGTGGGCACGCGATGTTCCTGATCATTGAAAAAATTCGCGGAAGACCCCTGCCCGTCTCGGTAATGAACGTCATACAATATATCGGACTGGCGATGATACTGTTTGTCTTCGTGTTCGTCACATGGCAGGATATTTCAAAACTGCTCCGCTGATAAACACGCCAAACTCCGCACCGGAACAACGATATAAACACTAAACCGCAACAGCGCATGATCACTGCGCTGAAAACCACCCGAAAGATACATTAAAGACACACTTGAAAATCACACAATAATCCTTAACATATCTTTCTCACGCAATGCTGCGCGAAATCACTAAGGGAACTTCCCAAAGCAGTCCGATAGAATACTAAAGGAACCAATAATGTCCACCAAGATCAAAGAAGTAATAGCACGACAGATACTAGACTCACGCGGAAACCCCACCGTTGAGGTAGACGTGACTCTGGAAGACGGCACGTTCGCACGCGCCGCTGTGCCCTCGGGCGCAAGCACCGGTGAAAACGAAGCCGCTGAACTTCGCGACGGCGACGCGAACGCTTACTGCGGAAAAGGCGTTCTAAAGGCAGTAGCAAACGCTAATAAGGAACTCGCAGAAGCGGTTATCGGGATGGACGCACTTGACCAGGCCGCCGTCGACAACGCGATGATCGCCGCCGACGGAACGCCCAATAAGTCGAACATGGGCGCCAACGCAATACTCGGTGTTTCACTGGCAGTCGCACACGCCGGAGCCAACTCACAGAACCTGCCCCTCTACGCATTCATCGGCGGAGACGACGCAGTAACGCTGCCCGTGCCCATGATGAACATCCTGAACGGTGGAAAGCACGCCGACGGAACCGTAGACTTCCAGGAATTCATGGTCCAGCCCTGGGGCGCAGAATCATTCTCGCAAGGCCTGAGAATGGGCACAGAAGTATTCCACGCCCTCAAAAGCGTATTGAAAGCAAAGGGTTACAACACCGCAGTTGGCGACGAAGGCGGATACGCCCCGAGCCTCAAAACCAACGACGAAGCGCCCGAACTTATCTGCCAGGCAATCGAAAAAGCCGGATACAAGCCCGGTGTGGATATGTGGATCGCTCTGGACCCCGCCGCCAGCGAACTGGTCAACGAAGCACGAGCGGTCGGTAAGGAAGGCTACCGCTTCTTCAAGAGCGATCCGGACCGTCTGGCCACCTGCGACGAGATGATCGATCTGTGGGCTTCCTGGTGCGAAAAATACCCCATACGAAGCATCGAAGACGGACTGGGCGAAGACGACTGGGACGGATGGGTCAAACTCAACGCCAAACTCGGTGATAAGATCCAAATCGTCGGTGACGATCTGTTCGTAACGAACGTCGATTTCCTGAAAAAGGGTATCGAGCTTAAAGCAGCAAACAGCATCTTGATCAAACTTAACCAGATCGGTACGCTCACCGAAACGCTGGAGTCGATCAAGTTGGCCCAGGATAACGGAATGACCGCGGTGGTCAGCCACCGCAGCGGTGAAACGGAAGACACCACTATTGCAGACCTTACAGTCGCGCTGAACACCGGTCAGATCAAAACCGGATCGTCCAGCCGAACCGACCGAGTCTGCAAGTACAACCAACTGCTGCGAATCGAAGAGCAGTTGGCAGGCAAGGCAATTTATGGCGCAGCAACCTGGAACAGAGGCTGAAAATAACTCAAGAGGCGTGCGATTGAGTAGAGCGATCGGACGCGGATTTGGATTTTTCATATTGGCGGGGCTGGCGATGGTAATCATCGCCGCCCTCGTCCTTATGCCCGCATGGGCCCAGGCCGTTCGCGCAGAACACGCGGTGGCCGACGCGATGCCCAAAAATGAAGACGCAAAGCACACAATCGCCCTACGCGCACGCTCGATAAACGCGATACCCTACGATCACAAACTGACCGAACGTTTGGCTAAGGGTACCGTAAAGGGCGACATTTTCCACACCCCGGAAGTTAAGTCCGTACCGGAACCGACCGGATGGCGCCTGGACCTCGCCGATAAACTCGCACAAACAAAAACCAGACGCGGGCTGTTCATGATTGCGTGCGTAGCGCTGGCTGGCGCAATGTTCCTGTTTGCCCCCCCGGCGCCTAAACAACCATCTCGTTGCCGTCAAGAGACATGATATTGCGAAGCTTCCTGATCGCCTGAATTTCGATCTGCCGAACTCGCTCTTTGGATATCCCCAATTCACGCCCCAGCACTTCCAGGGTCTTCTGCGGATTCGTAGCGTCGAGCCCGAAGTGATCTGTCACGATCAACCTCTCAACCGACGAGAGTTGCGCCAGGACAACCTCAATGCTTTCCCGCAACTCGTTCATGTTCAATTCGTTCGGATCGTACGTACGCAACGAGGCGGCGATATCGAGCAACTCATCGTGCCCCGTGGCGAAATGATCCAACTGGTACCGCTCCTTGGGCACCGAGCGAGCGTAATTCCGCATAATCGCCCATGACGCATACGTACTGAAACGGAATCCGCGAGAGTAGTCGAACTTTTCGACCGCTCGCATAAGCGACACGTTCCCGTCGCTTATCAGTTCAAACAGCGTCTGGGCGCCGCCTACGTGCTTCTTGGCGATAGAAACCACCAACCGCAGGTTCGAACGAATAATGCGATCCTTAACCACATTCGCACGCACCAGAAACGTCTCGATCTCTTTGAGCTGCGAGGTTCGAACGCGATCTATATCAAGTTGCGAACGGAGGAAATCGGCTTTATACTTCAAAAAATTGTACTTCCGGAAGAGAAGGCGTTCGCCTTCGGCGCTCAGAAGAGGAACATCGTACAGTGCCTGTAGATAAGGGGGAAGTCCCGAAGGTGGCCCGGCCGCTCGGTTCGACACCGAAGCGGTGCGTTTCACCGACGTTTTATCACCCAGTATGCTTTCGACAGCTTCGGGGGCTTCAAACTCATCGCTGGGCACAAAACTTATCGGACGATTCAGAAGCTGTTTGGCGCGCATTTCATTTACAATGCGGTAGATGCTTCCGCGTTTGCGATGGTACTTGTCGGCCAGCATCGGAACCGGTATCCCTCGCAGAAAACTGCGATAGATCATCGACTTCTCCAAATCACCTAGCGGGTTCGGCATGGCCGCGAATATTGTATCGTTCGGATGTTTCAGATCGTAGTTTCTGATCGTGTATCGAATGGTCTCAGCCGCACGCCCTGTCTTGCGTGCGATACGCCTGGCGACATCGCTGAGTCGGCAGCTTGTGAAGCCCGCCATTCGCTTGGCGCGCCTGATGATATCGACTCGTTCGCGATTCGACATTTGTGTGAATTTCACCGATCGCGATACATCCTTGAGATGATTATCTGTAAACCATTGGATCGAACTTTCCAGGAACGCGACTCTGCGTTTACCGTCGGGGAATACGAGCCTGCGTGAGGGCATGCCCCGCCTTCGCCATCGTTGCACCGTTTTGGTCGAGATATTGAATCTTCGGGCAAGTGAAGGCGTATCGAAAACCGAGCCCTGATAATCGTCGACTTTCAGTTCGAAGCTGTCGCAGACATCAAACATGAGGGCCTGTAGATCGCTCAGAAACCCCTTTCCGGCAAACATGCCCTCGGCGACCTGTCCCGGCGCTGGTCGATAACCGGTCAATCGGAAAAAAATGAACTCGAAGGGATACTCACGCTCGGCTTCGATAATTCTGATCAGAAGTTCAGCAGCATCTACATAACCCCTACGCAGGCGTATGAGTCCCGCACACAACTCACCTGCCAACTCCTCCATACATGTGTTCACATACTTGCGCATCTGCCCACTGCCCTTCGTGATGTTGATATTCCGGCCCAACAACTCACGCATTCCACTACCACCAATATATCCTCAAAAACCCAGTTCACAAAGACCAAAATGGATTGTTGTTAATATTATCGAGCGGAAGAATAACAACGGCAATACACAACATAACAAACTGACGCACTGACCCCACATCACAACCCGACGCGAAACCAGCCCGTTGTTCGGTATCGCATAGACAAAATATCGCTACTGTACAACTATTTTAAAGGTTAAAGATCTTTATCTGTGTACGGAAAGCCCTTCATACCGCTGAGCTGCTGCTGTAGAAGCTCCACACGCGACTGATCGTCAGCGTTGCCTGTGAGCCAATGGCTGGCCTTTCGGGCCTGCAGTTCACGACGTTGGTAGCTCCACTTGTACTGATCGGCTTTTGAAGTCGCATCTTGATAGAGAGCAGCGGCCTGGCCAAACTTCTTGCCCGCATCGGCCTTGCCAGCTTCGACTGTGTTGGCGAACGCAGCCATTTCCGTAATCTTGGGGGCTTCACCTTCGATGGACAACCTCTCCCAAAGCGACTGAAGCCTCACGCCAGTCGCGCCAACAGATTGACGCAGCGAAAGGGTCGAAACCGACGCCCAGGCCTGGCCCAGCAATATGTTCGCTTTTGCGCTTATCGCCTCGGGATCATTCGCATCGGAATTCTCGGTCATCGAAGCGATCGCCTCAAGAGCGGATGTGTACTGTGTCATCGCAAGAGCTTGTGCGGCGTCAATTTTTCCGCACATTTCCATCATGGCTTCTGCATTTTTGGTCAGTTCAGCACCGGCGGCGTTTACCGTTTGGATCTCTCCTCCGATGGTTCCCTTGGCCTCTTTGCGTCTCGTGGCGAACTCAGCGAGCATCGCAGCAGCGGAGTCGCTGGCGGATTGGGCGCTTTTCAATTGCAGGTTCAACATAGCCAGTGCGGCATTGGCTTCATCAATCTTCGCAGAATTATCTTCAGCGTCAAGGGCGGCGGAGATAGCGAGTTTTTCTTTCGCAAACGCCTCTTCCTGAAGCTTGAGATTATCCTCACCCACCGCCAGTGCGCTGCGGGTTCTCAGGGCGCTGGCGTCGTTATTGTGTTTCGTCGCATCCTCGATGTTCACCTTACGCTTGGCAGTGAGGTCGGCAATAACCGCTTCCTGTGCAGCAACGGCCGTCTTAAGCTCCCCAAGCTTTGCGTCTGCATCGGATTTCATCTTAGCAGCGTTGTTGTCTTCACTAACCTTGGTGCGAGGTTCAATTTGCTTGATATTGCCCAGGCGTCTCTGTGCAGAAAGTATTCCACGATCGATAGTCGACATCAACTGCTTGACCTGCGAAGATGCGTTGGTCGACGACTGCAAATAATAATCCGCTTTAGTCGACAAAACCTGCCCCATCAGCGCATAAGCAGCCGCCTTGGCCTCAGCGTTGGCTTCGGGCGCAGCGGTGATGGCGTCTTTGAGACCTTTCTGGATACCGTCAATGATTCCGGGAATAGCAGTATTCTGCTCGGTGATGCCCAGGACCTTTATGTTGGCCTCGGTTCCCTCTTCGAAATTGGGCGGGAGTTTGTCGCCCACCGTAACAATGGGACCGGCCAACTGACCAAGCACCTGCACATGCCTGCGTGAGGCGATGTTAACAGCTTCCTGAAGTTCATTGGTCTGAGTCTGGGCTGCCGACTGCGGTATCATCATCACAGCCGCCATCACCACACCAAACGCCACTATGCTTATTGCACCAAACAGAACAGATATCTTGCCTTGCACGTTCGTCTCCCTGTGGGGCCTAAGTTATTTAAGCCCGAATTTATTCTGTTTTGTACCATGAAACCGAAACAATTTCAACGCTGACTTATCGCAATTTGGATTCATTGGGCATAACAATTTTCTATACTCTTCAAAATCGGCTCTGCGCACGCTAACAATGGCGTATAATCCTGGCGTCTTTTTTCGATAGGCACACTTAACATTATGACGTCCTGGCGCACTTCTACGCTGATAATCTGGTCGGTAAGCGCCTCACACGCCTCGGCCAAAAACGGCGCCAACTTCAAATCTCCGCGACAAGACCAACTTTCGATCGTTCGAGTACCCATTCCCTCGGGCAACCCTCGACCCTGGACATCGTCTACGTGCTGCATGACCAAATTACCGATCGCTGAACGAAGCTTCAGGGCGACCACCGCGTAATGCCTTGTCATACGGCGAGTAGCGTGCCCTATTTCGCAGCGAAAATCAAATGCACGCACCGGGGCGCCAAGAATATGCCCGTAAGTCACATTAGAGGCTCGAGGACCATGACCACCGGAGACCAGAAAAAAGTCACCATAACGCCGCGGAACGTCAAAATGATCGCTCGGAGAGAATTTCAAGTCCATCTCGTGAGCTTTGCGTGTCAGGGAATTGGTCCGACACAACTGCCGGAGTCCCATAACGACAAACGAGATAACCGAGGCGATCAGCACGCCGATCAGCAGCAGTGTAAAAATTTCCTG
>JABGPF010000470.1 GCA_018645065.1 Phycisphaerales bacterium
CTTCAAGCAGATGATTCACTACTTCACGGAACGCACTAAGCGTATCTTCGGTAAGTTCGCCCTTGGGCTTTAAGAGCACTGCGTGTCCATAATCTTCAACTGGTATATTCATCAGTTCAAACTCCCCTGATCATCACAACTAATAACTGTTTCAGCCGGTTCATTCAACTCAACCAACAATCCTTCTACGTCCCACGAAAGGAACTCTTTGACCAGCGATGGCTCAAACTGTATACCTGAGTTACGCTCTATTTCCTCGCGAACAACGTCTATAGGCAGTGCTTTTCTATAAACGCGGTCGGAAGTCATTGCGTCGAACGCGTCGGCCAGACCAACTATCAGAGAGTCCATGGATAGTTGATCACGAGTAAACCCATTGGGATACCCTTTACCGTCCAAACGCTCGTGGTGACTCAGAATACCGGGGATAATATCATCGAGCTGACGTATCCCGCCGAGTATCTTGGCGCCCAAAAGCGGATGGTTTTTCATCTGATCGTATTCGTCGTCGGTGAGCTTACCGGCTTTGCAGAGCACGGCTTCCGGAACGCCGATTTTACCGATATCGTGCAGAAGTCCCGCCAGGTAAATCCGATGAACATGCTTGGCGTCGAATCCGATCTTCTCCGCCAATCTGCGAGAGATCAAAGCGACCCGTCGCGAGTGACCGCAGGTGTAGGGGTCTTTGGCGTCAATAGTGGCCGACAGTGCGTGCAAAACGCCCATCAACAGGTCCTGGAGATCACCATAAAGGCGACTATTTGCCAGGAACACCGCCGACTGACTTCCGATTGACCTCATCAACTCCAGATCAACACTGTCGAATTCGCGATCTATCTTATCGATGCCCAGCAGAATACCGCATGGCGGTCCGTCGGAAACCAGAGGGATCGATACGATTCTGTGAACCCGCCCATCGGGCCATTCATTTTCCTGATGGGTGAAGTGGTTGTCAACAAACCCGCTGTCATCGGCGTCGAATCTCGGGACCATATATTTTGACGCCAGCAGCGACAAGGCGTCATTATCGAGCATGCATTCACCGGCGGTGATCACCATCTCGTCGGCTTCGGAACCGGGATTCGGGTAAACGATCACCGCTGCGGTGCGTATGCCCATAACCTGTACGAGTTCCTCGCAAACATTTTGCAAATAGCTTTCGGGGGTTTGAGTAAGCGTCATTGATCCGCTGATGCGATAGACCAGCGAGAGTTCTTCGTAAGTTGTCGCCAAATTGTTCGATAGCGTGGCGAGTTCTTCTGTATTCGTGCAGCAGGCCATTTCCAGATCGAGCATTTGCGTGAGCAACCCAGCCAGTTGTTCGGGAGAAAGCCCGGCTTTCTCGCAGGCTTCGCGTCCAAGACGGGCCATTACCTCACGATCCAACTGCATATTATCGCAGAGTATCGAAAGGTTTTCTTCGTCAAGCATTTCCGCCTGCGGCATACACGCGGTGATGGAACCGATCACTCTGCGTCTGCGTTTAACGGGAAGAACCACCAGCGAACACCCAATCGAACTGCTGGTGAATTCTGGACTCCTCGTTTCGACAACGCGATCGGCCACTATCGCAGAACCGACATCGCAGGATTGATTTGCATCACAGATCGCTTGGCAGAACTCGCAGCGCGGTCCGCCCGGTTCAACACCAGCGCCTTCATCATCTCGCACCGATAGCCTGACCCCAAGATCCGCCAGGCGGACACTGAGGTTCTTTGCTACCCGTTCAAGCATTGCGTTGTGACGCAGTGCGGCTGTTTTGGTCATATCCATTCGGTGCTATACTCCGACGGCTATTTCTACTGGTTCGCCAATAAGTTCAACCACCTTGCTGAGTACTTCCCGCGGAGAGAAGGGCTTGGGCAGAACGGTCGCTATCCCTGATTCGATCATCTCGGGAGGCTCGATGTCAAATCCTCTGGCGGTAAGCATCATCGCCGGGATGTTTTTTGTTTTCTCCGACTGCCTCAGAGCATTGCAGAGTTCCAAACCAGTCATATAAGGCATCTGGTAGTCGGTAATCAGCATTGCCGGCGGATCGGCCAGGCAGAGTTCCAACGCCTCCTCGCCATCCTCAGCGGTTTGCACCTCGTATCCCGCATTTCTGAGTTTCATCGAAACTACGTGCAGAATGTGCGCTTCGTCGTCTGCTACAACTATTCGTTTACTCATGGTCCTGTTCCTATAGCTACTTGCGTATTGACGCCATGCCTTTTTTATTGTTGATCAGCTCAAAACCGGCAACTCAAAACTGAAGGTGCTTCCATGACCTTCTTCGGAAGTTACCGCCAGTCCTCCGTTGTGAACGCTCTCCACAATGTGCTTAACCAATGTCAGGCCCAGGCCCGTACCCTTAGCCAACTTCTTGTTCGCATCCACACGGTAGAACTTCTCGAAAATATGCGGTAGATCACCGGCGGGAATGCCCGCACCGTCATCTGAGACCGAGCAAACCGCCAGGCCTCGCCGTTCATCAACCGATACCTCCACGACTATCTTTCCGCCATCGGGCGTATACTTTATCGCATTGGACACGAGATTCATCGCCGCCTGATAAATCATGTCCTCGTCGGCTTCAACCTGGTAGAAAACCGGAGCCAAACGTTGATCGAGCTCGACATTCTTGAGTTTCGCCTGGGGCGAGGCGACATCAAGAACACGCTTGACCACGCCAGTAAGACTGATCGGTTCGCGGACCACCTTCACCACGCCCGATTCGATGCGGG
>JABGPF010000097.1:0-285 GCA_018645065.1 Phycisphaerales bacterium
GAGAAGTCCAAAATGCTTAAGACGCCTGGTAAGTATATGGAATATCTCACCCTGCCTCGCAGCGCTGCATTGGCGGAAGTCACCTGGACACCGAAGGCCCAACGCGACTGGGATAAGTTCTCGGCTCGTATGGGGCGTATGTTGCTGCGGTATTCGCAGTCGGGATACAGCTACCGCATGCCCGAGCCCGCCGTGACCGCAAAGAAGCAGGCCGACGGATCGACCCTCATCAGCGCCAGTGCTCCGGTCGAAGGCGGACAGGTGCGATACACGATCGATAACTCA
>JABGPF010000097.1:295-8754 GCA_018645065.1 Phycisphaerales bacterium
CGACTCGCCCAAGCTGACCAAGCCGGTAAGCGTCCCGAAATCCGCCACATTCAAAGCCATCACCATCGGCCCGGCCGGTAAGAGCAGCCTGGTGTTCGAATACGTCGACCAGAGCGTCAAGTACGCCAAGCACGGCAAGCAGATCGGGCAGTGGAAAACCGGCAAGATCGCCTCGCGAAAGGCTGGCAAGGTCACCTTCGACGCCACCGGCCTGATCAACAAACCGGGCGTTTACACCGTGACGTTCCTTTACACAGGCGGCAGGCATCGCTTGGATATCGACGGGATCGAGGTAGTCAAAAACGACGGCGCCCCGATAGCCAAAGACACCCACCACGGACACACAGGCGGTAAGTCCAAGGGCAACACATACACGGTGAAAATCGCCGAATACGAAACCGGCGCCTCATACAAAATCAACGCCATGATCTACGGCGACGTAGGGCCAGACTCCAACGGCCTGGTGTTCATTCGCCCAGGCAAATAGGATGATAATTTGATCTTTATCTTTGTGCGGTTCTTCATTTCTAGCCCAAAACTTTAAACGAGCCCGGGCAAAGTGTCCAGTATTTCAGTTGGTTGGACATTGGGTATGAGGTGTCGCAGGAACGTTTCGCATGGAAGGCATGGTACGTCTTTGATCTTCAATCGCTCCGATCCGCCGTAGAGTAGGCAGACTTGAGCTTCCGGGTAGTCCTTCTTGAATTCCGCCAGTGGGCGGATATCCGTTGAGAAGACTGATCGCGACTTTTTGACTTCGATCGCCAGGAACGTGTCTTGTCCGTACAGGATGAAGTCCACCTCCAGTCCGGATTTTGTTCTCCAAAAATACAGCTCGCAGTCACTCTTGCTGTAGGCTATCCAGGCACGAAGGTGTTGCGCCACCAATCCTTCGAGGCATGTTCCGCCTACCATTTCCGGCGTGTCCAACGGGCCTTTTGGACGAAGCGAACGAAATACTCCGGTGTCCATGTAGTAGAATTTAGGATGCTGAACCATCTGTCTACGGGCGCGTTTTGTGAAAGGGCGGATCCTGAAGCCTAGCAGCAGGTCTTCCAGGATATTCAGAAAGCCTTCGGCTGTCTTGCGACCAACGTGGCATTCTCTGGCAATGTTTGAAAGATTGATCTGGGCTCCGTGCGACAGGCTTATGGTCTCCAGGAATCGGGAAAAACCGCCAACGTTGCGGACCAGACCCTCGGCTTGGACTTCCTCTCGCAGGTAGAGTGAAATATATGCTTTGAGTGTTTCTTCCGGATCTTTGGAGTCAAGCACCAGAGGGAGCATGCCCAACCGTAGGGCTTGGCCCAGGTCGAAGCGGTCTCCCAACTCGGCGGCCATAAAGGGATGGAATGTCTTGAGAAGGGCTCTTCCGGCCAGGAGGTCAATACCTGTACGTTTGAGCTTTCGCGCGCTGGATCCGGTAAGTATGAACTGGAGCGGGCGGTGTTTTTCCTCGATGAGTTGATGCACTACATCCAGAAGTTGTGGAACCTTCTGCACCTCGTCGATGATCACTCGCTCGGAATCGGGGGCTGCGTCTATGAGTTCCCTCAGCCTCTCAGGGTTTGATAAGTATGTGCGGTAGGTCTCCGGGTCAAGCAAATCCAACCAGATGGCTTTGGGTGCATATGTACGCAGCCAAGTCGACTTACCGGTTCCTCTCGGGCCGAACAGGAAGAAGCTGCTGCTTGGTAATGGGAAAAAACGTTGTATTGTTTCCATAATTACTGCCTTTTTGGAGGTTATCGGCACAATTATGCGTTTTTCTTCACTGATATCAACACATAATTCATCATTGTGGTAATTTGTGCCCTGATCGAGTGCTTGCTGAATTGTCATATTATATCCATAATAGCTGCGTTTTTGGAGGTGGCAGGAAAAAAGAGGGTTTTGTGTCTACAAGTTAATGTGTTGTCCTGTGGCGGGTAACAAGGCGTTATAGGCGATTCACGATCATTGCGTGTCGTAGTGATTTCATGCGGCCGGTAAGATTGGAGAGATTTGGGTTGTGCAGGAAAGAATTGTCTCCGCCGTGCGTTTGGCTGGTTGGTGGATTTGGTTTACAATGTTGCGATACTTACACTCAGGATTAATTGTTATGCGGAAGATGATTTGTTTGTCGGTTATTACGATGGCGTTCTGGTTCTGCTCGGCTGCACAGGCCGTTAGCGTAGGTGGGACTTGGCGATATACTACCGAGAAACCGCCAACTCAGTGGAACATGCCGGGAGCCAAAGGTCAGGAGGTCGC
The DNA here is from genome assembly GCA_018645065.1 of Phycisphaerales bacterium. Taxonomy (GTDB): domain Bacteria; phylum Planctomycetota; class Phycisphaerae; order SM23-33; family SM23-33; genus BS750m-G57. The sequence goes on from JABGPF010000097.1 coordinate 2,549, forward strand.
CAGCGGTTGGAAGACTGGCTGCGGCGGGTTTGGGCGGTTGGGCAGGCTAAAAAAACTTGTGAAAACGCCTTGGTCGACGCCCGATATCTGGATGCGAGCAACGTATACCGCGCCCAAGGGCCTGAACGTAAATAAGCTTTCGTTCGAGGTGTTTCACGATGAGGGTTTTGAGATTTACATCAACGGTGTGCTGGCCGCCAGCGGTCAGGGGCACCGCAACAACTATGCACTTTTCGCGATTAACCCCAGTGCCCGCAAGGCGATTAAAACCGGTGAGAACCTGATAGCCGTTCATTGCCGCCAGACCGTGGGCGGGCAGTTTATTGACGTTGGATTGACCACGAAATCGCAGCCTCGCGTTATCCCCTCTGCTAATAAACGTCCTGGGCGGACGGTGCGAGTCGCACGTAAAATCGCCGACACGAAGTACGCCCGCAAAGCCGACTGGGCCGAGACGATGACGGCAACCCGCACTGCGATTCACGCTGCCGGTTTGAAGCTGGACATCGATTTATCGTCGGCGGTGGCTCGTGAGTTCTGGCGAGATTTCCCACGACAGACCGACTGGTTGATGCAGGACTCGCCGGGCAAGATGGACAAGTGGGTCGCCGGGCGCCTCGACGGTAAAGGCGATATGAGCGGTTTCTTGAAGAAGGGTCGCGACGCGGATCTGGAACGCGGACTTATCGGTAAGGTTCTCGGCGAGTGCGGCGCTGAAGCGGCGGGATTGCGCACCGAACTTGCCGCTCTGGCGCAAGTCGGCCCGGACGATCCGCGATGGCTCAAACTGTACGCCAGGGCTTGTCGTATCCGGCGCCGGAAACGCCTTGCGTCGCTGCTGGCGAAAACTAATCAGATCATCTTCGCGCGCCATCACAATATGGGCGGCGGGTTCTTTGCTTACACCGAATACACGACGTGGAAGGGCAATAAGTACGGCGGGTTGTTCATGCTGGACCTGGCCAATGAGGCCACGGCTGACGGTAAGTTCGCCGAGACCACCGCGCTGATCAAAACCGAGGACAGAGACTCGACGATACGCGATCCGGAATTGTCGTATGACGCTAAACGAGTACTGTTCGCCTGGCGCGACGGGAAGCAAGACAGGTTCTACAAGATATACGAGCGGGAGTTGGCTACGGGCAAGACGCGTTTGATAACCGGCGGCGGCGATGACTACGGCGCCAGCTACGATCCGGTGTATTTGCCTGACGGGAACATTCTGTTTAATTCGACGCGGGTGATTCAATCGGTTGACTGCGCCGGCCCGGACGTTGCGAACCTTTACGTTTGCGACAAGGACGGTGAGTTCGCTCGGCGAGTTGGGTTTGATCAGGTCCACACGCTAAGCCCGTCTGTCATGCCCGACGGCCGCGTGGTCTACATGCGGTGGGACTACAACGATCGTTCACAGATCTACACCCAGTGCCTCATGCAGATGAATCCCGACGGGACCGCACAAACCGAATACTACGGTAACAACACGTTCGAGCCGACGACGTTTTTCCACCCGCGCGGAATTCCCGGCACGTCGAAAGTTATGGTCGCTCTCGGCGGTCATCATAACCCGCAGTGCGGCAAACTCGGCGTGATCGACAACTCCAAAGGGCGCCAGGGCGTCTCCGGCGTTATCGAACTGCCCTCGGGCAAGCAACCGACATATCGCCGGGCTGACGCATACGCGCAAACCGGCGATATGTATCAGTATCCGTATCCGCTGGATGAATCGACGCTGCTGGTCAGCTACGATCCGATAGCCTACCACCTGCGTGAAAGGGGCGTGCGCGGTTTCAATAACAAAGAGCATATGCGGTTTCACGTGTACTTTATGACATACGACGGCAAGCGTGAACTGCTGGCTGCCGACTCGCGTATATCGTCATGCCAGCCGATCCCGGTGATCGCCCGCAAGGTCCCGCACGTTCGTCCGTCGAGCGTTGATTACACTAAGGATACCGGGCGGTTCTACCTGCAGGACATCTACCTCGGCCCGGGCCTGAAGGGCATCGCCCGCGGGACGATCAAGAAGCTTCGCGTTGTCGAGTTGCGGTTCCGCGAGATGAGCATCGGGCGGAATTCAAGCAGAGGCAAGGGCGGCGGGGCGTCGGTGATAACGCCGATCTCCGTGGGCACCGGTTCGTGGGACGTTAAGGTGATACTCGGCGACGCGACGGTGCACGAAGACGGGTCGGCGATGTTCGAAGCGCCCGCCCGCACGCCGGTTTATTTCCAGGCCCTGAACGAGAAGAACCAGGTGATCCAGACTATGCGATCGTGGGCGACGCTCATGCCCGGTGAGAGTTTTTCATGCGTCGGGTGCCACGAGAACAAAAATGACACGCCCAAGGCGATGGCGAAAGTCGCCCAGGCGATGAAGGCCGGACCGGAAAAGCTAAAACCCTTCTACGGCTCGCCACGCGGATTCAGCTTCCCAAAAGAAATCCAGCCGATACTCAACAAGCATTGCATTAAGTGTCACAATCCCGACTCGAAGAAGAAGAGCAAGAACTACGATCTGACCGGTAAAGAGGTGCTCGATGCAGGAGCCAAACGCAAGTGGCTTCAGTCGTATATAACGCTGACGAACACCAAGTCGCGCGGTCCGAACCAGTTCAACCAGGCCCAGGCCAACGAACTGGTCAACTGGATCAGCAACTCATCAGTGCCCACGATGATCCCGCCGCAATACGGTGGATCGACGCGGAGCAAAATGATAACCATGCTTGAGAAAGGCCACAACCAGGTTAAACTCACCCGTGAAGAGATGGATAAACTGTGTGCGTGGATCGATCTTGCGGTCCCGTTCTGCGGCGACTCGATGGAAGCAAACGCCTGGAACGAAGGCGAATTGAAAAAGGGCGCCGAACGCATGAAGATGCGACGCAAAGCTGATCAACGCGATCTGGACAACATTAAAGCAATGCTGCAAGCCGCAACTGATAAAAAGTAATAAAAGGAAAACATAATGCACAAAAAAGCTGCTTATCGAATGATTGTATGCGGTTTGATCCTCTTCGCCGCGGCAACGGTAACACACGCTGCCGATACGCTCAAGGCGTCTGAAACTTTCCTGCTCTGGCCCGGAACCCCGCCAGGCGCGCGCGACGGCGATGATGCAAAAGCCGCCGCCACCGCCAAGGCGATCAAAGACGGGAGCTACAAGATCCCCGGCGGGAATCGCGGGGGCATCAGAGTGCCAGCGTGCGATGTGTACTTACCGCCCAAGGCAAAACGAACCGGAACTGCAATGGTGATCTATTGTGGTGGCGGGTACGGAGCGGTTTGCATTGGCTCAGAGGGGATTCCGATGGCCAAGTGGCTTAACGCAAACGGTATCGCGGTGTTTATGGTTAGTTATCGTTGTCGTCCGTACCAGCATCCGGTCCCGCATTGGGACGTGCAACGCGCGATTCGACTTGTGCGGTCCCGCGCCAAAGAGTTCGACGTTAAACCCGACAAGATCGGTATTATGGGCTTCTCCGCTGGCGGGCACGTGGCTTCGACGCTTAGCGTTCATTACGCCGAATCGTTCGGCCGCAAACCGATTGACGATATTGACAAGATAAGCGCCCGCCCGAGTTTCAGTTGCCTGATTTACCCGGTGATCTCGATGCGCAAGGAGTTGACCCACGGTGGCAGCAGGCGAAATCTGCTCGGCGCTAATCCGTCTGAAGAACTGGTGGTCAAGCTGTCTAACGATGAGCAGATTGACAAGAACACGCCGCCGGCGTTCCTGGTCCACGGCAAGACAGATCGAGTGGTGAAGTACCAGAACTCCCAGCGTTATCACGAAGCGTGCAAGAAAAACGGCGTTCCCACCAAATACATTTTAATGTCGGTTGGAAACCATGGCCCTGGCATGAAAGACGGTAAACCCTCGATCAGCAGAGCCTCCGAAGGCTACGCCGAAGCGATGGTCAAATGGATCGAGGAAGTGACCTCTGAGTCGGAGTCGGCGGGCAAGTCGGTTGTGGCGCCAGGCGCTAAGGCCGTTAAAGTGTCCGGTGAATACAAGTTCACCGAAGGCCCGGCCGTTGATGCAAAGGGAAACGTGTTCTTTACCGACATCCCGAAGAACTTGATCTATAAATGGTCGATCGACGGGAAATTGTCGGTCTGGCGTAAAGATAGCGGCGCAGCCAACGGGTTGTTTTTCGACGTCAAGGGCAATTTGCTGGCGTGCGAGGGCGGCCGGGGCAGGGTCACTTCGATTACGCCCAAAGGTGAGGTTACCGTGCTGGCGAGCAAGTACGACGGTAAGCAATTCAACAAGCCAAACGACCTGTGGATCGACCCTGCCGGCGGGATCTACTTCAGCGACCCGGTTTACGGAAGATTCAAGGTTATTCAGGACGGACAGCACGTGTATTACCTTTCGCCGGATGGTAAGAAGATCACCCGCGTGATCGACGACATGAAGAAGCCCAACGGTATAGTCGGCACGCCGGACGGGAAGATTCTTTACGTGGCCGATCATGGCGGCGGCAAGGTCTACCGATACGATATCGGCAAGTCCGGAGCCTTGTCAGGCAAGAAGCAGTTCGCCTTAGTCGCTTGCGACGGAATGACGGTCGACAACGAGGGCAACGTTTACTTGACAGAGAAAACCGTGCTGGTCTACAACGCCAAGGGCAAGCAGATCGAACAGATCGACGTACCGATGCGCCCGACAAACGCATGCTTTGGCGGGGCGGATATGAAAACTCTTTTCGTAACCGGGTCGCGCGCAGCATGCACCGTAAAGATGCGAGTCAAAGGCGTTCGGGCAAAGTTACCGTAGTATCATATACAAGCAAGTTTGTTTGCTATGACTTGTCCCAGTCCTTAACCGCATTACGTAGCTTCTCCACCTTCTCTACAGCATCGCTTTCATTGTATACGACATAGAGTCGCAATGTGTGGAAGGTGAAATTGCCACGTTCGTATAATAGGCTGTGTTTGATGTCGACAACAGATATGGGTTCCTCTTGATCGTCCCTGAATACTCTGGTGATCTCCTTATCGTCGGATGCCATGTCTTGGAGGCCTTCTCCAGATACGAGATGTCCTCGTTTCTCCAAACGTAAGGGGTTAGTCTTGCAGAAGAGGAAATGTTCTAAGGGGATCGCGTGATCTTCGGCCAGCGTTCTTAATTTATTCCTACAGTTGTTTTGAAACAGGGCGATGTCTACGGCTTGGGGGTTCTGAATGGTCTGTATAGCATTGACTTCTTTCAGCAATTTGGGTGGTTGTCGAGATGCAATGGTTTGGGCTAGTGCGGCGACAACGGTATTTTCGTCATGACACGCATGATGAATGATCTGGTCGATGTAGGCATCGGTGAATTCCGAGAGGTCTTCAGACTGGACAAGTTCCTCTATGGAATTACCGTCTTTCGGCATATTGTGGGGATCCCCTCCATTTTCGTGTCTGAGGTTTAGCCTGCGAAGAAGTTGGGCGCAGGCCTGTTCCAGGCCAAACGTGGTTTTGTGGAAATAAACGGTGCGGTGCATATAGAAACGCCCCAACAGCATGTGTTCGACTGCGGGTAGTGCTCTTTCCGATATGCCGACCATTCCTGCGGGGCTGACTTTAAGATTGTTCAGGAGGTAGTTTAAGTCTATTTGTCCGTATGGTACTCCGGTTGCGTGCGAATCTCTCAGGGGATAATCTAGTCTGTCCATATCGAAACTGCTATGAATCAATTTGCTTTGCTGTTTGTTTTCGACACTGCTTCCTGAGAATAGGTCGGCGATACGTTTCGCGCGGTCGAGCCCTCCAATAGCTTCAACGAGGTCTTTGTGAGATGTTACAATAAGTTTTCCGACTTCTTCGTGATCGGGATATTTCGGTACTGATTGTGTTATCCTAGCCTTCTCTGCGTTTAAGCTGTTCTGTGTGTCTTCTTCGACGAATTCTTCGGTTAGTTTTACTTTATGCACTTTCTCGAACAGATGTGAGTATGGATAATGTCCGATGTCGTGGAGTACTGCCGCCAGCCGGAGATCCGCACACTCTTCCTTGGATATCTGAATACCGTTCCGCTCTGCAATATCCAGAATTCGCCCCATTACGTGAAAAACCCCAAGGCAGTGCGCAAATCTTGTATGAGTAGCGTTTGGGTACACCAAGTGACTCATGCTGAGTTGTTTGATTTGGCGGAGCCGCTGAAAGGGAGCTGTATCAATGACGCGCCACTCCCGTTCTTCTAAACGGATATCGCCATG
>JABGPF010000097.1:8764-18092 GCA_018645065.1 Phycisphaerales bacterium
CCGCATCAACTATGATTTTGTTGCTCAGAGAATCACGGAAGGAGTCCATAGTCATGTAGCTCCCCGAGCGCCGCGATTACCTCATTTGCCTCAAAAGGCTTGTCAAATTCCTTAAGAGTAGCGACCATGCCGTTGACGTCGTCTTCCTGCCCCTGTTTTCTATCGATCAGGAAATGGACTGACGCCAGGAGTTCAAGTTTCTTGGAACTCGCCTCTTTGTCTGAAGGGTTAACTTGAATGAGTTCCTTCAGCTTATCTATAAGTGATATCGAATCGCTGTCCAATACCCAGCGTTTTGAATCGTCCAAATTCTGGTCCATTGCGCAACAAATAGCGAAACTGTCTTCAGCCAAGTCAGAGCAATATGGTCCTTTCAGATACCATTTGTAGTAGTATCCGAGGTGAGCTCCGCCTGCTTGTGCAAGATATACGGCCTTTTGCATGATCAGTCTATCGGTGAATTCCTTGATGGCAAAAGGCAATCCAAGCCCTTCGATTACCAGTTTCAGATTGATTTGTTGTCTATCCATAGATGCCCCAAGTGGAGTCCGTGCCTAATTGAGTTCTTTACTTACTATTACAATACTATCAGTTTTATCGGGTAGCCCGCAAGAAAAACTTTGATCAATCGATTTTGTCCCTGCTATAGGGATAGTGATTGCCTCAACTACTTCAGTTTACGTTCGGTTACGCCTTTCAGGTGGGGGGAGTTTGTTTTTTTGAGCCATCCCAGCAGTTTGGTTTTTAGTTTCCTGGCTTGGGGGATGTGCTTTTTGCTGTTGGGGTTTTTGCCTATCAGGTTGTTCATTTCGTGTGGGTCGGTTTCGAGATTGTATAGGGCGTCTACTACCTTTGACTTGGGATTGTACGATGTCAGTAGCTTCCATTTTCCGCAGCGGAGCATGAAATTCGGGCCGTTGCCGGACCGCCATTGCGATACGCAGAAGTCGATTCCGTCTTCCTTTCCGTCGATCAGCGTTCGCAGCGATCTGCCGTCCGATTTGCGGGCGGGCATTGAGAGGTAATCGAGTATCGTTGCAAATAGATCGACATGTGCGACTGGCGTTTTCACTACCGTAGCGGGCTTGATCACGCCGGGCAGTCGCATCAGCAGCGGTATGCGCGCTGACCCTTCGTAGAGCACCATTTTCGAATGCATCCCGTGGTCGCCTAGCATCTCGCCGTGGTCGCTTGTGAATATCACCAGCGTGTTGTCGGCCAGGCCGTGGGCGTCAAGGCGGGCGAGAATCTTGCCCACCCAGTCGTCGATCTCGCGGACCATTCCGTAGTAGTTCGACGTCATCTGGCGGACGTTGGCCTTGTCGCGGTAGCGTCGCATTTCTTCTTCCGCGGCCCGTCTGGCGTACGGTGAGTTTTTCATCGGATCGTCAATGCTCGGCGGGGTCGGAAGCTTATCGGGCCGGTACATTCCGTAGTACGGTTTGGGCAGGATCATCGGCGGGTGGGGCGGTCCGAACGAGCAGGTCAGCGTGAACGGTTTGTCCTTCATGCGGTCCAGTGCGTCGAGGATTTCGGCGCCCACAAACGCGGTGCGAGTGCAGGCGGCTGGGATGTGCAGGCATCCGTAGCTGCCAGCCTGGCTAAATGGGTTCAACCCGCCCTTGCCCTTGTTTTTGTTGCGACTTTTTTTGCGGACCTGGTCCCAATGTTCCTGTGACTTACCGAATCGCCAGTCGAGTTTATCGGGCGTGTAGGGGCGCTTCGAGCCGTTGTCCAGCAGTTGGCCTTTGGCGATTTCCTGCGGTGTGGGGTCTTTCTTATCGAGCCAGGCTTTGTACGCAGCCGCCTGGCCGATAATATCGGAGCCCCTTGAATGCTTGCCCGTCTGGCGGACGGGATTCTTGTAAGACGCTGCGAGTTTGTACGGTGTGTGCCATTTACCGTAATATTCGCCATGGTATCCGTTTGCCGCCAGGATGCTGTCGAATGTTGGGAACTTCGCGGCTTTGGGGTTGTCGTACTGCTCGTTGCCCGTAACGCCGACGGTGTCGATCCCGCATCCGGTGAGCATCACCGCCCGGGCTGGTACGCAGATCGGGCAGTTGGAGTATGCGTTTTCAAAATAGGCGCCTTGTTTGGCGAGGCGATCGAGGTTGGGCGTCTTGAGCACTTTATTGCCCGCGCAGCTCATCGCGTCGAACCGCTGCTGATCGGTCATGATGAACAGCAGGTTAATTTTTTGCTTCGGTTTGTCCGTCGCCGGAGCCAATCGGACAGCCGCCATGCCGACCGACGCTCCCAGCAGGGCGCTGTTGAATTGTCTTCGTGATATTTTATTGGCCATGATTACTAATATATCCGCTGGGTTGGCCCGTGGGCAACTTATCCTTAATATTGCCTTGTGCCCGCCGATTGTGCAGAATGTGGCAGGCGGCGGACAAACCTGGCCGCACGGAAGGAATAGAAATGAACGAGAATTCTTATACCCGTCGAGATTTCCTCAAAACCGCCGGTGTCGGAGCCGCTGGTCTGACCATCGGCCTGGGCGCACTTGGCGGCGCCGGCAGAGTATCGGCCGCCCCAATCCATCAAGGCAGCGCGATAATCCAGGCCGACCCGATTAATCATGGCGGGCCTGTGATCATCTCCGGCGGGAAAGTTATCCAGCCGCAACGTGAGATACGCGTTATGCGCGAGACCGACGTGCTGGTGGTCGGCGGCGGGACAGCGGGAGTGATCGCGGCGATATCGGCGGCTCGAACGGGCGCCGATGTTACGCTTGTCGAACGCTATGGATGCTTCGGCGGGTTGTGGACAGGCGGGCTGGTGCTGATTGTCCTGTCGACTCATGCTCGCGTGGGCGGTAAGCTCACTAAATGCGTGAGGGGTATTGGCGACGAGATGCTCCAGCGTCATCTGAAAATCCCGGGCGGGATAATCAACCAGGCTCCGGGTAAGAGCAATCCCACATCCGACCCGGAAGTTACAAAATATCTGATGGCGGAAATGGTTCGCGAAGCCGGCGTGCATGTCGTTTTGCACAGTTGGGTCACCAACGCGATTATGGACAAAGGGACCGTTCGCGGGGTTCTGCTCGAGAGCAAGTCCGGGCCGATGGCGATCAAGGCGAAAGTGGTTATCGACGCCAGCGGCGATGGTGACGTGTTCGGCGCCGCCGGTGCGGAAAATGTCCGCCACACGCATCGTATCGGGCTGGTCCATCGTTTGGGAGGCGTGAACACCGTTGATCGAGCCAAGGCGAAAAAGGCTGGCGTGAAACTTCCGCGCTTCGGGGCCGCCACGCCGATCCCGGGTGTGACGTGGGTCAATATGCAGGGCCCGAAGGCGGATTGTCTGGACGTCGAGGCGTTGTCGAAAATTGAAATGGACGATCGCGCCGCGATATGGAAACGAATGGCTGAGATTCACAAAGTGCCCGGATGCGAGAAGGTTTTTGTGCTCGACACGGCATCGCAGCTTGGAATACGGACCTCCCGCACGCTTGTGGGAACCCAGGAGATCACCCTCAAAAACGCCAAGGCTCGCAAGACGTATGACGACGTAGTCGGCGTCGGCGGATCGTATTCGCTTACCGGCGGGGCGCCGTGTTCGGTTCCGTACGGGTCGCTGCTGCCTGCGAAGATCGACAACCTGCTGGCGGCGGGACGATGCGTCGCCGCTGATAATCAGATGTTGAACTACACGCGTTTGATCGCGCCGTGCATGGTTACCGGGCACGCTGCCGGCGCCGCTGCTGCGGTTGCAGTTGCTGACAAGACATCGCCGCGAAAAGTTAACATCGCCAAGGTTCAGGCGCTGCTGAAAAAACAGGGGGCGCACCTGGGTTGAGGATGCGGATCACGTGAACAGAAAACGACTCGGTAAATCTCTGCTGAAATTGATTGTACTGCACCTGATGGTGTTGGCGGCGTTTACGTTGCCGGCTGTGGTGGGGCGATATCTCATAGGCGCCCTGAGCCCGCATATTACGGTTGTCGGGGCGGTTGCGATTCGCAGCATTGGGTTGCTGACTCTCGCCGGGCTGCCGATGCTCATTATCGTGACCCTGCGGAGGCGATGGTTCTGCCGCATGCTCTGCCCGGTTGGTTTGATAGTTGATTCGTGCGCCAAGGTGCGCCCGGGTGCGAAATACGCCTACCGCAAAATCCCGCCTATAGGCCAGTGGTTAATGCTTGCGACGCTCGGCGGGGCGATTATCGGTTGGCCGCTGGTTCTGTGGCTCGACCCGCTGTCGATCTTTGGCGCGTCGCTTAACACCTCCGGCGAGATGGTGGAGGCCTTCCGTTGGCCGATGGACAACTTCACTTGGTCGCAGGATATCTATCGTTGGCCGTTGGACGCCTTTCGTTGGCTGGCGCTAGCCTTCCCTGGGGTGCTGGACGCAGTGGCGATCAGTTCGCTGAGTGCGATGGGTTCGATAGTAGTGATGAGTCTGATATTCCCGAAATTATGGTGCTTTAAACTCTGCCCGCTGGGCGGGGCCCAGGAGATGCTGTTCGGCTTGAAGTTGCTGGCCACGAAGAAGAAAGATGCTCCCAAGAGTCTTTCAGGCGTTGCTTTGGCCCGGCGTGCAGCCATATTCACCGGGCTCGGTGTGGCTGGCGGTTTGGCGATTGTTGCGAACGATCGTAAGCGAAAGCAACCTCAACTTCGCCCACCGGGTTCTGTCGACGATACGAAATTCAAAGGCTTGTGCGCCCGTTGCGGTAACTGCGTTAATGCGTGCCCGTCGGGGGTGATTTACCAGGACCTCCGCCTCTCGGACCCCGCAGGCTTACTCACGCCGATAGTGCGTTTCGAAAAAGGCGTTATCGAAAACTACGACAAATATTGCAGCGAGGATTGCAATGCCTGCACGCAGGCCTGCCCGACCGGCGCTATCGCCTCGCTGACGCTTGAGGAAAAACGTTGTCGCCCGATCGGTCTGGCTGAGGTGGACATACAAGAGTGCCTGCTGACCCAGGGCGTGATGTGCAGCGCGTGTACGTTTGAGGACGTATGTCCGCAGAATGCGATTACAACCGTAAGTCCAGGCGGCTCCGACGACATGTTTGGTCTGCAGCAGGAAGTTGTGATCGACAAGTCTAAGTGCAACGGTTGCGGAGCGTGCGTGCTGACCTGTCCGGTGAAGGTTATCGAAGTGGTTCCCAACGGTAGATACGTTATCGCTGCGATAGACCCCAATGCTCCACTTCAGGACGATGAGCCTGTTGGGCCTGCATCGGAGTTCTGATTGGCGAGATTATTGCTTTATCGGTGTTTGCGGACTAATCGGTAGCGTGACGTTTACGTTTGTTCTTCCGGGTTTGGAGGTTATTTCGAAGGCTCCTCCGATTGTGCGCGCCCGCTCGGTCATTGATCTCAGCCCGAGACCGGAACTGATCTGCGAGTCAGTGTCAAACCCCACTCCGTCGTCGCAGATATCCATAGTCAGCAGGTTGTCTTGTTGCTCCAGGGCGATGGAGATGTTTTCTGATTTCCCGTGGCGTAATGCGTTGTTTACAGCTTCCTGGGCCATTCTGAACAGTGCGATTTCATGTTCTGCATCGAATCGAGCCTCGCTGAGCGACTCGTCGCAGAGCAGTTGGAATTTAACGGTAGGTTGGCATGATCGTCCAAGTTGTCTCAGCGAACCGACCAGCCCGGTAAGTTCGAGCATCGGCGGGTAGAGCCCGTAGCAAATGGTTCTGATTTCCTGGATAGTTTCGGTGCATTGCAGTGACGCATTTTGCAGGGTCTGGATATGGTGCTCGTGACCGTCGGTATCTGTGCACTCCAGGATGGTTTGCTGGATGGCCAGCGACATAGCCACGAGTTTTTGCCCGACAGAGTCATGCAATTCCGCTGCAAGTCGTTTTCGTTCGTTTTCTCCCGCGTTAAGTAGTTTCCGGTGAACGCTTCGCAAAGAAGTTTGTGCTTTGGTAAGTTCTATGGTGCGGGTTTGCACCATGTCCTCCAGATCAGCTCGATAAAGCGCCAATTCATTTTCGACCAGTTTGCGTTCGGTTATGTCGCGTTGGAGGCTACCGTAGGCGAATGTTTCTCCTTCATCATCGATTAGCGGAAAGATGGTCATTTCGCATTAAAAGGTGCTTCCATCCTTTCTGTGATTCAGGTGTTCGCCTTTCCATGTGCGTCCCGAGATGATCGTTTCGTAGATATCGTTCTGGATTTGCTCGGCGTGTGGTTCGACGTTAAATATGTCGGGGGATTGGCCTAGTATTTCGTCGGGCGAGTACCCGTAAAGGTGTTCGAACATCCGGTTGGTGTAAGTTATCTTGAAGTTCAGGTCGGTGGTGACCACCGAATCGGAGACCTGTTGTGCGATTCGGCTGGTGAACCGTAACGCATCTTCGGTCTTCTTGCGTTCGGTTATGTCTTTCGTGAGCACGCAGTATTTACGTTGATTGGCGATGGTCATGTGCCTGTGACTTACCAGCAGATCCCGTCGCGTACCGTCTTTGTGCAATATTGCGGTTTCGTAGGGTGCACCTTCGCCGGCCTGTACTTCCTCCCATCGCTTGAGCATGAAATCATGCAGGTCCGGAGGGATTACTTTGATGAAATGCTCCCCGATCAATTCATCTTCAGGCCATCCGAAGGTTCGGAAGAAAGCTTCGTTCCCGAATTCGAATCGTCCCTCGCTGTCGACAACCAGAATACCGTCCTGTGAAGTCTGGAAGATGGTGTCAAGGTGGTTCTTCAGGTCGATGCTGTTGTTATTGTTGCTCATTTATTATGTGGAATTATATATGAACACGGCTTTTCCGCAATGCAATTCGCAGGTAAATCATTGGATTTCCAATAACGAAACAAATTACGTGCCTTGACAGTTCTATCGCTGTGATGGATACTTTCCACTATACTTGTCGATCAACTATTTCGGCGTGAACTGTCAATTGTGAGATATTTCCATGAATGCACGTAACAAAATCGCACTCGTAGTAACGATGTCGCTTATCGTTGGTCTGTCATTGGGCGCCGTTTCGCTTAGCGCTGCGGATTGGCCTGGATTTTTGGGACCCAATCGCGATGGTCATTCGCCCGACAAGGGTTTGCTGAAGGCATGGGCCCAAGGCGGTCCTCCGCTGTTGTGGAAAGTTGATAATATCGGGGCGGGCTGGTCGTCAATGTCGGTTGTCGACGGACACATTTACACTACCGGAAATTCAGGCGACATCCAGATGGTGATCTGCCTGGACATAAACGGGAAAGAAAAATGGCGAGTCGCTCAGGGCCCCAAGGCCCCCAACCGCGGATACCCCGGCGCACGGTCTACACCCACTGTCGACGGTAAGTTTCTGTACGTAACCGGCGGCGGGGGGCTTGTCACCTGCCACAGAATCGCAGACGGGAAAATGGTCTGGAAACGTGACATGAAGTCGGAAATGGGCGGTAGGGTCGGAGGATGGAAGTACTCCGAAAGCGTTTTGATACTGGGCAATCTGGCGATTGTAACTCCAGGCGGGAAGAACGGTATTGTCGCTTTGAACAAACTTACCGGTAGAAACGTCTGGAAGTCAAACGCGTCAATAAGCGCCGGGTACAGTTCATGCATACCGATCACTCAGGGCGGAAAAACGATTATTTGCAACGGTTCGCAGAGCGGCCTGATTTTCGTTGACGCCAGGACAGGCAGGCTCGTCGGACAGAGTAAATTCGCCGCCCCCAACACAGCCAACTGCCCGACGCCTGCGTATTCAAACGGATACCTGTTCTGGTCGGTCGGATACGGGAAGGGCTCGGTCTGCCTGAAAGTCAAGAACAGCGGGTCAAGATGGTCGTTCACCGAGGCATGGCGAAGCCGTGACATGGGTTGTCATCCGGGCAACTATGTTGTCGCCAACGGAATGGTTTATGGGAAAGGACGCGGCGGATTGGTGTGTTTGGACCTTAAAACCGGCCGGACGAAATGGACAGAACGCATCGGCGCCGGGCAGGCCTGCTTCGCCGACGGGATGGTGTACGTTTTCGCCGATCGGGGCGGGAAAATGTCGCTGGTTGATCCGGCTGCATCAAGCGGCAGGGTTAAAGGCGAGTTCTCAGTAGCCGGTTCGGGCAAGAGCTGGTCGCACCCGGTGATAATCGACGGTCGGCTTTTCGTTCGCTACGACAAGAACCTTTACTGCTATAATGTAAAGGCGAAATAACCGAACCGATGAGATATGCCGGATGAGAACCGCCGACGCGATTATTATAGTGACGATGCTGCTGCTTGTAGTCCAGCCGGCTTGGGCTGAGAACGCTGCTGATGACGTTGAACGTTTCGCAGTCACCTGGCGCGACGGGTCGGTTTCGCGGGCTGCGGAGATCCCGGGGTGGCGGGCTCGGAGCGGGAAGAGGCTTGAGGATCTGGATATTACTTTCAAGCGTCCTGAGATTAATGGGCGGAAATTGTTCAATCCGGAGAACCTGGCGCGAATTGTCTCGGACACCACATTGCAATCGAAGCTGACCGGTCCGTTTATCGAATTTGCAAACGGCGATATTTTGCCCGGATACATTGTTCCCGATCTTGACGTTGGCGCATCCGGTGTGACGGTGTTGATCTCGGATCCTCTATTCACATCAGACTGGCGCAAGGGCGTTGTGCGAGTTCGCACCGACTGGATCATGCGCGTGGTCCGTTCAGATTCCGGACCCAACGCGCACGTTACGGCTCCGGGCACGGTTATTCTGCGTGATAAGACGCGGCTGGTCGCCAACGCCGTCACCTGGCGTCCCGGCGGGTTGAGGTTGCTATTGGGTTCATCGGTGAGAACTGTACCCTGGACGCAAATCGCTGATTTTCACGCACCGGGCATCAATCGAACCGCGGCGGTGCTGCGGGACGCCTCGGCTGGCGCTGCGTCTAAAACCGATTTCTTATGCCGCATGAGCGTTACGAATGGTGCGGTGCTTTCATATCATAGTAGTCGGCTCCAAATCAGAAAACGGCATCGTCAATGTCTCCAGGTAGTCCAGCCGATCTGGGCGATGAATGCGATATGCGTTCAGCCCGATCAGGTAGTTACCGAAAGCTATCGGCCTGTAGACGAACTGCCGCTGTCTTTGCTGAACGCCGAGCCCCTGACCCAGAAGAGCATGACCGGATTCATCTGGCCCTGGCGACGCGATTGCGGTTTGAGGGGCCAGCGATTATCCAGCGGGACAATACAGGCCGATCTCGGCGTGGCGATGCATTCCCACAGCGAGATCGCCTTCGATCTGCCGGCGGGCGCCAAGTCGTTTTCCTCGTGGGTCGGTATCGATCGGGCGGTGCGTAAAGGCGGATGCGTGCGGTGCAAAATATACCGCGACAAGGTGTCGGACAAACCGCTCTGGGGCAGTGGGATTATGCTCGGCG
>JABGPF010000471.1 GCA_018645065.1 Phycisphaerales bacterium
CGGATAAATGTCGTGCATGGTGTAGCGATTATATTCACTGCCGCTACGGTCCTGGCCCAGCAACATGAATTGCCCGCGACCATTGGGGTCGACGTGGAAAATCTGCGTGGCGATCTTCGCGTTCATAAAGAAATTGTCCTGACGCACAAACACGATATCGCCACGGGCGGTTACCTTGGGTTCCCGGTCGTTGACTACATGGTATGTCAGCGGGCGGATTTCCTTGCCGCCGCCGGTCATCGTATAGATCGTGGAGACCCTGTGGCTATGATATTCCTCCCGGCTTCCGAATCGTGTTGAACAGAAGACAATCCTGCCACCGGGAAGGATGTCCGGATCACAGTCATGGAAGGGGCCAGCGGTCAACTGCCTCGGTTCGCCGCCGGACGTGGGGATACTGTAGATATGGAAGAAGGGATCGTCCTGCGGCGCCATGCAGAAATAGAGCGTTTCGCCGTCATACGAAGCACTCATCGCGCAGCCGATCCAGCCCTCGTCCGCATCGACCAAAACTTCCGGTTGACCGAGCGGATCGGCGGGGTCGATAACAAGCAACTGGTGGCCAGCATTGGCTGGTCCCGGCGTGTCCTTTTCGATATAACAGCGGTGGGTATGATTCGCCACTCTGGCGTAGTTGCCGGACCATGGCTGTTGATGGTCCAGATGATTCCAAGGACGCGTGCCGGTCAGAAAAACCACTTTTCCCGGAATAGTGGCAGCCACTTCAGCCGCCCTGGCACGTTCAAGCCTGATGCTGGCGATCTGCATCGTAAGCTCTTCCCCGGCAAGCTCGTCCAGTTGGTCTTGGGACGGTCTGCTTCGATAGACGGCGATCTCTGCGGAGCCGGCATTTATGGCCCCGTGTGAGTTGAGGAACTTCAGGCAGATTTTCTGGACCTTTTGGCGAGCGATAACGATCCGTTGCGGCCTGCGGACCATCTTGAATGTACCTTTGGCCGCTGGCTGCGAGTCATCGTCGAGGTATAGTTCGTAGTCCTTCCACATCTCGGAGACGAGGCTCCCGGTACGACCCCAATAGACAATCTCGGCCACTTCCACCGGCTGCGGCCACGTGAGCGTGAATTCCGCCTTGTCACCCGAGGTGTCGCCCAGGCAAGCCCAAGCCTGCCCGATATCGCTTCCGACTGAAATCTTTTCGTCAATCGCATATTGGGCCGCATAAGATCCACTGTACTGTGAACTGGCCCACGCCTGAGCCTTCGGCGCCAAGTTCACCGGTTCATCCGCCGCCGCGACGCAAGACAAAACGTACGCAATCGTTAGCAAGAAGAAACAGGGGGGCAACACATTCTTCATGGTTGGATCCCTTAGTGGTAAAAGTGTTCAGGGTGCATTTGAAACTTGGGGGACTTCAGCCAGATATACCGGACCATTGACAAGCTATCGCTCTTCTTCCGGTAGCGGTGGGATGCCGATGGCTGATTCCCAACTGGGCGTTGGCCGGAAGTTCGGGTGCCCCTTGTCGTTCAGGTTGCGACGTCCGTAGTAGGAGCCGTAGTACTGGGCGTTCGTATCGACCCAGTTCGATATTTTCAGTAACTCTTCGGGCTTCAGTTCGACGTCTTCGTGCGACTTGACCAGTTTCGCGAGTCGCTGCATTCGCGCTTCGTCACCGGTAAGTTGAACCTTGTCGGGCGCCAGCATCGCGATCAGCAGGCTGTTGTGCGAGCCGAGGCTTCGTGCTGGAAGGTAGTGAATGTTTCCGGTCTTCGGGTGATTTTCACCGATGCTCGGAAGCAGGGCCGGATTGACACGATCCGCTCGGGCGCCACGCCGCTCCGGTAGCAGGTTTTCGTACGACGCAGAGAAGAAGGTCGTCAGTCGACCGGTCAGATCGAGCCCGCCATCCTTCCGTGTTTCGTTGTGGCACTCGACGCAGTGTCGGTCCAAAACCGGTTGCACATCGCTCGGATAGTGGAGTGGACGACGACCGACGAGCTCCCCAATTTGCGGGCCCGGCAGCGATGCCTCTCGCCGCATCGCCGTCGGGAGATTCGGCGCTGGTGCGGCATCGGGCGTTTCATGACATCCGATACACGAACGCGTCTCGCCCGGCATGTAATTCACGAATGTTCGTTCCGTCTGGACCGCCAGATAGTTCTCGTCCAACACCTGGAAATAGATGTTTGCATTGGCCGGGACCAGGAAATGGGCGCTGCCGTCCTCTTCGACCGGGACGACGCCATGCTGCACCTTCAGGCCGAGAGCCCCGTCCTTGGAAACGACGGCATACTGTTGGTCGTACGAATCGGCAACTCCTCGACCGTGTCGCCGGGCGCTCCAAGGGCGCGGAATCTGTTCGAGTACTCGGAGATATTTGATTGTGTCCGGCTCGGTATTCTCTAGGCCATGGTAGACATCCGTTACGATGCACCGGGCTAAGTTCTTTTCGGCGAGCTGCTGATCCGTCGCCGAGGGGAACACGGGCGGAACCTCACGCGGCGCCAGCGGGATCGGTTGCCAGCAGGAAGTCGTCGGATCGCGGTAGAACGGCTCGGTCTCACTGTCCGATGTGAGCAGATAAAGACCATAGCCGGTCGGTGTGTAACTACTGCCGAATCCTCGCGGTTTATGGGCGACCAGAAAATGGTCTTCGTCGATCGGGTAGGGATCGCGGAACAGCGGGCCACTGCCGCTACGGTCTTCCGTCATGTGTCCCGGCGTCTGGTCCTGAAAATGCCATCCGTTCTC
>JABGPF010000472.1 GCA_018645065.1 Phycisphaerales bacterium
GAACGTGCAAATGCACGCCAAACGCCCGCACGCGGTATATGGGCAGAGTCTCCGGGCCGTTGATCGATCGCATAGATATCCACGTTGAAGTGCCCCCGGTTCCCTGGCGCCAACTTCGCGGCCAGGCCGAGGGACTCAGCTCCCAGGACATGCGTTCGCAGGTCATCGCAGCCCGGACCGTCCAATCCGAACGCTTCGCCGGCGCCAACGGCAGCACCACGACCAACGCGACGATGAGTTCCCAGCAGGTTCGCAAGTTCTGCAAGCTCGATTCATCGGGCGAATCGGTATTGCAGCAGGCGATGAGCGAGTTAGGCTTGTCAGCCCGAGCGCACGACAAAGTTTTACGCATCGCCAGAACAATCGCCGACCTGGAATTGCGGGACAACATCGCCGCCCACCACCTCGCAGAAGCGATCCAATACCGCAAACTCGACCGCAAACTTTGACATAATATTCTGAAACGCAGGAGATATCCCATGATCGAACTGAGTATGCATACTGACAATTGGCGGACTTTGAGCGGGTCGATGGCTCAGGCGGTGGCGGCGGCGAAAAAGTTTGGCCTGGAGTATATCGAGTTCGGTGTGGTCGATGGGCAGGATTTTATCGAAGGTTTGGGCTACAGCCCAGCCGTTTCGCTGGACACTAATCCGATCCGTCTGAAGCGTTATCTCGACGACAACGGTTTGAAGGTTTCGCAGATTGATGCGGGATATCCGATTACCGGCCCGATGGGGGCGACGTTCGGCGTGCGGTACGTGCAGCGGGCTATTCAGTTCGCAGCAGCCGTCGGGTGCCCGTTTGTTGACACTACCGACGGGGCATCGAAGCCCGAGGGTTATACCGACGAGCAGGTGCTCGCGATAACGAAGGAGAATTTCCGCCAGATTCTCGAGTGGGCTGATGACTACGACGTGACGGTAAATATTGAGACGCACGGACCTTACACTAACGATCCGGAGATTCTGGACCAGATGCTGAACTTCTTTGATTCACCGCGGCTTGGTTTGAATCTGGACACGGGTAATACGTTTATCGCCGGGGGCAACCCCGCCGATTTCGTTCAGCGATTCATGGGCAAGCTGCGTTACATGCACATCAAGGACGTCAGCGAATCGTTGGCTGCGGCGCTCAGGGGCGAGGATACGGGCATCGCAATGAGCGAGTCGCCCATCGGCCAGGGCGTCAACGCCGAGAACATCAGCACCTGCATTCGCCTGCTGAAAGAGGCGGATTGGGACGGAGTGATTTCCGTAGAATGTCTCGGCACGGACGAGAACCTCACCGCCAGCATGAACTGGCTGCGAGAGCAGATTGCCACCGCTTAGAGGCTCTCCGGCGCTGGCGCGGATAACCTACGCGGTGAGTCGAGCAAAGGGAAATTAGATTTTCTGCCAGTTGGTTGACCGATTCTCCCTTTCCCCCTCAAGGCGGAAGCGTTACGGTTTGGCGGATTTGCGCGGTGAGAACCGACGCATCTGATCCTGCATCATCGCCCTGGCCTCATCCGGACTTAGCACGCCGTCGCCGTCGGCATCGTAGGTCTTTTTGAGTTTGTCAAAGAAGGCCCGTCTCTCATCCATCGAGATCTTGCCATCGTCGTCGGTGTCGATTTCCTTTTTTATATCCGCGGCGCGACTTCGCATAGACTCGCGCATCTCGGTGCGTTCTGCTTCGGAGAGTTTACCGTCCTTGTCGGTGTCCCACTTGGAGGTCCATTTGTCACGGAGTTCCTTGAACTCTGCAGCCACTTTTTCGCGAGCCGCTTTGCTTTCCGTCTCGGAAAGTTCACCATCGCCATCGGAGTCATATTTCTTAACCCAGTCTTTTCGCCATCGGTCGTAGGTGGCTTTGCCCTCGGCTTGGGCTTTTTCCATAGCCGCGGTTTCCTTTTCATCCAGCGTGCCGTTTTTGTCGGCGTCGAAGGCCTTCGTAGCCCATTGCTTGCGAATGTCGGCCCATGCGGCTTGCCGTTCTTCATCGCTGAGTTTTCCGTCCTTGTCGGCGTCGTGTTTGGCGATCATCTCTTCACGCCGCTTCTTCCACTGCTCAGCTCGCTCGCTGCGTGCAGTGGCGCTGTCGCCGGATTTCGCGGCAGGAACCTTGCCCGAGGCGAGAAGGGCGTTGGCCTTGGCACGCTCGCCTTTGTCCAGTTTCCCGTTCTTGTCGGCGTCGAAGGCCAACAACACTCGCTTGCGGATGTCATCCCGGTAGGCCTTGGCCTCGAACCAGTCGATGGTCTTGTTGCTGTTGCGGTCGAAACGAGCCATCGCCTTAAACGTATCGAACACGCGGACGAATGAATCCTTCTTGCCCCGAGTTGCGGCGAACTCGTCGGCGGACATCTCGCTGTCCGGACCGGTCGCGGTGAAGAAACGGTTCCTCTCCTTGGGCGCGTGGAACGGGTCGACCGCATCGGTCATGACGTCGGGTGCTTTGGGCTGCGGTTTGGCTGTCGGTTTGGGTGCAGCCGGCTCGGTAGTCTTGGTCTCAGCGGCAACTGCAACCGCGACCAACGCGAACATGATTGTGAGTGTTGCGAGTGTGTGCTTTACGTTCATAGCTGGAATCCTCGTGAAAAATTCTCGATCTTGATATGGCTCCGCATGGGTATACAACCATCGCAGCGCCGGTCGCTAACGTCTATGATAACGTGTACGCGGGCGAAGTCGGATCGGTTACAAAGGATGTTGCAAAATCCTT
>JABGPF010000098.1 GCA_018645065.1 Phycisphaerales bacterium
CCGGCTCGGCCTGTTTGGCGACTGGCGCCATTCTGGGCAGTGGCGAGGGGAAGGGGTGATCGCTGATAATGTCGATCCTGTCCTCCAGGAGTTCTTCGACTGCGCTGAGCAGGAATCGCTCTTCAACACCGCAGAACGACCAGGCGATTCCTTGTGTTCCGGCTCGTCCGGTTCGTCCGATGCGATGGACGTAGACTTCGGCTTCGTTTGGCATGTCGTAGTTGATTACATGCGTGATGCTGTCGATATCGATTCCGCGAGCGGCGATATCGCTTGCGACCAGCACGGGCATTTTGCCCTTCTTGAACTTCGCCAGCGCCTTTTCGCGAGCGCCCTGGGTCTTGTCTGAGTGTATGGCGTCCGCTTTTATTCCCACGCGTTTCAGGTGATCGGTGACTTTGTCGGCACCGCGTTTTGTCCTGGTGAATATCAGTACTCGCGTGGCGTCTTTACCGGCAAGCAGGTGTTCGAGCAGCGCTTGCTTATCGTGCCATTCGACCAGGTAAACTGACTGCGTAACGGTGTCGGCTGCCGGTTTTTCCGGTGATACTCGCACTTCTACGGGATCTTTCAGCATCGAATCCGCCAGGCCCTGGATTGCTGACGGCATGGTCGCCGAGAACAGCAGTGTCTGGCGTTTTGCGGGCATTTGCGATATTACTCGCCGGATATCGATGATGAAGCCCATGTCCAGCATGCGATCGGCTTCGTCGAGCACGAAAATTTCGAGTTTGCTCAGATTGATCAGTTTTTGGCCCATCAGGTCCAGCAGTCTGCCCGGTGTGGCTACGAGTATATCGACGCCTTTTTTCAGTGCTTGTGCCTGCGGTCCCTGCCTGACGCCTCCGAAGACAACGGTGTGCCTGAGTCGCGTATGGGTTCCGTATGCGCTGAAGCTGTCGGAAATTTGTGACGCCAGCTCGCGGGTCGGCGTGATTATAAGCGCGCGAATCGGGCGGGCGCCTTCACCTTTGTATTGATTGGAATGGAAGTGCTGCAGTATCGGGAGCGAGAATGCGGCGGTTTTCCCCGTTCCAGTCTGCGCGCATCCCAGCAGATCCTTGCCTTCCAGGAGCGGAGGTATTGCTTGTTCCTGGATCGGTGTGGGGGTTGTGTAGCCTTCTTCAGCTACTGCGCGGCATAAGGGTTCTATCAGACCCAGGTCTTTAAAGAGCATAAGATTGGATACTTTCGTAATTTGGCTTCTCAATATTGATCGAGAAACATGGGCTCGGTTCGGGTTCAGCGAACACAACAAGTCTACAGAACCCGTTGCTTTACCGCAAGCCGCATTGACAGCCCCCCTGAATGGCGTGAGGTCTCCACTAGGAGCCCAAGCGCGCAGCAGGCGGATTCACCGCGCCGCTGCACTACCCGCAGGTTACCGGCGGATCAGGCCAATATGCTTATAAAGCCGTACCGTTTGCAGCTCTGCGCGCAGCCTTTGCTTCAGCAAGAAGAACCTTTTTGGCTCGTTCGCGTGCCTTACGGCGTGCGTTCTTGCGTCGTGTCTTAGCTTGATTTTCCATTCTCTGGTCGAGTCGGGTTCGTCGCCGTCCCATAGCAATCCCTTTCGGCTGGGGTTGTAATTCGGTGTATTTATATAGTGTCGAGCCGAGTATCATACACCGAGACGCCTGATCGTGCAATACCTATTTGAACAAATTACGCCGAACCTCCCTGGACGGGGTAATTCGCCTTTGGTCATGAAGGGCTCTATGCGATATAATCATGAACTACATAATCAGTTACACAGGCAAACATAAGGAAATTACCCTCAAATGATCGATAGAAGAAGCTTCCTTAAATGTGCAGGGGCGGCGGTATGTTCACTCACCGCCGGACCACTGCTGGCCCGCCCGGCGAAAATCGCTAAAAAGGCGAATATTATCCTCGTGTTCATCGACGATATGGGCTGGGAGGATTTCTCGTGCTTCGGGAACAAAGAGGCCAAAACGCCGAATATCGATCAAATGGCCGCCGAGGGCCTCGCCTTCGAGCAGTTCTACGTTAACTCGCCGATCTGCTCACCGTCGCGAGTGGCGATATCAACGGGGCAATATCCGCAGCGATGGCACATTACATCTTATCTGGGCCATCGCAGCTTCAATGAGAATCGCGGTGTCGCCAGCTGGCTCGATCCCAAGGCTCCCATGCTCGCACGAAGTCTGCAAACCGCTGGTTACGCCACCGGGCATTTCGGAAAATGGCATATGGGCGGGCAGCGTGACGTAAAAGATGCGCCGGCGATTACCGAATACGGGTTCGATGAGTCTCTGACAAACTTTGAGGGGATGGGTCCAAAACTGCTCCCGCTGACCATGAACGGTGAGGGGAAGGTTGGTAAGATATGGGGCGGGGCGACGATTCTCGGCGGACCGGTGACCTGGATGCAGCGTTCGAAGATTACCGGCGGGTTCGTCGATGCAGCCATACCGTTTATGGACAAGGCGCGAAAAGCGGGCAAACCGTTTTATGTGAACCTCTGGCCCGACGACGTGCATTCACCATTCTGGCCGCCCGCTGATAAGTTCAACGAAGCGAAGAAAAAGGGTAAACGCGGGATGTATCTCGCCGTCCTGGAGGAAATGGACCGCCAGTTCGGTAAGCTCTTCGATTACGTACGCAAGGACGACACGCTGCGGAATAATACGCTTGTCCTGATCTGCTCGGACAATGGGCCTGAGAAGGGCGCCGGGCGGGCTGCGAACCTGAAGGGCTACAAGACCCATCTGTTTGAAGGCGGCACGCGCTCGTCGCTGGTGGCGTGGGCTCCGGGCATGATGGCCAAAAAAGCGGTCGGTACACGCAACAAAGTGTCGGTGTTCGCGGCGATCGATTTCACGCCGTCGCTGTTGAAGTTAACCGGAGCCAAACCGCAACCGGGCGCGAAGTATGATGGCGAAGATGTGCTCGACACGTTGCTGGGTAAATCGAAGGCCTCGCGAAAAGCCCCCATATTCTTCAGCCGCCCGCCTGACCGCAAGAACTACTACGGTTTCAAGGACCTGCCCGACCTGTCTATGCGAAGCGGTAAGTGGAAGTTTTTGTGCGATTACGACGGCGCCCGCCCGCTGCTGTACGACGTAATCACCGACCCAGGCGAAACCAAAAACCTAGCCGCCGACCATCCCGACATAGTAAAAGACCTGACCAAACAAACAGTAGCCTGGTGGAAAACAATGCCAAAATACACCCCCAAAAAATAAAGCCACCAAAATATTCAACGACGTTTAAACCGCATTCTTGACATCACCGCGGTATTGTGTCAATATTCTACCAATGACGAATTCTTTAACATGTCGCTGAGAGATAATGAAATGATTAAACAACTTACTATCGCTGCATTGATGCTTTCTCTGCTGCCCCTGGCCGGATGCGGAACGTCTGATCCGCACGAGCAGGTAATGGAGGAAATGATGGAATGCATGGAAGAGATGACTACAGTTTTGGCTACTGTTACCGACACGGCGTCGGCCGAAGCGGCCAAACCGGACCTCGAAGCTCTCGGCAAGCGTATGGAAGCCGCCAAGAAGCGTATGGACGAAGTTGGCGAGCCCGACGAAGCTAAGGAAAAGGCATTGAAGGAAAAATACGAAGAACGCATGAAGGAAATCATGGGCAAGATGATGAAAGAATCCATGCGAGTAATGATGAACCCCGAATTGAATAAAGTCATCGGCGAATCGATGGGTGGCATGAAATAGGCCAACGCACAGATGTGATACACCAACCGGTGATGCGGAGCGTTATAACGCCCGCATCACCGGTTTTTTTAGGTTCATGTCGGATTACCGGGGAGACGGCGGAGACGGCGGAAACGGCGGAGACGGCGGAAACGGCGGAAACGGCGGAAACGGCGAATATCCAATATCCAGCAAGAAATGTCCAATAACCAAGTTAACGGCAACGACAACGACAACAACAAAGGCAACGTGAGCGGTCTGCTGGTTTTCGGTGCTTTCAATAACGCGAACCAAAATAGCGTCTAGCAGTAATAATGTTCAGTCGTTTGCCGTTGTCGTTGCCGTTGCCGTTAACTTGGACATTGGACATTTCTTGTTGTTCGGTTGGATATTCGCCGTTTCCGCCGTTTCTGGCGTCTCCCCAGTAATCCGACTTGAACCCTTTTTTATGCGCATTATGGATTGAGTGATGTCGAGCCTGCCCACTGCTACTTCTGGGGCGGGTTATGCTTGTTGAGGTAGCGTGTGAATGTGTAGTACATAATGTTGATGCCGAGCTTGTAGGCTCGATCGGCTAGCATTTTGGAGCCGCCGGAACTTCCGGTCCGCCAGGCGTCGCCCATGTCGCCTGAGTGATAGTAAACCACCCACGTGCCTTCGTGCTTGATGCCCATAGGCCTGGTTTTGGCGTGGTGCCACAACAGCGGGGCGCCATTGGGGAACAGGAACGGTTCGCGGTAAAGCGGATCGTCGTCGGGCACGTCTACAAGCTCCTTGCCCGGGAACACTCGCTTGCACATTGAGCGGAACGAGCGGTCGAAATGCCCGCCCGCGCTGTCGGCGACTATCATTCCGCCCTCGACCAGGCAATAATCCCGCAAAATTTTCGTCTCTCTGCTCGATAGCGAAATACCACCGCGCCCGCTTATGTAAACAAACGGAGGGGCCTTGCCCTTGCGGAACAACGCCAGGCGGGATATTTCCTTCGCTTCGGTATTGTCGGCTACCTTGAAACCGGTGACCTCGCTGAACTTGATCAACAGGTTGTAGTCTTTCCCGTGTCCCATGTTCACGTCCCAGTCTTTACCACCGCTGTACTTCAGGCGGATGAATCGCACGCGGGCGTTAGCCATCCCGTGAGGCCAACCGCCGCTGTCACCGCCGCCGTCGCCGAGTTTTCCGATATTCTTGTTGGCTTGGTATGTCTCGGCGGTTTCCTGCTTCAGTTCATCGAGTATCTTGATGTCGTCAATCTTGGGGCGTTCCCAGATGATGGGGCTGTCCATATTCAGCAGCAGCTTTTCGGGCTTTTTCTTCTTGATGCGTTTGACCTGCACCTGTTTGACCACGGGCTTTCCGCTTCCCAGCGGTATTTCGTAGTCGGCTTCCCATCCGCAGCCGCGCATTACCATCGGCCCGAACAGGATGAGCATGTAGACGCCGATTGGCCAATACATACTGGTGCGATATTGCGGGTCTTTTCCGTGCGTGCGAACGTTTTCGTAGATGCGATCACCGATCAGCGATTCGTCGCTGACGGGCTGGGCGTAATATTCGCACACGCTTTTTCGCCACAGGCACACGAGCATTACGATACAACCAAGCCAGAATGGAACGCACGCCCATAGCCATTTAACCCACTGTTCGTTCCGCCAGATTTGCGATCCGTCCGTTCCGCCCAGCAACTTTTCGCAATGCACCGCTACTGAGTCCGGGAAGTACCACAGGAAGCTGGTGACCATCAACCAGTAAATGCAGGCCATTGCGGTCAGGATTCGCAGCAGTTGCAGCACGAATCGGCGTCTGAGCAGCCCGAGCAACGCCATAGCGCCCAGAGCATAACCAAGTGCGACTCCCACTTTTGCGAAGGCGTCGAACGTTTGGAATACTTCGACGAACAGGAAGTCGACGTGCGCGGTCAGTTCCTTGGTGAACCCCATCGATTCGATATACCACTGGCGTCCTCCGCGAGCGATAACGACCATCGGCCCGCCCAGCAGCACCATTAACGCAGCGAGTCTGATCGACCAGGGCATCGGTTTCATAACTATGGAGGCTATGCGTCCGATGAGCCTGAAGGCCCACGCGATAAGGCAGTGGATCCGCCCCAGTACGTACAAGACAGCTTTCGCTACCTTCTCGCCCGGAGTTTTGATTGGTCTTCGCCTGATGGCCATCTACGAGGTTTCCGGGTCTTTACAGTTCGTCAATGTCGTCGAGATTCACGCCTGACGTCGCCGGCAGCGTGGTCGATGTCTTGTTAATGTCCTGCTCAATTTTCGTTAGCGGTTTAGTCGTCGGGTTTTTGCTCTTCTTGTTCTTATTCTCCGCAGCCAGTTTGGCGTCTTCGGCCTGGCGTTCGGCGCGTTGCTTGTCGCGCTGGGCGGCTTGGGCTTTCTTGGCTTGTTCCTGGAGCACTGAGTCCGGGTCGAGTGTTTTGTAGGCTATGCAATCTTGTATGAAGCCTACTGATGTGGCTCCGATCAGAACGGTGTGCACCAGCAGAGAAACTATGAACATCGCCAGGAACGACAACCCGTTGATTTTGCCCATCAGGGCGTCCGGGTCGACCGTGCTTTTGGTCGCGGGTGTCTCGATGTTTGTATTTTGGGTTTGACTCATCGCATTTAGCTCCGTGAGAATTTATGTACGTCGTTAGGAACCGTATTTTTCTATACCTTGTGCCATAACGATCCCGCCCGCCTCGCTTACTGAGGAGTAGACGTGTTTGTACACTTCGTATGTCAGGTTCTTGTCGATTTCAACAATTACGCGTCGGTTGTTTTTTGCTTCGGGCGGTTGTTCTTCAAAGTGCAACTTCAGGCGGCTCGTCAGCGACTTAACGGCGACGGGTTTTCCCTGGAAGAAGCATCCTCCGTTTTCGTCCATTGTAACGCTTACGCTCGCTTGTTCGATTTCGCCGAGGTTTTCCGCTTCTGCGTGCGTCAGGGTCGGTTCGCCTTTTGGGATACTTGCCAGGATGAAGAAAATGATCAATAGAAAAGCGATGTCGCCCATAGAGGCAAGCGGTACGATCGCCGGTGTTCGTTTTTTTCTTCTTACGCCCATAAGTCTGTTAATCCTCAGACGCCTTTTCGCCTGGTTCTGTGATCATTCCCAGGACTCCGCCGGCCTCTTCGATCGCCATCACGACTTCAAAATACTTCTGGTACGATGTTTGCGGGGCACAATCGAGTATGACCACTCGTTTGCCCTGCGGTTTTTTCGGTAGATCAAGGTCCATCAGTTTGGCTCGCAATTCAGGCAGCGTCACGTCTTCCTGTTGCTTGCCCCAGGCCAGCATTTCCGGTGAGAGGGTTATCGTCGGTTGCTCGACTTTGGACTTCGACGGATTCTCGCGCGCAGCGGGTATGTCGAGTTTGTTGCCCATCAGCGCGCTTAGCGTGCTGGTCAGTATGAAGAAGATGATCAGCAGGAACGCGATATCGGAGAACGGTCCGACGTTCGGTTCGCAGGTCTCTCTATTTTTTTTGCGTCGCAGCGGCATGGGCGTTTACTCCGCACCGCGTTTGAGTGACACGTAGTCGTTCAGTTCGATTACCGTTTCTTCGATTTCGAGCGTGAATTTGTCCATCCGCCGGGTCAGCAGGTTGTGTGCGACCAGTGCGGGCAGTGCGATCAGCAGTCCGGCGGCGGTGGTTATCAGCGCTTCGGATATGCCTACTGCGGCTGCTGTTGTTTGCGATCCGCCGGCGGTGGCGATGGCCTTGAACGAGCCGATCATGCCCGTGACGGTTCCGGTCATACCGAGCAGCGGTGAGATCATTCCGATAAGCGTAAGCAGGTTCAAACGCTTTTCGAGCGGTTCGAGCACGTGGGGGGCGTAGTCCTCCATTGTTTTCGATACGCTGACTTCGATTTCGGTATTGTTGCGTCCGAGTCTCGCCAAGCGTCTTAGCTTGTCGAGTCCGGCGAGCATTACAGCGGCTACCGGTCCGTGATATTTACCGCACTCGTCGATCGCGCCGTCGAGATTATGATCTTCCAGCATTCTCGATACGCTCTGTCGCATTTCGAAGCTGTCGGAATCGGCCAGTCGGAACGCCCTGATGCGATCGATTATCACGGCGATTGCGATAATCGAACAGGCCAGCAGCGGTCCCATCAGCCATTTGCCTTTTATGAGATATTCAAGCATGCGTCGGTACTCCTTGAGTTACGCTTCAGTTCTGCGGTCGTCTTATTCTGTCGCCGGGGTCGTACTTTCTACCGGTTTCGGCGCCGCTCCGCCAGCTTTGATTATCGCCATTGCCTGCGCCGCCAGCGGTGATGCGGGGTATTCGGAGATCAGTTGTTCGCACTTTGCTTTCGCGGTGGCTGAATCGCCCATGCCCTGGGCCGCCTTTGCCCAGCTAAGCAGCATGCTGTCCAGGAAGCTGGCGTCGGGATAATCCTGCACGACGCGTTCCATGAGCTCGCCAGCGCGGGCGAAGTCTTTTGTCAGGAGGTAGAAGTTTGCGATTTTTTCGAGTGACGGACCCGCGAACGCCGAGTCCGGATAGGTTTCGGCGCACTTCTGGTAGGCCGACACCGCTCGGGTCATGGTGGCTGCGAGGTCGACTTTTCGACCGGCGGCTTTGGCTTTGGCGGCCGATTCAAGTGAGTTGGTCTCGTAGGCTTTTGCGATCATGTATTGTGCTTCAGACTTCAGGGTCGATTCCTTCAGCCCGCAGATCGATGAGAATATGCTGACAGCTCCGCGGTAATCTCCGCCCTGCATTTTCGCCTGCCCGATTTTCAGCAGTGCTCTATCGACCAGCGTTGAGTCGGGGAAGAGTCTCATGAGCGTTCGGCAGACGCCGATTGCCTGGGGCAGTTTGTCCTGGACGAGGCGAAGCTCCCATTTGACCATGAACGCCTCTTCTATAATCGCGCGGTCCATCGAGGCTTTCAGCCCGGTTTTGATAACCAGGTCTACTCGTTTGATGCCCTGTTCGGCTTTGCTTGTAGCTTTGGCCATGAGCCCGACATCTTTGAAGATACCGGCGAGTTTCAGGTAAATTTTCGCTTCGATCAGGTTCTTTCGGGCCTTCTGCTCGGGGTCGTCAACCAGCCAATGTCTGATCGCCACATCGTTGGGTTTTCCGATGAACACTTTGGTTGTGCCTTTTGCTTCGACGGGATCTTCACCGCCCATGTGCCTGTTGTCTGTGTAAACGCAGACCATTTCGTCGCCCTTCATCGCCGACAGCGTCTTATCGCCCGGGTCGATGCCCGTGGGGTCGGTCACGATCGTCGGTACGGTTTTGCCCGTGAATACTCCGCTGTGTTCTTCGGTCTCGTTAAGCGTTACGGTGACGGTGTCGCGGATCTTCCATACTTCGCGTTTCTGTTCGTTTGCGTAGTCCACTGCGTCTTCTGCTACCGCGTCGGCGGCTTCCTGGCGAACTTTGTATCGCGTTGAGATAGTCATCTGGACGGTGTCTTTATTGTGCGTCGCGTCGCGGTCCATGTCTTTGACACGCAGGAAACTCTCGGTGTTTCCTATCACGCCTTCGACATATTCGCTGTATGCTCCGTTTGTGAAGCCCGCCGCCGCGGTTGACACCATTTGCACAACGGCGAGAACTTTCTGGTTTCGCTCACCAGCTGCGGTGTTTTCGTCTACGTACGTCGCGGTAACGCTGTCACCGCCGATGATCTGCAGCACCCCGTCGTCAGCGCTGGGCTTGCCCAGTTTTGTGGGCACCTTGCCAATATATTGGCTTGGATCTTTACCGAGCGTTTTGAGCGTGATCGTTTCGCTGTCGCCTGACTTGGCGATTATGGTGGCCTTGATTTCACCGCCCTTGTTCAGTACCACCAGGTCCTTGTCGAGGACCTTGAAGAACAGTTCCTGACCGGCTTCTGCGGTGACGTCCTGCCGATCTTCGGGCTTTGCCGACACGCTGGTTCCCACACGCTGGAGTGCTTCTACTGCTTTTGCCCAGCGTCCGAGTTTGAAGTGGCATTGTCCGATGTAGTAGAACGATTCGTTGGCGTAAACGCTGCCCGCGTATTCGGTTGTGACTTTTCGCAGCGCGGCGAACGCGTTGTCGTACTTGTTCATGTGGAAGTAGCAGATACCCATTTGGTAGAGTGCGTCGGCGCTGGTGTCAGCGTTTTGGCAGCCCTTGATGGTGTTGAATTGGCTTATTGCCCGGTCGTACTGGCTTTTGGACATGTAGTGCTTGCCCAGCGCCAGGTGCGCGTCGAATCGAACCGCCGACTTGGGGAACAGTCGCGGGATCGACGAGAGCAATTTCACCGCGCGCTCGTCCTGGGAGCTTTCCAGGAGTTCCAGCCCGCGCGTGAGCTGTTGCTTGGCTTTCATGTCGGGATTTCTCTTGGGCGCCGCAGCCGTCGCTCCTGCCGAGCAGACGGTAAGCAGCAGGGCGGCGATAATCGCGCCAGTAACAGACGAATTTCTCATAGCAACGTTCCTCATGGTAGTTACCTCAATAAGGCGGACAATATTCCGAGTTTATGTCACGTTAGTTATCTAGTAGTTAATTAATCTTCATCGATCAGACCACCACCAGTGGCCTTACCGTATTTCTCTAGTTCCTGGTGAGCCCACGACGACACTTCGTGCGCTCGATGTACTTTCATTATGGAGCGGCATTTTGCGATCGCCTGCTTGTCCATTTTTTGTTTCTGGAAGACCCTGGTGATATATTGCGCCGCTCGCGGAGCCTGATCGGGGAACGATGTCTCCAGCTCAGTAAGCGTTTTCAACTGATCTTTCCATTTCCCAAGGCGCCCGTAACAATCCTGGATATTCCACAGCGTGCCGGGGGGGCTGTTAATCGCGTGGTAAAGCTTGATCGCCTCTTCGTATCGCCTGAGTTTGTGATGGTAGAGGCCGGCTCGTTTCTGGCGGATCCAGTTTTTCGTTACGATCCCTTCGGTGCTGTTGGGCGTTTTCTTTTCGAATTCGTCGAGCACGTCGGGGCATTCTTTCCATTTACGTTCGTATTCGAGCATGGAAATGTGCAGTGTGTAGCGTCGTTTCACGTCGCCGATGCGCGGGAGCGTTTTGTATCCGTTTTCGTATCCGCTCCATCCGGGTATGTATGCACAGAGCAGGTCGTCGCGGATTTTACCCGCTGGCCGGCGTGCAATGCGTCCCAGGATTTGGACAGCCATTGGTTTGAAGGCGTTCGAGTCTTTGAGTTTTCCCTCAGCGTTAAGGGGCATGGTTATCGTCAGGTGTTTTTTGTCGTCCGGTTCGGCGTTGGTTCGCGTGATAATCGCTTTGTGCAGGATGTCTCGCGTTCGGCCGCCGGCTTGGTGTGCTACTCGGCAGGCCAGGTCGACATATTTCGCCAAATCCTTTTCCTTTGCGAGTTGCTTGACCATTTCGTCGTTGATCTTGTCGCCTTTCGCGCCGCCGATGAGCGTCGCCAGTCCGCATCCGACCTGGTAGTATCGGTCCGAGCCCCTGGACAGCCCACCGAACGCTCCGACGGCTTCTACAGACAGGCGACCGAAGATCGCGCTGTCCAGCGACGCCCCGAACCTCAGCGCCAGTTCGTAGTATCCTCTGGAATATTTGGCGGCTGCTCCACCGTTCAGCATGCATGTAGTCGCCGAGTATACGCGTTTTTTGCTTTGCAGGAACTTGTAGGCTTTTGCGACCAGTTCGGCGTCTTTCGCGTCGACCGCGAGCATCATTCTATTGATGACCACGAGCTGTGCGGGATAAGTTTTCGAGTCTTTGCTATCGGCGTCGCCGAGCCTGAACCGCAGGTAAGCGGCGAAGTTGGCGGTAGTTACGTGCCAGTTGATTATCTTGCTCAGCAGTTCTGAGCGAGTGTTTCTGTGGATGTCTCGCTTCAGGAGGCTCATCCAATATTTGACGGCCTGTTCTTGCTTTTCGTTTGCGTAGTAGTAGTCGCCCAGGTCCATCATCGCCGGTACAGCCAGCGGGTGCTTTACGTACAATTTGTTCTCGGCCATCACCCGATAGTCGCGATATCCCTGGAGCTTGTCGCCGTTGTCGAGCTTGGCGACGCCTCGGAAGTATATCGCCGGAGCCGCCACCGAAGGAGCCTCGGGGAAGTAGTCCAGTATCTCAGTGTACTTCTTGATGCTGGTTACTCGCTTGTTGTCCTTGTGCAGGCAGCGGGCCTCCATGAGCATCGCATACGCCATTCCCGAGGAGTCCTCAAACTGCAGGACAAACTTATTGAACTGCGCCGCAGCCACTCGATACTGCCCCTCGCGATGCAACTTCAACGCCTTGTCATAAGCCGCCCGCTCGAAGACCGTCATCTCTTTGTACGCTTCGATGGTGATGTATTTTTCCCGGTCTTCCTTGCCGCGGTGTTTGCGCGGATTCCTCTTGCCTGCCCCCGCCGGTGAAACGGCAAGCAGCACCAGTGCGCACAACAGCGCGACGTTCAAAGTGCGCAACACGGGTCGCGCAGACATATTGTCCTGATTCGGCGTCATCATCATTTTCAGTTTTTTACCTTATAAGCGTCTGTTGCGTCTATTACGTCTATTACATTTCTTCAGCAATTTTGATCATACGTTTATCGCTGGCCAGTCGTCCTCGGGCTTCTTTTGCCCGTCGTACTTCGGGGTAGGCCCAGATCAGCTCGGTCCACATTTTGTACGCGCCTTTGTAGTCGCGTGTTTCGTAGAGGCTTTCGGCGCACCAGTACATCGCCTCGGCGCGTACGGCTTTGTTTCCGGGGAAGTCCTCAACTACTTTCTGCAGGGTGACGACCGCGGTTTTGAAGTCCTTCATTTCCATTGCGCACTGGCCTGAGAGGAACAGTGCTTTCGCCGCCTGCGGATTACTCGGATGGCGGGCGGTGAACTGGTAGAAGATTTTCGAAGCGATCCGGAAGTTTTTCATCGCCTCTGCAAGTTTCAGTTCGTCTTTCTTGAGTTCCTGTCCGACTTGCAGGTAGTAGGCGCCCATTCGGAGTCTGGCTTTGGGGGCCAGCGGGCTGGTCGAGTACACATACGTTACCTTAACGTATTCTTCGCAGGCCTGTTCGGCGTTGTTCAGTTCTTCGTAGCACTGAGCGGTTTTGTATTGTGCTCGTGCGGCGTAGTCCGACTGCGGAGCCATCGAGATTACCTGTGAGTATTTGGCGATCGCTTCGTCGCGTTTCCCCATTTCCTGGGCGAGGTTCGCCAGCAGGAATCGGGCTTGCACTTTCAGCTTCGTGCCCGGGTAGTCGTGGATGGTTGATTCGAGCAGCGTCTTGCCGCGCTGGATCAGCGCGTCGGCTTCGTATTCCTTCTTCAGATCGCGTTTTTGCTTCGCCAGCTCGAACAGCGCTTCAGCCATAAGGAAGCTGGTTTTCACAGCCATTTCCGAATCGCGGAACTGTTTGGAGAACAGGTCGGTACCGGCGTCTGAGCCCAGATGGATGCGTCCTTGTCTGAGGTGCGCCACGGGAACCGCTGAGTTCACGCCTACCGGGTCGGTGTAGGTGAAGCTGATGTCGTCGCCGAAGAACGCGCTCAGATGGCTGTCGATTTTATTGGGCGTGGGCAGTTTCCCGTCGATCTTGTCGCCGAGGAATTTCGGTTGGATCTTGCCAGTGAATATGCCTGACCTGCCCATGGTTTCGGTGAGTTTCAGATCGACCTTGTCACCGCACTGGCTCACTGCCTTGACTACAACCGTGTCGCGCTCGGGCGTGGTGTCTCTGTCGCTGTCGGTCACTCGCAGGTAGAACGTTTCACCCAGGCGAATTTTCTCGCATTCGAGTTTCATTTTCGAGTCGAGCAGTTCCAGTCCGCCTTCGCTGAACAGGGTGATTCGACCGGTGATTTCCTTCTTGGTCGCGGGGTCTGTGTACTTCACCCAAAGGGTGTCGCCGGGCACCACCACCAGGACGTCTTCGGTTTTCTGCAGTTGGGTTTTGCCCGTGCCCGTGCGCGTGTCGAGAATCGCCAGCGCCGGGTCGTCTGAGAGTTCTGCTTCCTGTCCCGGTATTCCCACCAGGAGATTCACCATTCCGGTGAAGATACCGTCGTCCAGTCCGCCGGTGCCGCAGGGGGCTTGTATCGTCAGTCGTTTGGGTTCGCGTTTGTCGGTCGCGGCGGCCTGGATTTCCGACTCGGCCCATATCGTAGCTTCGATCACCGAGGCGGTGTTCTTCGCCATCGCCGGGTACATGATCGTGAACTGCAGCGGTCCGCGTATGCTGGTCACCGCAAGGGCGTCAGGCTCGGCGCCAACCTGCGGTGAATCGGTGCGCGACAGCATGTGTTCGTAAGTGAACTTCGGAGCCTTGTTGGCTTCGCGGTTCTTCAGGATCGCGTCGGGGTCTTTTGTCACTTCCTTGCGCACCAGCGAGGATGTGTAGCGTTCGAAGTTGATCTCTTCGACCAGCGGGTCTCCGCCTTCAAACAGTTCGTACTTTCTTTGGAACGCAACTCCGGGATCTGAATTTTCGGTGTCCATGTAGCTTACGGTGATCAGGTCGCCGGGCTTAACTTTTATTGTGCCCTTGCCCGCTTCCTTACCAAGCCGCAGCAGCGCCAGGAACTCGCCTGTATGGTGCGTTTCCACTTCTTTGCCCGTGGGGTCTTCTGTTATCTCGCCCTCGGTTTCCAGCGCGTCAAGTTCAAGTTTTTCACCGCTTGATGTCTCGACCAGCACTTTCATTACGTCGCGTTTGGGCGTCGTGTCGTTATCGGCTTCGTTTATCAGAATCGCCAGTGCGTCGCCTACTCCGCATCGTTTTGCGGGGAAGTAGCTGGTCTTCATTCCGCTGCCGGTGTCGGTCACCATCTCGTTGGCGATTACGATAGTACCGTTGTAGTAACCTGTCGACAGCGACGCCCTGCGATCGGGCGATCCGCCTTCAGGGCGTTTGGCGTCTACGTACAATGCGCTGATCTTGTCGCCGGGGGCGATTTCCAGAACGTTGTTCGTCATCGCCGAGGTGAAGTCGCGCTTGACGGGGATGAGCACTTTGTCGTCGGCGTCGATCACGCCGAGTCGCTTGACGGCTACTGCGTTGCCTTCGTAGTCGTTGAACACCCATTGCACTGCTCGCAGGCGTTTGGGTTTGGTCAGTTGGCAGATCAGTTGGTTGCCCTTAACGCCGATATGTCCCGCTGGCGAGACCGCTGGTATGAGTTCGGCGTTGTGATCGGCGGAGAACCATTTTGCGACCATTGGTGCGAATTCGTCGATATCGTTTTTGTATGTCACCGCGACATCGCAGGCCTTGTTTCCGCAGAGCGATACGCTGAGTTTGTGTACGCCCTTTGTGAGCTTCACAGTTACCGCGGGGATCAGTTCAGCGGACTTGTCGCGGTTCTTTTTGCTTGAGCGTGTCAGGACCGGCTCGCCGTCGATGGACAGGGTAGCCCAGCTGGCCGGGCTGTCGAACGACTTGCCGGTCAGACGGAGGGTCATGTAACGCGCTCTGGGCACGTAGAAGGCTCCGCTTATTTTTGCGATCGCCCATTCGGTTTCAGGGGCTGTGAATGAAGCGGTGGGGCGGTAGACCGTGCCTTTTCCGCCTTTTTCCGCGAAGTATTCGTCGATGCTTTCGCTGTCGGCGCCTTCGACTTTCCCGTCGGCTAGTACTGCGTATTGAACGGCGAGTTCATCTCGCCTGCGGGCCTGTCCGCCGGGGTACATTGCTGTAAGATCCAGCGGCGCTCCGCCTACAGTAGCAGTTAACGACGCCTGCTTTTCCGAGGGAATGTAGGTCAGCACGAAGGGTGTTTCGCCCTTGCCCGCGATCGTCGAATCGTCGACGGCGATGTTTGCTTTTCCGGCGAAGGTGCGGGTTTTTAGTTTGATGATTTCCTTCCCGCCTACGCTCAGGGCGGCCTGGCCGTCGGTGGCCGCCTTGAATACGTGCTCGCCTGCGGCTTTGGCGACGAACATTCCGCTGAATCGTACAGCCGCCACGCCCTTATCAACTTTGCTGGTCAGCTCAGTTACGGTTTTTTCGCTGAGGAGTTTTGTCATCTCCACGTCGGAGAAGTATTCGGCCCGCAGACCTTTCTGCACGTCGACTACGGGGTAGGTTGCGATGGTTTCAAACTCTTTGGCCAGTCTGGCCCGGAGCTGCACGGACTTCACAGCCGCTGCGCTTGGCATGTCGGCGGTGATGGTTTTCATCATGTACGAGCCCATCATGTCAACGCCTGCCGACTTGGGCTTCAGCCCGTCAGCCAGACTGCTCCAGTCGCCGCTGAGCGTCGAGTTGATAAGCGACGCGGTTTTCTTTCCTTCGAAGGTGTCCGAAGCGTTGGCCTTGGGCAGCGGGACGCCGGTTTTCACCGATCCGCGGAAGGCTCCTGAATGGGCGGCGCTTTCGGTCAGTTCGACCGCTTCGATAATGTCGCCGTTAGTGGTTGTCAGCTTGACGGTGACCTTGTCGGCTCCGCTGGTTATGTCCTGGTCAACGTCGTAGACTTGCAGGTAGATTTCATTCCCGGGGCGAACCATGTTGCCCGAGGCTCGCTTCCACGCCGCTTGGGTGTTCGGGTCAACTTCTTTGGCCAGCGACGCTTCGAGACGTCGTTTTTCAGCCTGTTCGGGCGTGAGGATTTTTCCAGCCGACGCCACCAACTGACCGGTGGTTCTGATGTCCAGATACTTCGGCGGGTAGTCTATGTTGTTCTTCCGCTGGAAGTCCGGGGCGATGATGTAGCTTACGCGATCGGCTCCGGTTACTTCGAGCACGCCGCTGTTGGGCTTGGCTTCGCCCAGCTTTGTTCGCAGCGTTCCGGTGAACAGGTTCTTCCCGCCGGCAAGGCTTAGCAGGTCGACGCGTTCTGAGTCTTTTCCGCCTGTGGTTTGCACGAGGATCGGGATGGTCTTTTCTTCGCGTGCGATTGATAGATTCGCGTCCTGTAGTTTCAGCGCTAGTTCTTCACCGGGTATCAGGATTCGTCGCATCGCCGCGGCGCCGACTTCTACTTCGGGGTTAATCATTCCGCCGGGCAGCTTGAGTTTCAGTTGTCCGTCGAGGAAGGCTGCTTCTATGTGATCGTTCACGCAGAGTCGAACCTTATCGATATTTTCCGAAGCGGTTTCGTAGTCCTTCTGCTCGAACGCCAAACGGGCTCGCAGATAGTATCCCTCGGCTTTTACCGTCAGATCGACCGAGTCAATAAGGCGTTCGATAAGGCGTTGTGCGGTGGTGTACTGGCCGGTGCTTATCATCAGGTTGACCAGGTGATATGTCGCTTCGACCCCGGCGGCGGTTTGGCGGTAGCGGGTGTTGTCTTTCAGCGCCCGGTACTCGATTCTCGCTACGTCGAAGTTCTTCCGATCGCGGTAGATGTCGCCTCGGGTGAGTAGTATTCGGGCGGCGATTTCCGCTTCCAGATCGTTTTCCCTGAGCAGTACGGTGAACGCCAGCTCAAGTGCGTCCTTGAGCATTTTGGTTTTTCGCATCTGCTCGATGCACCATGCGACGTACTGCGGTTCGAAGCTGCTCCACGATTCGAGCAGCAGCTTTGTGCGGGTGCGGGTAAGCTGCCAGGCTTTGTCTTCGTCGCCGAGCGACAGGACGCGAGCGGCTAGGTGTAGTTGATAGGTTTTGTCGTTTCTCGCCACAGCCACCACGCCGGTGATCTTGTTTGCCGCCTGCGTGCGGTATCGGGCCAGGACTTTCATCGTCGACTCTTTCGGACGCGACTGCTTCATGCGTTCGATCATGGTGTAGACAACTTCCCAGGCCTCGGCTTTGGTGAGCGTTTTGGCCAGGGTGACGATGTTTTCCTGGTATGCGCTGTCCCAGTCGGTTCGTCCCTGGGGCATGGATCGGAAGTATAATGTCCCTAGTTGCACGGCGTTTTTCCACTGCGCGGCGGCGATTGCCTTATCAAGATCGATTTGCACTTTGCTGGTCAGTTTCCCCAGCGAGCTCAGGGTTGTCGGGGTCGAACCGCTGGCGAAACGCGCGATCAGGGTGGGGTATATCGTGTCGATCGCTTTGAACAGTTTGGTGTTCTTACCGTATGTCTTTTCGCGTTGCTTGGCGCTGTATCCGCCCAAACGCGACATCTCTTCGGTGAAACGTCCCGAGGGATTGTGCAGCACCCAGTCGGAGTCGGACATTCGCGAGTAGACATTCGCGAGCTTGTCGACCACCATTGTGTACGCCCCGCCCTTGGGGGTTTTGGTTTCGCCTGATGTTCCAATGATATCGC
>JABGPF010000099.1 GCA_018645065.1 Phycisphaerales bacterium
AGCTTGGCGCTGGCGACAAAAAAGGAGCCGAAGCCCTTGAGGCCAAACGGCACGCGGCGCTTACCGAAGCGGTTAAACTGGCACGGAGTATCGCCGAAACATATCCCGACAAACGCGTGCCTGACATTCGCATAGGCGCCATTGCCGACAACAATGTGCGCGACACCGCAGAGACGCCTCTCATGGCTGCGGGCTACTGGGCCCAGGGAAGGTTCATACCGAAACTCATCCGTGAGCACGGGCGGAAATGCTACGCTTCGTTCGACGATCAGGCTGGAGACATGCTCCAGAAAGCGATAATTGACAACGACAGCGAAGCGATGCTGAATGTTGCGAAAAACTGGCCTAACAGTTTATGGGCGAACCAGGCGATGTACGAAGGCGGAACGAGCCTCTACGTTAAAGCTCGCGATGACGGTGGTTCAGACGATTATGCGGCGATGTCGCAAGCGGCGGCTTGGATGGCCAGGGCTGCTGATACTGACGATTCAATGCTGAAAACCGCCGCACTGGCCGGAAGAGCGACAATATATCACGGGCTGGGAATGACAAACTATTCACGCAGCATCTGCCGAGATATAAGACAGCTCTGCCGAACGAAGGGAATAACGCTCAGCGATACGATCGAATTCGCCGGGGGTGAAAAACATATCATCGACTTCCTGAAAAAGTGCGAAGGCGGTAAACCGCTGCCCTTTGAACAGGCCGCGTCGAAAATATCTCTCAAGGCCCCGCTGGACAAAGCCTTTGCACTCACGGGCGAGGAACTCTTCGCCGTTCGCGATCAGGAGTATCGACCTGTCAGGCAGGGCGCCAATTTATTGCTGATCGAGGCCGGGAGGGCGGTATGGTGCAACACGGCTGCGAAGTCCGCTGAGGATGCGATCCTCTGGAAGAGCGGCGCCCCGGTTGTGCAGATGGACCTGATACGCAACTACATGACCGCGCCGGGATACGGACTGGTCGCTGGTATAAGCGGTAACGGAAAGATAGTCGCCATCGCCGATCGCGGTAGCCGCAGCGCCACTGGTTTTGATATCGCCACGGGCAAAGTCGCCTGGCGAGGCGCCTTCGCCGAATGGGGGATAAAAGGCGTAAGTTATCTATCCAGCGGCGATGGCGTTATGGTGATAACCGATAACACCGGTCTGGTTGTCTGCGTCGATATGAACACCGGTAAAATCCGCTGGATCGGGAGCAGGATCACTGGCGCTAACAAGGCGCCCGTAGGTCCTCCGCGAATCGAACGCGGTGTTGTTATGGTGACCACGAACAACTACAAAAAGCTTACCTGCTACCACGCCAAGGGCGGGAAAGCACTCGGGACGTGGTCGGCGTCGTCGTCTGTTTACGGGCGAGTGACCGAAGGCGGAATGATTCTGGTTATGGTCGACGGTGTGGTGTCGATCCACGACCCAGCCAGGATGGACCGCCCGCTTTGGGCGAAGAAATATTCATCTTCAAGCCAACCTATGGTGCTGACTTCAGACACCGGGAAATTGTTTATCTCTCAGGGAAAAACAAGCCCGTGGATAGACGTAATATCGATGAGCGACGGGCGCCAGCTTGCCCGCCTCAGGTGCGGAAACTTTACCGGTTCGACAACTCCCGTTGTCACCGGCGCCGTGGTCCGGTCGGGAAGTTTGTACGTAACGTTCGGAGCCAAACTCTCGGGCATGCGAAACAGGTACTTCGGGCGCCAGACCCTGGTGGGCGGAATGGGCGTTCAGAAAATCGATATCGCCGACGGGACAGTCCTCTGGAAAAACGAACTGGGACCCTTGAACTACTACTATTACAGCCTTCCCCTGATCGTTTCGGACAATGCTCTAGCCGTTGCCTGCAAAGACACTCAGCAGACCAAGCCGAGGCATGTGTATTTACTCGACTCAGAAACCGGGCGGAGCGTTCAAAATATCGAACTGTACAAAGGCGTAACGGGCGTCATGAAACAGGGTGATAGAGTACGGCTCGGCGCGGTGCTTCAACCGCTTCTGCTGGGAAAACAGCTTGTTGTCGAAACCTTTGAAGGGGTGAGCGTTTATAAACAGAAGTAATGTAGCGCCGATTGCCACGGCGCCGAATGACAGCCTGCGTATACCGGAGGCGAGAAAAAAATGAATTATAATAATCGTGATATCGCCGGAGTGAAAACAGTTACCCTGCTGCTGGTGCTTACCGTAGCGGCGACGGGTTTGTTTTACCATCAACCGGTCGCACAGGCGGCCGCTCCGAGTCCCATTCTGCCTGATCTTGTCAATCGTAAAACTCTGGGCTCTATTGAGAAAGGGCTCAGGTATCTTGTGGACACTCAACGCCGAGACGGCAGTTGGCTGAACCAGGGCGGATACGGAAATTACCCTGCGGTAATGACCGGTCTTTCGGGTCTGGCGTTAATGGCTGGCGGGTCGACGCCCGAAACCGGACCGCACGCAAAGAGCGTAGCCAAGGCGATGAACTACCTGCTGAGAGTCGCGGCCACCCACAACGACGGGCTCGTCGCCGGGCCTGGCGCCGAGTATCGAAGCATGTACGGGCACGGGTTTGCGATGCTGTTCCTGGCACAGTGCTACGGGATGGAACTTAACACCGCAACCGAAGTAAAACTCAGAAAAGTGCTCAACGGCGGAGTGGCGCTGATCGTCAAGAGCCAGTCGAAAAAGACCTCGCGATTTGGAAAACCCTGCGGCGGATGGTATTACACTCCGAGCAGCAATTCCGACGAAGGGTCGGTTACCGTTACTCAGCTCCAGGCGCTTCGAGCCTGCCGCAACGTCGGGATAAAAGTACCGAAAGACTGCATCGAAAAGGCTGTCGAATACCTCCGTCACTGCCAGATGGGCGACGGTGGTATTTGCTATTCGGCGTCCAGTCGCGGTTCGTCTCGCCCGCCGATATCGGCAGCAGCGATTGCGTGCTTCTACGCCGCGGGCGTATATGATCGCTCCACCGGTGGAAAGGGCGACGAAGCCGAAATGGTCGGAAAGCTCGTTCGCTACGTTGACAACACCACAGGCAACAGTTCCAGCGGCGGGGGGCATTGGTTCTATACGCAGTTTTACCTCGCGCAGGTAAAGTATCAGCAGGGCAAAAAGGCCTGGAAAGGCTACTATCCTTCTATGAGCCAGAGACTCATGCAATTGCAGAATCCAGACGGAAGTTGGAATGGCGACAGTGTCGGGACCACGTACGGGACCGCTATTGCAACCATGATACTCCAACTACCATACGGATATTTACCCATAGTACAGAGATAACCCGCAGCCAGTCTGCGACAAGCAACGAAAGAACAGGAGAATACGGTGATTGACAATCCAAACGCGGCGACCGGTGAACTCACTCCAGATGAGATACAAGCGGCAGAAAGGCTCAGCCAGGCCTACAAGGCAATTCGCGCAGAAATGGGCAAAGCCATTGTCGGACAGGCCCAGGTGCTTGAAGAACTGCTAATGTGCATCTTCGCAAAAGGACACGCCATACTTGAAGGTGTGCCCGGACTGGCGAAAACGCTCATGGTGTCCTCGCTGGCCGACTGCCTGGACCTGGACTTCACGAGAATCCAGTTCACGCCCGACCTGATGCCCTCGGACATCACGGGCACAGAAGTTATCCAGGAAGACAAGGCCACCGGGCATCGCGAATTCAAGTTCCTCCGCGGACCGATTTTCGCCAACATCATTCTGGCTGACGAAATCAACCGAACGCCTCCCAAAACCCAGGCCGCTCTGCTCGAAGCTATGCAGGAACGCCAGGTCTCCGTTGGTGGAAACGCCATGCAGATGAAGGATCCGTTCTTCGTTCTGGCTACGCAGAACCCGATCGAGCAGGAAGGCACGTATCCGCTTCCTGAAGCTCAATTGGACAGGTTCATGTTCAAGATTTTCGTGGACTACCCGACATGGGACGAAGAGTTCGATATCGTTCGTCTGACCACTGCGATTCAGCAGACCGAACTGTCGCGGATCCTGAACGGTGATGAGATTATCGCGTTGCAGAACATTATCCGTCGCGTCCCGGTCGCCGATCACGTGATCCAGTACGCCATGCGATTGGTCCGCGCCACGCGAGTGCTCACCGGTGACGTACCGGAGATCGTAAAAGACTACGTTTCATGGGGCGCCGGTCCGCGTGCCTGCCAGTATCTTATCCTGGCTGGTAAGGTCCGAGCGGTTCTTTACGGGCGATATCACGTCTCGACTGACGATATCCGAGAAGTGGCCAAACCGGTGCTGAGGCATCGTCTGGTTACGAACTTCAACGCCGACGCCGAAGGCTTCGACTCTGACAAGATCATCGACCGCCTTTTGGAGTTGATACCGGCGAAGGATTCGACGATCGCCTCGAATCCGGCGACGTCGAAAGCTGTCGGAGCCTCCAGCGGGCAGACAGTTATCTCCGGACACGAAGTTGTTGACGAAGAGACCGCCTAGAATCGCACTGACCCACAACCCGACAAGTCGGGTCGGACAATACCAGAACGATGAGCAACGAACTTACAGACTATCTCGATCCCAAAGTACTGGCCAAGATAACGCGTCTTGACCTCCAGGCTCGCCTGGTTGTCGAGGGGTTTGTCTCGGGCATGCACCGTAGCCCGTTTAACGGGTTTTCAGTCGAGTTCGCCTCGCACAGAGAATATGTGCCGGGCGACGATATCAAACATATCGACTGGAAAGTGCAAGCCAAGACCGACCGCTACTATATCAAGCAGTACGAAGAGGAAACGAACCTCAAAGCCACCTTCCTCGTTGACGCCAGCGAATCGATGCATTATCAAGGAACTGGTCCGGGCCAGAGGCTCAGCAAGTACCGTTATGCGGCCGCCGCCGCCGCGTCGCTGGCGTTCCTTCTGCTCCAGCAGCAGGACGCCGTCGGGCTGGGCGTTTTCGACGAACAGTTGAAAACCTACATTCCCGCATCGGGACACCCCAACCAGATCAAGAGCTTCGTACACGCACTTGCGACCAATAAACCGCAGGCCAAAACGTCGATCGAACTTATCTGCCATTCGCTGGCTGAGAAAATATCGCGACGCGGAATGGTCTGCCTGGTAAGTGATCTGCTCACCGATATGGACGGGCTGATGAGAGGTTTGGAGCACTTCAGACATTACGGGCACGAAGTAATGGTGCTGCACATAATGGATGAAGACGAGCTTACTTTCCCGTTCCAGGGCAACACGATGTTCCAGGGACTGGAAGACAC
Organism: Phycisphaerales bacterium; assembly: GCA_018645065.1. Classification (GTDB taxonomy): domain Bacteria; phylum Planctomycetota; class Phycisphaerae; order SM23-33; family SM23-33; genus BS750m-G57. The sequence continues at coordinate 5,206 of JABGPF010000099.1, forward strand.
CGGGCGACTGTTGATCGAACCGCGAGCGTTGCGGGAAGGTTACCTCGAGTCGATGGAAAGATTCTGTCGCGACGTTCAACGCCGATGCGTTTCGTCGAGAATAGATTATAAACGAATATCAACCGCGGATCATCTTGATGCTGCTATTCTTGCGTTCCTCGCCGCTCGGTCTGCGGCGAACCGCAAAGCCGGATCAAAAAGATAAACACCGCTTTAAGATTGGAAAACAATAGATGTCATTCGTATCACCGATGATATTTTGGATTGGGCTTGGGGCGGTTTCGATCCCGATCATAATCCACCTGCTGAATCGCAGGCGGTTTCGTGTTCGTCAATGGGCGGCGATGCAGTTCCTGCTGGACTCGCTGAGGCGAAATCGCCGCCGCTTGAGAATCGAAGAACTCATCCTTATGGCGCTCAGATGTTTGGCGCTGTTCCTGCTGGCGCTGGCGATATCGCGATTCACAGGATGCGGTGATCACGATCTCATGCCCGGGTCTGACCAGGCTGCTGAGACCACCGTGTTTATTCTCGACGACAGCTTCTCGATGGGCCAGAAACTCGGGGCTCCGACAATTTTTGAAAACGCCGTTAACGATATTGTCACGCATGTCGAACGCCTCCACGAAAACGCCAAAGCCGATCAGATCGCGATTGTCCTGACGTCCAAACCGGGCGCCGACGACGTGTTCCAGTCGCTCATGTCGGTAGGTGGGAAAGAGGAAATTGATCGGCTTATAGGACGCCTCAAGACGTTGACGCTCAGCGATTCACCGTCGCGTCTTGGAGAGGCGTTGATTACGGCGGATGAGTTGTTGGCCAATGAGGAAAACCCGAGAAACGTGTTTGTTTACAGCGATTTCAGGGCGGTCGATTTGTCTCGCGGCAAGGCGGGCATCCACCAGGTCCAGTTTAAAGCCCTTCGTGACCAGGGGATCAGCGTTGTGACCTTGGACTACGGTAGACCGGTCGCGTCGAACCTTACAATCGAGAAGATCGAACTGCTCGACAAATGGGCCCTGGCCGGTGTTCAGACGCACATAGGCGTTACGGTGCGAAATAATACGACGGTGCGGCTTAAGGATGTGCCTATTAGTCTTGAGGCGAAATGGCGAGTCGACGACAAAGAGGTCAGCGCGGTTTTCCCCGCTGAAACTATTTCGGTGCTGGCTGGTGAATCTTCGGCTCGGGTTGAGTTTAAAGTGGTCTTGCCCAGACAGGGCGCCGCGGCGCTTACGGCGAGGGTTCCTTCCGATCATCTGGCCGGTGATGATAACGGATACCTGGCGATTGATGTTCGTAAGGTGCTGCGAGTGCTGATCGTCGACGGGCATCCGGACATGACCGACGTAACATTGAACGAGTCCTACAGGCTGGCGCTGCTGATGGACCCCAACCTGAACGCCGATCACGGTACGGAAGTAACAATTGTAGAAACCCAGGCCATCGGGGCGCAGAACTTCAGCAAATACGATCTGGTTCTGCTGTTGGACGTAGCCAAGCTGCCGTCGGAACTAAGCGACGATGGTAAAGTTATTTACCCGACCCTGTCGGCGCTGGAGCAATATGTGCGCGACGGAGGAGGGTTGTGCATATTCACCGGTGAGAGTTTGGACCTTCCGTTCTACAACGGACCCATGTACGCCGAGGGCAAGGGGCTTTCCCCGCTGGTTATCAGCCCGCCCCGCGGTGACATGGCCGCAAAACAGAAGTACAGACGCATCGACGCCAGGTCGATATCCGACGATCCGTTCCTGAAAACGCTTCGTGGAGAAGGCGGAGCCGTACGATGCGCCATGGTCCGATTCTACGCATTCACGCCGTCGAATCCGCTGACTAAATCGGCGCCGGGCGGAGATATCAAACCGCCGCGAGTAGTCGCGAAATTCACCACTCCCGATGGTGGCGACGGGCCACCGGCGATGGTGGTCAGGCAGTTCGGTAAGGGAACTGCGATGATGATCTACAGCACAGCATCGACTCGATGGAACGACTGGGCCGATGACGAACCAGAAACCGCCTACAGCGCGCCGACGCTCGATATTATGATGCATCTGGCACGCTCACAGGCTGAAGAATACACCCGCCGAGTCGGCGACACGATCACCCATACAATCACTCGGGACTTCAGAGACGCAACGCTGACCCTGAGAACCCCGAATCTCGCCGCCGACGGTGTGATCACCCTGAAACCTGTTGATGAAACCACCGACACGCTGACAAGGCGGGTTGTTAAATACGATAACCCCGCACGCGGGGGTGTATATCGCATGACCTTGAAAATGCCCGATGGATCGCTGAGTGATTTGTTCTTCGCCAGGAATGTCGACCCCGCAGAGGGCGATCTTACCCCCGGTGGACGAGCGATGATCGTAAAAGCGTTGGGGTCGGAAGACTTCAAGTACGTATCAAGGCTTACCGCAGGGTCCGCCGCCGATGTGCAAACCAAAGAACAGAAAGAATATTGGGTGATCTTCCTGGCTGGCCTGCTGGGCTTGCTGGCGATAGAGACGCTCCTGGCACAACGCTTTGGACATCACACAAAAGACTAAGCCGACACACGCCGCATACTATTTGTTATTGATAACCTGTAAGAGTTTTAACTGATGCTGAACGATATATGGCAATGGTTGTTGGGAATAAAGCCGGGCCAGTACGCTGGCGGTGACGGCGCGACGTTTCGCTTCGTAGCCGATTACAGCGGTGAAATTGTGCTCGGAATGGCTGCTGTTTTCGCTGGCCTGATATTCCTGGTTATAAGGAGCTATCTACGCGAGGGCGACGCGTCTAAAAAGGCGAAAGGGGCCTTGGCGGCGATAAGGATAATCGTTATCACCGCGATCTTCGTGATCCTGTTTCGACCAGCGATGGTGCATCAATTCACCAACACGCTTTACAGTTCGGTTGTGATACTTATTGACGACAGTCTCTCAATGTCGTTCGGTGATAAGTACCTTGATCCAACGCGAAGAAGTGACGAAGCGGATGCGGAATACCAAGCTCGACTCGCCGAGGGAGCCGCGAGGAAAACAGCTCTGGCTGAGGAGCTGGGCCTGGCGCCTGAAGAACTGGATAAAATGTCCAGAACAGATATTGTTCGTAAAATGCTGCTCAAACGCGGTGGCCCGCTGGCGGAGCTGGCGAAGGATCATCCGCTGGTGTTGATGCGGTTCTCCACGGCGGAGACGGGTCAGCCTTACACGCAGAAAATACTTGACGTGCCGGATATTTATGAACTGTCCGACAATTCGACAAGTCGTCCAGCCGAGATCGCGCTGGACCCCAAAGCGGTCAGCAAAGCACTGGATATATTCGCCGCCGCGCCCACCGCTGAGACGACTCCAAGCAGCATGCCCGCAGGCGACAGCGAACAAGACAAACTGCTCGAAAAGTTTCAATCGCTGCCCGAAGAGAATATTGACGCTCGTCTGGCGGTTCTGGCTGCTCTTGCCGGAGGGGGCGACAATCTGATCGAAAAACTGAACGCACAGCGCGACGATCCGATGCTTACCAAGCTTGGCGCCGGGTTGGCCCAGTTGAACGAGACTGGTCAGTTCGCTCGCCGGATCGCATTGGCTGGGTTGGTTTCGGCGGGGTATGAGACGAATCTCGCGACGGCTATTCGCAACGCGCTGGCAAAAGTGTCGGGGCGCCGTCTGGGCGGTGTTGTGGTGATATCAGACGGTAGGATCACATCGACCGGCTTGGGTAACGGGCGATTGTCCTCAGCGCTGGATTTCGCCAGGGAATCCAAGGTTCCCATGTACGGAGTAGCCGTTGGCGATCCGGTCCCGCCGAAGAATCTTACGGTCGCGGCCTTACAGGCTCCGCGGGAAATTCGGAAGGATTCCGAAGCCGAATTCACCGCAACAATAACCCACCGCAACCTCGACCGGGAAACTGTTACCGTTCGCCTGCAGGAAAAAGCCGCCGGCGCCAATAAATGGGTCGATACCGGGGTTACCAAGAACATCGTGCTCTCTGAAGCATCTCGGGACGCTCAGCAGGCTCGTTCGCTGCAGACCGCGGCGCTGGTTTACACGCCGGCGAAACTCGGCGACTTCTCGTATCGCGCGATTGTCGATCCGATTATCGGTGAAGATAAAATAAGCGATAACAACAGCCCGCCCTCGCTGGTCACCGTAAGCGAAAATCGCATCAGGATTCTCATTATCAGCGGCGACGCCGGATGGGAGTTCCAGTATCTGCGAAACTTCCTGGTCCGCCAGCGAGATATGTATCGTATCAGCGTCTGGCAGCAGAACGCCGACCCTGATGTGAACCAAGCCGCTTCCAGCGGAATGAAACTCACCAAGCTGCCGCGAACCCGCGCCGAATTGATGGGCGTTCGAGGCGACAAGACCAAGCCCGGGTACGACGTTGTCATACTCTACGACCCGCAGCACACCCAAAACGGATTCGACGGTGAGTTCGTTAAACTGTTGGCTGAGTTCGTCAAGACGCGTAACGGCGGGCTGTGCTATATCGCTGGTAATAAGCACACCGACGACACCATGATGGGCAAGGGCAAGATGAAAGTTCTCGCCGATGAACTCCTGCCCGTCGTCCTGGCGCCGAACACGATTAATATCGCCATCCGAATTCGCCAGGACTCCCCGGTAGCCTGGCCGGTCAAACTCAGCAGCTACGGGGTCGAGCATCCGATAACGCGCCTCGGCGGATCGGACGACGACACTAAAAAGATATGGCAGGTCTTGCCTGGTCAATACTGGTCGCACCCGGTCTACAAAATCAAGCCAGGCGCCCGCCCGCTGGCGGTGAGTTCCAACCCGATGCGGAAAATGGCCAATGGTGATGACCTCCCGTTGATAGTGGCCGGGACTGTCGGTTCGGGGCGTTCGGTTTATATCGGTATGGAAGGCACCTGGCGCTGGCGATACGTTCACGACGGGTACTATCACAGGCGATTCTGGGCCCGCACGATCAGGTATCTGGCCTCTATGCGAACCCGGCTGGTGGAAATCTCCACAGGCGGGAATCGATTCTCCGCCGGTGAAAAGATCACCATCGAGGTCAAGGCCTGCGACAAGGAATACAAGCCTATTACGGACAAGGAATTCGTAGTCGAGATGAGAAATATCGTCACGGGCGAGTCCGAATTGATCACGCTGCCGGCGGTTGACGCGACGAAGAAAGAGACTCAAGGGCAATATAAACGTACGATCGTCGCGGCGCGCACAGGTTCGTTTGAGATCACTGCGCCTCCCCAGACGCGCTACCTGCGAGACGACATCAAGAGCAAAAAGATAGTAATCGAACTCCCCCAGGCCGAGGCCAGGCGACGTGAAGCCGATCGACGTACGCTCAGGGAAATCGCCTCGCGGGAAGACAGATTCCTGGATATCCACGAGGTGGCGGAACTACCTAAACGCATTCCGCACGGACGGCTCCAAACCACTCGTTACCAGATCGAGAAGCTCTGGGATATCCCGTTGACGCTCATAGTTATCGTGCTGCTCCTGACGATAGAGTGGCTTGGAAGAAAGAAATACAACATGGCCTGATGCACTCAGGCCGGAGAAGCTTAAAAGATGACCGATCGTGAATTTCTAAAATCCAAAATAGGGCGGAAGCTCGCTCAATTGCGTCGAACACTCCGTCAGCGTCTTGCCGGTGAAGGCGTTGGTTGGCTGGCGATGGCGCTTGTGGCGTTGGTTTTTGTCACCCTTGGTTTTGACTTTTTCCTTCACCTTTCGCTACCGCGGCGGGTGGGGGTTATGAGCGTCGGGCTGCTGGGCGTGCTGTGGGTCGTTTGGTGCCAGCTTATCGCGCCTCTGATTGCGCCGATGGACAACGAACAGTTGGCGCTGCTGGTCGAAGATCGTTACGACGAACTGTCTGACTCGCTGATAAGCGCCCTGCAATTCTCACGCAGCGATGCGCCAGAGACGCCCGGGCAAAGCGCCGTTATGGTCGAAAAAGTTATCGCCCAGGCCGGACAGACCGCAGAGCATCTCGACTTCCAGAAGGTCGTTGAAAGAAAGAGACTGATAAGACGAATCTCGCTGGCGGGGTGTGCGGTGGCGATGCTGGCCTGTTTCAGCGTATTGCAGGCGGGAATTATGAATCGCTGGTGGGAGCGGAACGTTCTTTTCGCAGATACGCCCTGGCCTCAGGATATTTATCTGGATGTGTCCGGGCCCGGGATGGACGAGGACGGTAATTTCCGCGTACTGCGGGGAAATGATCTTGAGATTATCGTAACGGCGCGCCAGGGCGATCCGGACATACCCACCGCCGCTCCAGCGGAAATAACCATGTACGCGACCTACGAGTCGGTGGGCGATACGGACAAGATACTGAAGCTCAATACCAACGGTTCGCGAACTTACACTACGGTGTTCAGCGGTGTTTCCGAGGAAATTGAGTTTTATTTCATCTGTTCCGGTGACAAACGAAAGATACCGCATCGCGTTACGCTGATCGATCCGCCCGGGATAAGTTGGCTGCAGTTTAATATTGAATACCCCGAGTATATGAATCGTCCGGACAAGCCGTTTGACGCATCACGTGCGGTTCTGGCTGCGCCGCCCGGCAGTGTGATAACCATTCGCGCCAGTGCGGACAAACTCGTTGCGTGCGACGCAGAAAAAACTGGCTTGTTCCTTGACGGTAAGAAAGTAGGCTCCTTGCGTCAGAACACCGCCCAGTTGCCCGATGGATCTCCGGTGGACTCACCTTCGCAATTGATCGGGTCGTTCCGTCTGCCCAAGCTGCCTCCCGCCCAAAAAGGCGTTCCTGCCAATCCGATGCGAACGCTCAGCATATCGCTGGTCGATGAAAACGGATTCGCTAACCCGCGAGCGGCGAGGTACAAGATACGAACCGAACCGGACACCGCGCCCAAGATATCGCTTAAGCGGAGAGGTGTTGGTACAGCGGTTACTCCCGAGGCGATTTTGCCTTTGTCGATCCAGGCCCAGGACGATTCGGGGATTTCCGAGGTCAGGGCAATCCTTAGCTGGGGCGGTGACAAACCCGGAAGGAAGTCGTGGATCGTGACTCCGGCTCCGGAGGCTCGTGAGCGATACACAACGCTTTACGAACTTGACATGAAGGACCTGAAACTCACCCCCGGTACTACAATCAGCGTTGTGGTGGAGGCAGGCGACTTGATGCCCCCCGAGCTGGGAGGGCCCAACAAAGGCCGCTCCGGCGCCATGACCTTCCGGATAATCAAGCGTGATGAACTGCTTGCCGAGATGGTCCGCAGGCAGAAAGCTCTGCGAGCAAACTTCGAACAGACCATTCGCAAGCAGGAAGATGCCATCGCCACCACCCAGGCGATGAGGGATATGCTGGCGGCGGAACAAGCTCCCGCAGACGCCGGCAGGAAACTCAGAGACGCCACCAGTATGGAAATAGGCGTGGGCGGTGACTGTGCGAAAACGTCGATCGCTATGGGCGATATCCTTGTCGAAATGGTCTACAACCGCATCATCGAATCGAAGGGTCGCACCGAAACGCTCAACGGAATTGTTAACCCTCTGGGCGAACTGGGCCAACGCGTTGAAGTGCTCACCGCGACGATGAAAACAGCAGAAAACGTTTCAGACGCCAAAATAATGACCCAGCAGGCTGAAGATATACATTCAGAACAGCAGTCTGTGCTTGAAGTTATGAGAGAAGTCCTGGAACGGATGGTAAAAGTTGCAGAAGCTCAGGAACTTGCCTACAAGTTGGAACGTCTAATCGAACGTTGGGATGGCGTGATGCGTGAGGCCAGTGGCCAGGCCGATTGGGATATTCAAAACGCACTCGGTTTCAAGTGCGGCGAATGCACCAAACCGCTCGGGCCCGATGGTGGGCCTGGCGCCAGTGTCAAGTGCCCGCATTGCAGCAAGACAGTTGCCAAGCCCGTATTGAAGGGCTCTTCTGAGTAAGATCAGGCGTTTGGAGAACGACGATGAATATGAATATAAATGTAAAAAGTAAAAGAACCGCCATTTTTACGATCGCGATGATCTGCATCATGTCTGTTATCGCGGTGGAGTTGCCCTCAGGCGTTGCCCAGACCACCGGCGCTAAGAAACCCGGCGACGGGTCTTTGGCTCCGAAAGTTCGATTCACCAAAAGGCAGTTCGAGACACTCGTTGCTGAAATGACCCAAGTGGCGATATTGCTGGAGAAGAGCGATCCGCAGACAGCCAAGGTGCTGACCGAAGCGGTGAACAACGCCCAGAGCGCATTTATCGCACGGGAAATGGATGATGTAGCCAAGCTCCTGGCCCAGGGACTCGCAGACGCCGCACAGCGGGCCGGAGGACCGGTCGGAGCCAAACTGCGAAAAGTGCTCGATATCCTCAGGCACGGAGTGATGAGCCAGGCCGATCGCAAAAAACGCCTCGACGACATGACAGAAGCCCGAGAGCAGATCAGGAAACTGATCACCAAACAGGAAGATCTCGAAAAGTCGTCGAGATTCAAAAATTCAAAGTTGGCTGACGAACTGGAGCGGATCAATCAGGCGATTGATGATCTCAAGACAAAGCAGAAGAAACTGCTGGACGAAGCGGAGAAAATACCCCCCGGCGACAAGGACGTTAAGAAACTTTCAGACCTGAGAGATGAAGTTCGAGAGCTGATTAAAGAGCAGGGGAAGATTGACGCCGCCGCCGCCGACGCGCCGTCGCGCAAGCTGCCTATGGTCGGGGCTGCACAGAAAGCTCTGGCGGGGAAGGCTGCGAAAGTTCAGAAGAAAATTAAAGACGCCGCCGCCGACAAAGATCTGAGCAAGAAACTCTCCGATAAGGGCGCCGACCCCAAAGCGATGGACAAAGCCGCCGAGGCAACCGGCAAGGCGGGCAAGCAGATGGACAAGGCCAGCGGTGAAATGTCCAAAGGCAAACCCGATGCAGCCAAGGGCGCACAGAGCGAGGCGATGAAGGCCCTGAAAGACGCCGACAAGGCGCTTTCGGACGCCATGTCGAAAGCCTCAGGCAAATCCGGAGCTAAGGCTTCGAAGATGGCCAAGGATCAGAAAAAACTCGCAGACGACGCGAAAAAACTCGCAGACGAGATGGACAAAGCTGCCCAGGAAGCTGGCGCCAAGCCCGAGAAAACAGATCTCGCCAAGAGCGCGGCGCACATGGACAAAGCCTCCGACAAACTCAAAAACGGCAAGCCCAAAGACGCCGCAGAAGAAATGAAAAAGGCTCTGAAGGAACTTGAAGAGAAGAAATACGAGTTGGCGCAATTGAAACGGCGCACCAAGGAAAAAGCCGACAAGCCCAAGGACGAGCAGGCCGCAGAGCAAACCGAACTGGCCAAGCAGACCGACGAAACCGCCGAGCAGATGAGCAAAACTGAAAAATCCGCCGCCATGCCCGGTCAGAAGTCCGCCAAGAGTGCAGCCGGTAAGATGAGCGCCGCGGCAGAGTCGGTCAGCAAGGGCGATTCGTCCAAGGCCAACGAGGATCAGAAGGAAGCGTTGGAAGATCTGAAAAAGGCCGAGGAGGCTCTTGACGAGGCGATCAAGGAAGAACAGGACGCTCTACAGCAAGAGGCGCTGGTGAAGATCGACGCCGAACTGCAGAAGATTCTCAATACGCAGAAAACGATCTCGGCGGCGACTAAGAAAGTTGACTCAGCGCACGAAGCTGGAAAACCGTTTGAACGAGCCGAGGAACTTGAACTCGCCAAGCTCGCCAACGGTGAGGCCGGGCTTGCCAAGCAGGTTGCAGCCGTGCTGAAGAAGCTCAAGACCGAGGGCACTACAGCAGTTTTCCCAGCGGTTCTTGGCGAGGTGGCTCAGGATATCGCCAGTGTTGAGCGTCTTTTGGCCGATAAGAAACCTGGAAAGCTTACCCAGCAGGTGCAGGCCGATATCGAACAGGCGTTGCAGGATATGATCGACGCGATCCGCAAGGAACTGTCCAATCGTCGCAGGAAAGGCGGCGGTGGGGGCGGAGGCGGAGGCGGTGGCGGCGGTGGTGGTGGAAAGAAACCGCCTCTGGTGTCGAACCTGGCCGAGTTGAAAATGCTGTACAGACTGCAGGTTCAGATTCAACGCCGAACCATCGCGCTGTCAAAGACCAAACCGGGAAAAGACGGAACGAAGAAGCAGATTGGCGATATGCATAAAAAACTCGCCGGACGACAGTCGAAAGTCAAGGCGATGACTGACGATCTGGCCAAGAAAGCCAAGGCCAACAAGCCCCCGGCCATGCCAGGGCGATAAACGACGCATTGGAGATATGCAATGATTAATATGAGCAAGAAATTCAGGAAACAATTCTCGTTTGTGATCGGGATGCTTTTGATGCTCGCGATCTTCGCTGGTCCGACCTTTGGGCAGGATGCTACGACCCAGCCGGCAGCAGCGGACGAAACGCGCGAGCTCACCGTCGACGAACTCGACGCGTTGCTCGGTCAGATGACTCCCGAGCAACTCAACGAGTTGATGAACGCAGCTATGATCCTGCGCCTCGAGCAGGAACGCGCGCAGGTGGCTGCGGAAATCAAGGGCGGACTGCTCTACGAGCCCCGAGATATCAAAGCGGCTGTCAAAATTCTGAAAGACAAGCCCGCCAACACGCAGCAGGATAATATCCAGCGAATATGCAAGGCGCTGGCGAAAGTGGATATCCTGTTCGCCAAGGCGTACGGGCAATTGCTCAAGAAAGATTACAAAGCCGCCGCGGCGTCGGCGGCAAAAGTGGTGGACGATAATCGCGCGACGTACCTCAGCGCCGCAACATTCTATATCTACGCTCAGGCGCTCGTTGGCGACGGGCGCGGTGAAGATGCGGTGGAAGTCTATCGCGAAATATTGATCAACATGCCTGATCGAATCAGTTTTGCAGCGTCGTCGGCGATGGAGGCTGCGAAGGTTTACGAGAAGATCAGACGACTCCAATATGCGATGGAAATGTACGCATACTGCCTCAAAAACTACGCGCTGACGCTCACCGAAGACGAGTCGAAGAAAATCTACGCCAAGATTGAAAAGATCGCCAAGGTGTACGCTGACCCGTTCGCCGCTCTAACCGAGAAAATGGGCTACGTTCACACCCGTCTTGCCGCCGAAGACAGCGGTGAAAAAACCCAGGCGAAGGAAGAAGAAATTGTAACGCTCCTGGAGGATCTGATCAAAACCCAGGAAGAAAAAGAGAAACAGCAGCAACAACAGCAACAGCAGCAAAAAAAAGACAAACCCAAAGGCTGCACCTGCGACGGAAAGGGTACGTGCAAGGCGTGCAAAGAAGCCCAGGAAGGCAAGGGTAAAGGCAAGGGCAAGGGTAAGGGTAAAGGTAAAGGCAAGGGTAAAGGCGAGGGTGATAAACCCAACGGGAACAATCCGTCCAGCCCAGCCAAGGTCAGCGCACTTGTGCCCGGAAAAACCGCACGTCCGCCTCGCGACGCCAGCGATCACAAGGGCAAGGGCGATGGTGACTGGTCGACCCTTCCTCCTCGCGAGCAGGAAAAGATCCGTCAGATGCTCCGCAAGCTGATGTCCGAGCGGCATAAGGGCATTACCAGCGATTATCACTCGGCACTGACTAAAACACCGGCTGATAAATAATGCGAAATACAGCGGCTTTAATATCTTTTGTATCGGCGATTCTGCTGGTTGCTTCAGCGGGTGTCGCACAGACGACGCGGCCTGCGGTGGGTGATGTCCGCGTAGAGACTATAGACGCTCGGGTGTCGGCTGGCGCCTTGGTGAGCATGACCGCCGAGTCGGTCACGCTGAAGACCAGGAAGGGCGTTGAGAAGATATCGCTGGCCGATCTGTCTGATATGACCGGACCGTCTGCCGGCGATCCGCTCAGTGCGCCCGGGCGAGGGGTTGTCGCCACTGCCGACGGAAATCACATTACCGCCGCCGGGGTTGCAGTCGCGGGCGGAAAAGTCAGTTTTACAAACACGTCGCTGGGCAAGATGGTCTACGATTTCGGTGATGTGTCGGCGGTTTATCTTCCAGCGGCCAGGCAGTCCGCCGTCGATGTGATCAACAAATGCGCCAAACTTAATCTCAAGGGCGGTGATCAGGATTTGGTGGTGGTCGCCCAGAAGTCCGGCCATTGGCTCGGTGTGCAGGGCGTGCTCAAAACGGTCGACGCGACGATGCTCACGTTCACATGGAAGGGAGCTGATCGTCAGATTAACCTGTCGACTGTTCGCGCGGTGTTCCTTGCGACGACCGGCGCGAAGAAAGCTAAGAAATTCACCGGCGTACTCACAGTGCGCGACGGATCAAGCGTTCGCTTGACCTCGCTGACTTACGACAAGCAGATGTTCGGCGCTACTCTTGTTGGCGGAGGTGTTGTAAAACTGCCCCTGGCCCAGATGTCGGCGGTGAAGTTCGTTTCTGATCGCGTGATGAATCTCAGCGACATGAAGCCCCAAAGCGTTAAGCAGCACGGGCTGTTGGATACGACCATGAGTTGGCGGACGAACCGGTCGGTTGGCGGCGGGGCGATCACTCTGGGCGGGCGAAACTACAGCACGGGCCTGGGCCTTCACAGCTTCTGCGAACTTACTTACGCGCTCGACGCTCAGTATAAAACGCTTATCGCGATCATCGGTATTGACGACGCCATTCGCCCCGGCGGCGAGGCGAGTCTCACATTCCTCGGCGACGGGAAGGAACTCCTGGCGCCTCTCAGAGTC
>JABGPF010000100.1 GCA_018645065.1 Phycisphaerales bacterium
TCGCTCTGGTTGGCGCGGTGTCGGGGTTGTTGATAGGCGGACGATATTTGCTGCCCGGCTTGTTAGGGGGGATGTTGGGCGGTTTGGGGGCGCTTTGGGCGATATCCATGGTTTTAAGCAACGTGAACGAGACATGGAACATTGTTCTCGTCTTGGTTGGCTTTATCGGCGCCGCACCGGGTATTTGTGTGTTCTTTGGCGGAAAGCTCATCCAGGACGCCGTTGCTCCTCCGCCAGCCGATTCCATGACCACCTCCAACCCCGCCAGTATCGATGCCCCCCGGAGCGGCCCGGTTGATCTTGAACAAAGAACGAAAGACCAAAACCAATGAGACGTCCCCGACCAAGTGAGCGGATTATGCAGCAAGCGGCACGACTCCACGCTGGCTCGGGGCTATAGTGTTTGCCGCTTGCGGCTTGGCATCTGTGTTTTGTTGGGTTTTCAATGCGTCCAGACCGCGTAAACGACATGTTTGCGGGCCCAGGCGTTAAGCCCCCGAAGCCGGAGATCTATTCCAGAAAAAGAGAAATCCTTTCCGCAGCGTTCCGTTAAGCTTATAAATAATGCACGTTCGTCTCTTACGGAGATTGGCTATGAGAATTGTATCATATCTAGCTTTGGCGTTGCTGACAGTGTTGGCGGTGGCGGTGCAGGTTGACGGCGGGTCGTTGCGGGTACCTGCGTGGTCGTTTGCTCGGGGTAATGTGCGGATTGACGCTGCCCCGGGCGGTCTTGCTGACGCCGGGCCGATAGTCGTCGGCGGTGACAAGACGCCCTGGGGCTGGACTGTAGAATATGACGTTGATATCCCAGTTGATGGTGAATACACGCTTCATCTGCTTTATTCGGCTACCGAGGCTCGCCCTGTGGAGGTGTTCTTTGACGCTGTGAACAAGGCTAAAGCCTGCCTCGGTGTTACCTTCGCGCCAGCGTCTTCCAGGCGGGCGGGTAAGCTAAGCGCCGCATCCAGCGCCGCGCGTTGGGAAACCGTTTCGACCAAGCATGGGCTCGTGTTCCTCAAGACCACCAAGGGCGTCAAGACGATAAAACTCACCCGTCGCGGACCGTTGCCTGGCCTGGTGGCGTTGCGTCTGGACACGAATGAAGCGTTCCCCGACACATGGAGTCCGCCGAAGTACAAGGTTCGCGATCTGGGCGACATCCCGGAGAAGTTCCGCAAGGCGTTTGCGGCGCCGAGGAAAGTTGACCTTGCGGGGCTGCGGGCTCCGGTCGAACTCCCGCCCAAGCGCAAGGGCAAACCCGCCGGATCGCTTACGATCAACGCATGCACATTCGACCGGGGAAACGCCCGTATTTACGCGAACCCGGACGAGTACGCCGATTTCGGCCCGCTGGCTGGAGGCGGACCGGTTGGGGCTGACAACGTGTTCGTCGAATACGACTTTGAGATCCCTGTCAGCGGCGAGTATACGCTTAACGTCAAGTATTCAGCCGCCCAGGCCCGGCCCGTGGACGCATTCCTGGACAACAAGAATCTGGGCAAATGCTGCATGGGCGTGACGTTCGGTTCGGCTCCGTTCGAGAATCCCATTTTAACGACGTGGTCCAGCCGATACTCCCGGTGCTCCGAGCCGATCAAGGTGTCGCTGGCCAGGGGCAAGCACACGCTAAAGTTCGCCCGCCGCGGACCGCTGCCTAACCTGGCGGAGTTGCGTCTCGATACATCTGAGAAGTTCCCTGGCATGTGGTATCCGCAGACGCGCAAGGTCGATCTCAGCAGGGTCCGGCCCAGGTATCGCAACGTATTCCTGCCATCGGGCGCGGTTAACACCGCAACGCTGCGGATGGCGATCGCTGATACGGTTCGCACTTTCGGTGATCGATATCCCGGTGGCCAGCGGTATCTGAATCAACTGGCGCTACTGGAGAAAAGGCGGGAAAAAGTCGACTCCGAAGGCGGTCCCGAAGAGTTGCAGAAGATGCACGACTCGCTGACGGACCTGCGAGGCGAGGCGATGCTGACCCATCCTACGCTGAATTTCGGGCACTTGTTGTTCCTCAAACGCCCGGACAATAATCACTACGGACACACCTATAACGACCAAGCCGCCAAAACGATGGGGGGCAGTCTCTGCGTCCTGTCGCCTGTGAGCAAAGACGGGAAGGTCACCAGTCTCGTGCCCGAGCTTGAAGGCGGATTGTTCGATCGGTTTGACCTGTCGTTCGACGCCAGGAAAATGATCTTCGCGTACAAGAAGGCGCCAGTGGGGGCCTTCCGGTTGTACGAAATCGCGATTGACCCGTCGGCTGGGAAAATGGTTCCCGGTTCTCTGAAGCAGCTCACATTCGCCAGCCTCGCCGAGGCCAGGGCCAGGCGGTGCGATGTGGTGCGGAAAGGCGAGCGATTCTTTGACGACATGGACCCGTGCTACCTGCCCAACGGTAAGATAATGTTCACTTCAACCCGCGGGATGCAGAACGTTTTCTGTGCGGCGGGTTCAAGCGTTTCTACTCTGTACATCATGGACGCCGACGGGAAGAACGTTCGTCGCATTTCGCAAAGTCCGGTCAACGAAACATCCCCCTGCATGCTTGCCGACGGGCGGGTGCTCTACACGCGATGGGAATATGTCGACAAGGGTCTGGGCAACGGGGCCGGTATCTGGGCGATTCATCCCGACGGTACGGGCACCGAGCACATATACAAGAATAACACGGTCTGGCCGGCGGGCATGAGCGGGTCCCGCGAGATACCCGGAACCCGGCGCATTGTGACCATCGGCGGCGGGCACCATTTCAATGCGGTCGGTTCGGTGGTGCTGGTCGATGCCCGCCGCAACCGCCGCACCACCGAGGCGATGAACTGCATCACGCCGGCGGTGGGATATCCGCACTCGATGGGATACCCCAGCAGCAAGCACGGCGTTTTCATGGACCCATTCCCGTTTTCCGAGAAGTTCTTCCTGGTCTCCCACAAGCTTGCCGGGCGGACCGATAAATACGGAATCTACACGCTGGACGCCTGGGGCAATAGGGCCAGGCTCTATTGCGATTCGGAGTTTAACTGCTTCCAGCCCGTGCCCCTTGCCGCCCGCATCAAGCCTGGGCGGATCGCAGCACTCGAAAAGACCGACAAGAAAGCCCAGAACACAGGCACGCTCTTTATCCAGGACATTTACCAGGGTATGACCGGTATCGAGCGGGGCAGGGTTAAGTACGTGCGCGTGATGGGGGCCCTGGCCTGGCCCTGGACTGACAGGAACGGCGGGATGGGCATGAATGTCGATGTCCATCGCAAGAGAGTTTACGGTATAGTCAAGGTTCACCGGGACGGATCGGTGCTGTTCACCGTGCCGGCGAAGAAGAATATTTTCTTCCAGGCGCTTGACGAGAACTTCATGGCGCTGCAGCACATGCCCACGTTTATTAACATCATGCCCGGTGAGCAC
Source organism: Phycisphaerales bacterium (assembly GCA_018645065.1). GTDB lineage: Bacteria > Planctomycetota > Phycisphaerae > SM23-33 > SM23-33 > BS750m-G57. The sequence goes on from JABGPF010000100.1 coordinate 3,412, forward strand.
AGGTCCTGTATCGGGTGCCACGAACTGCGCAGGAAGGCTCCGGGTCTCAAAACGCGACCGACAGCGATAACTCGCAAGCCCCAGACCCTTGCCCCTCAACCGGGTGACAAGGGCGTTCGCATGGTCCACTACGCCACCGATATCCAGCCGATCCTGAACAAACGCTGCATCGCCTGTCACAGCGGTGAGAAACCCAAAGGTCGTCTTGATCTCACTGACGTACTCACCCGGAAATATAACCGATCCTATGAGAATATTATCGGTAAGGGCCTGGTTAATTATCGCGACGGCCGCTACGGCCAGGCCGGCTTCCTCTCGGTCCCTCCGCTGACGCACGGTTCCCATCGCAGCAGTCTGGTTGGGCAAATCCGCAAGGATCCGTGCAAGGGCAAACTCACCACCGCTGAGTTCGTTAGAATCGTCACCTGGATCGACTCGAACGTTCCATACTACGGAACCCACAAGGGCAAGAGAGACCCCAAGGACAAGGATGCCCCGGACTTCCGCCTGACGCCGGTGGTTGCCAGAGAATAATCCAATTCGAAAGAGCACGAGAATGAAGACGATCAGCCTGGTCGGACTTGCGGCACATCCGAGATGTCGGGATAATGGCGACATGCCCTGCATGGAGATTAATGATGCAGAATAAATTGTGTTTGGCGTGGTCGATATTGCTTACGCTGACGGTTTGCGGCGTTACGTTGGCGCCATCGACCGCCGCGGCTGGAACAATCATAATCCCCGCCTGGGCGTTCGATCGCGGGAATGGGCGGGTCCATGCCGACCCCGGAGTGGTTGTCACCGGCGGGGCTCCTAAGCCATGGGGCTGGACGCTCGAATACGACGTCGATTTTCCCGTGAAGGGCAAGTACTATCTCTATGTCAAATACGCCTCGGATAAGGCGCGTCCGGTGGAGGTGTTTTTCGATACGCGAGATACGGGTAACAAGTTCTGCAACGGGATCACGCTGTCGAAAGGCTCGCCCGGACAGCCCGGACCGCCGACCTCGAAGTCCAGCAGCGGGCGGTGGGAACTCCTCCGCAATCGCTTTGGCGGACCTGACTCGATGTCGCCCAAAAGAAACGGAGACGCCCAGGTCGGTAAGCACACGATAATCCTCGCCAGCCGGCGTCCGCTGCCGAACATTATCGCACTGCGTATCGAGTCGCCCGAAGAGTTCCCCGCCGACTGGACGCCGCCGAACTACAAAGTGAGGGACATTAACAGCGTCCCGGAGAAATACAGCCGGCTGATCAAGGCGCCGTGCGATATGAGCGTGGAGGATATGCGTAAGGCGGTTCCAACGGCTGCCCGGCCGAAGTATCGCGGAAAGCTGAATATCCCCGCCTGCACGTTCGATCGGGGCAATGTTGTCATATACGCCAGCCCGGACAAATACGCCAACGCCGGACCGATCATCGGCTCGGCGGATGGCGCGACCGGCAGGACCACGGTCGAATACGACATTGATTTTCCTGTCTCGGGCGACTACACGTTGAACTTGAGATACGCCTCGCCCCAGGCCAGGCCCATCGAGGTGTTCCTGGACGGAAAGCACGCAGGCAGGACCTGCAACAGTGTTACATTTCTATCTCCGCCGAGAGTTCGCCCGGTTGTGACCAGCGGGGAGAGTTGGGAGGCGGTCTGGTGCACTGACGACCTGGTGACAATGTCGGTCGCCAAGGGCAGGCACACGCTGAAGCTCACCCGCGAGGGAGCATTCCCGAACTTGTCAGCCCTCAGGCTCGATTCGGCCGCCGCGTTTGAAAAGGGCTACAAGCAGCCCGATCGCAAAATGCCCCATTTCGCCAGCGTGGCGGTAAAGGAGCAAAGCGTTTTTCTGCCTCCTGACAGCGTGAATATTGGCGCGTTGAAATTGGCGATTGAAGATACGATCGCGGTTTACGGCGCCGGATATCCCCGCGGGCGAGATTGCCTTAAGCGTTTGTCGGCGTTCGAGAAAAAAGGCAGCACGATTACCCTGGCGATAGAGGGCAAGAGCGTTAAGGGCTCCCGCGTTTGGGCTGGGGAAGAGGGCGCTCTCGCTGAAGAGCCCAGCAAGACCGACCAGGCGCTGAAGTCGCTTCGCAGCGATGCCATGCTGGCCCATCCGCTCCTGAAGTTCGATAAGCTCCTGTTCATCAAGCGTCAGCCATATACCGGCCATATCTACGAGGATCAGCACAATTCGAAGATGGGCGGAAGCCTCTGTATGCTCTCGCCCGTGCGGCCTGACGGGAAGGTCACCAGCCTTGTTCCCCAGTTCGACGGGGGGCTGTTCGGGCGGTTCGATCTATCCTACGACGCGACGAAGGTGGTTTTCTGCTACAAGAAAAAACCTCCCGAAAACGCTTCGGGGGGCAAGAAGTCCAAGGCCAATGAGCACAACCCGTTCCGCATATACGAGATACGTTTGGACCCGAAAACCGGTACAACAGTACCGGGCAGTTTGCGTCAGCTTACGTTCGATGCCGAAAGCGAGTTCGCGGCGATCAAGAAACATTTCGACTTGCACGCAACCGGCGGTGGCAGGGGCGTTGTGGGCCAGGGCTTTCACGACACCGATCCGGTCTACCTTCCCAACGGGAATATTGCGTTCATGTCGGCCCGTTCGCAGCGTAGCGTTTTCTGTTTCGTTACGACCGTAAGCAGCCTGCACATAATGGACGGCGACGGCAAGAATATACGCTGCATTTCGCAGGGCCCGCTTACTGAAATGGGGCCTTCGGTGATGGACGACGGACGCATTGTTTACACGCGGTGGGAGTATCTCGACAAGGGTTTGGGCAATGGTCAGGCTCTGTGGTCGGTCCGTCCCGACGGGAGCGGTGTGGATCACGTCTACAAGAACAGCACGATGCGCCCGTCGGGCATGATCCACCCGCGGAGCATTCCGGGCAGTCGGCGGATCGTGACGGTCGCCAACCCGCATTGCGGGCGCCAGGGCGGTGCGGTGATACTAATCGACAATCGCATTACGCGGCGCACGCCTGCTGCGATGACCTCGATCACGCCGGAGATCGCATACCCGTGCATGTACCATTCGATATGGCACATGGGCTACTTCCTGGCGCCGTATCCGCTTTCGGAGAAGTTCTTCTTAGTCTCGCATGTGCCGGGCGCGAAATCCAAAAAGGACAAGCCCAAGTACGGTATATACGCGCTGGACGCCTGGGGCAACCGCGCGAGGATCTACGGCGACCCCGAGATATCATGTTTCCAGCCGATACCGCTTTGCCCGCGCCCCAAGCCCACCAACGTCGCTCCGGTCGATCTGGCTGAGGCCAGGCAGGACACCACCTGCACCATGTTCATCCAGAACGTTTACAACGGGATGACGGGCATTAAGAAGGGGCGGGTTAAATATATTCGCGTAATGGGCGTGCTGCCCTGGCCGTGGGACGAACACGGGATATTCAGGATCGGGCTGCCCGGCGCGGTGCATCGCAAGAAGGTTTACGGTGTGGTGAAGGTGCATCAAGACGGGTCGGCGCACTTCAAAGTACCGGCTGAGCAGAATATTTTCTTCCAGGCTCTGGACGAAAACTACATGCAGCTACAGCACATGCCGACGTTTATCAACATGCGCCCCGGCGAGAAGCGGTCATGCATTGGATGCCACGAGCATCGCAAGCAGGCCCCACGCGCCACGCGGAACCGCCCGATGGCGACCGCTCATCCGATCCAGTCGATCGTCGCCCAACCGGGGTCCAAAGGCCCGTACATGGTGCACTACGCCACCGACGTTCAAGCTGCGCTCGACAAGCACTGCATAAAATGTCACAGCGGTCAGGAGCCCAAAGCACGCCTCGACCTTACCGGAGCCCCTACAAACGACTGGTGCAAATCGTACGAGCAGATTGTCGGTAAGGGTCTGGTTAGCGTTAGAAACTGCGGATTTGGACGGTCACAGTACGTCCCCCAACCGCCTCTTAGCTACGGATCGCACCTGAGCAGGATGGTCGCAAAGATGCAAGCCGACCCATGCAAAGGCAAGCTCAGTCGTCATGAGTTCATCCGCATGGTCACCTGGATGGACGCCAACGCGCCGTACTACGGAACCTATCGCGGCAAGCGCGACATCAAGGACAAGGACGCCCCCGACTTCCGCCCGCCGCCGCTTTACGGCAAGCTGGCTGGGGGCGGAAAGTGAACTTGGCGTTATTTGGCCTTTACGTCGTAGCAGTACAGGTTGTCGTCGTAGCGTAAGTAGAGTCGCCCTCCGAAAACCACCGGGTGAGCCCAGCTTTGGTTGGTCCCGGCGACGTTGAAGGCTCCCTTTATTTTCAACCCCTTGGGCGAGCAGGGGGCCAGGGTCGCCTTGCCGTCCTTTTCGGCGTACAGGTAGAGCATGTCGTCGGCCCAGCAGAGCGAGCCCTTTTCGGCGTCTTCGGATTTCCACATGGTCTTTCCGGTTTTCAGTTCGATGCAGGCGTATCCGGCTTTGTGGTTACCGTAAATGTAACCGTCGTGGACTATGTGCCCGCCGACCATGCAGTCCATGTCGTCGGTCCGCCAGGCCTCTTTGGCTTTGACCTTCTGACCGGAGGCCGACATCTTCATGCAGATCCCGCCCTTACCGTAACCGACGGCCCAGTAGACATAATCGCCGATGCAGGAGGGGGTCGACACGCGTCCGCGGGCGCCCTCGGCGAACTTTTTTACCCACTGGATCTTACCGGTTTTGGCGTGGATGCAGACCAGGCCCATGTGTGCTCCGTTTATGATAAGCGGGACGCCTTTGTAGACTACGTAAATCGGCGAGGTGTGTGCAGACGCCGATATCTTGGGTGACTTCCAGACAGTTTTGCCCGTCTTTTTGTTCAGCGCGACCATGAAGGCATCTTCACCGCCCGGTGTTACTATCGCCAAATCGCCTACGATCAGCACCGACTCGCTGCGCCCGAAGGTGTGGCCTTGCGGAGTGATTCCTCGGAAGTCTTTGTGGATATCGCGAGCCCACTTAGTTTTTCCGCTCTGCGCGTCGCAGCATAAAACTTCGCCCGTTCCGGTCTCCACATAAATGAGCCCGTCGTCGTAAGTGACGGTCCCTCGCGTGCCCTTGTAGTAGCCCAGGTAGGCCTTGGTCATGTCGCGGGTCCATTTGACCTGTCCCTGCATGTCGATGGCGAATATGTAGTATCTCTCGCCGGGTCGCTTATACACATGCGGAGCGTCGGGCAATTTCGAGGGATTGCCCTTTTCCTTCCGACCGGTCACATAGATCAACCCTCCGCCCAGCGACACGCTGGAGAACCCCTGTCCGATTCCCGAGAGTTTCCACAGCAGTTTCGGTCCGCCTTCGGGCCAGCTTTTCAGCAGACCGGTGTCGGGCGATTTTCCGTCGCGGTTGGGCCCGCGCCATTGGAACCACTGAGCTGACTTTTTTGCATCGTTCGGCTCGGCCGCCCGGAATGCTGATGTGCAAACCAACACAAGACCAACCAACGCTGCGAGAGATGTAAGTTTCAAACTCATTATTATGCTCCTGTTACGGTTAACGGCGGGAATAAAATTTATTGCGGTACGTTTAATTATGGAAGGGTCTATCGTTGGATCGCAGAGAAACAGCGTTGACCCGACGCATGTGAAAGTGGATACAGGGACACTATGGATATGAAACATTTGCTGACTATCGGGCTTGTGGGGCTGATTTGTGCGGGTGTTGCGGCGGGGGATTACGACTTCTACTCCGCTACGCAATACCCAGGCGCCAGGCTGAAACCCGGCGTGGATGTCTACAAGGCGACACAAGCGGGGAAGGGCGATCCGAAAGCCTACGAATCGCGCCGGGTTAACTGGTGGCCGCGGAAGGGCGTCGACGTGATCGACGTCCAACCAGGCATGCCGCTGCGCACCTGGACACCGATCCGCCCGCACGTTTCAGTTGGCGACAAACCGTTCAAGGCGCACCTCATAGCGTTTCGCGGAATGGGCAACACCATGAGCGACAAGTTCAGAGGCGACGGCGGCCCGTGGGCTCCTGGAGTTGTGCTGCGGCTGAGCGACGGGCGAAAACGCTGCTTTGTTCGCGGAAGCTTCGGCGGGCAGGATAAGAAGTTCATTATGGACCTGTACGTCAAGGAGATGGCCCGCATATCAGCCGGTCTCGACAAGACCCCGTACGTTAAATCGCCCGGTCTGGACGTAAGCTGGCCTGATAACGCAAAGCCCGGTCAGCCGGGCACGATGCAAATTGAGTCCGAGCATTTTATCTGGGTCTCCGGGAGCCAGGCCGGGGATGAGGGCGACCCGTGGGTAAGCGCAAAATTCCCCGACAAGGCCCAGTGGTATCGCGACGGTTCGATCAAGTGCGCCGAGTACTGGTGGAACCTGAACGCATACGCGGGCAACCTGATGATCTACTGGGATCGCAAAGATAAGTTCAAACAGGCGATAACCGTTGCGGGCACCAAACGCGACGGGCACCAGTTTATAGAAGGCTACGCCGGCGGCGGATACGGAGGGTGCATTTTAAAGGGCGCTGGCGGCGGGCCGTGGGCTCCGGGCCTGTGGCACGAGTGGGGCCATGGAACGCTGCCCAACGGTGTGAGGCTCGGCGGCGGCGAGGCTCAGGCCGATATGCATCAATGTATGGCTGACCCCAGCATGCTCAAGATCAACCGTCATCTCAGCACGCCCTGGCGGAATATTTTCAACGGTGAGGGCGGGTACGGTTACACGATGTTCTACAATATCACCGGCGACGATCCGAACTGGGGGTACGCTTACTTCACCTGCCTGCCGCACGGTGTCGACGAATCCAGCGTGTTGCAGACTATCGCTCGTGTCGGCCAGCATCGCGGACTGTTCAAAAACGGTATTCGCGGGCTCGGCGATATGGTTGGCGAGTATGGGGCGCGGTTGGCTACGTTTGATTGTGAGTTGGAGAATCTCTTTCGCGGGAAGTACAAGGCTCCCTCGCAAAACTGGCTCGAAATCGTCGATCAGAAAACCGGCGTGTACCGCATACCGATGCAGCAGGCTCCCGAACCGTTCGGCGTGAATATTGTTCAGTTGCTTGTCGACAAGGGCGCCGAAGAGTTCGGCGTGGATTTCAATGGCCTGCACGATCCGGATTTCTACAGCGACTGGCGAGCGTGCATTGTGGTTGTGGGGGCCGATGGGCTGCGACGCTACTCGCCGATGTGGAACAAGGGCGAGATGAAAATGAAAACTCAGCCTGGCGACAAGGCGTATTGGTTGGCGGTTACCGCTACGCCTGCGGCGCTGTTCACCGATCGCGCGCTGGAGCGCAATCATTACAGCGGGCGCCACGCACCGCGATATCCCTGGTCGATAAAACTCACCAGCGCCAAGCCCGGATTGCTGGGCTCGCAAGAGGGCAGTGACGATGAGATCCCCAAACGCCTGGGTGAAGAGACACTGCACAAGTTCGGGCTCTGGGCGAACTATGCAATGGACCGTCCCGAGAACACTTTGCTTGAGGATTGGTACCGGTTCCCCAGCGGGGCTGACAGGCGATACGGGAAACGTATGGGCGTGAACCTTGACGGATATTTGGTCGGCCGGCCAGAATTTGTGGTCGATGGGAAGCGGCGTGGTTTTCGTTTCGACGGGAAAACCCAGTACGCTGAACTATGCCCGCGGGCGCCTGAGCTTGGTGCGATCACTGTGGAAATTGCGGTGAAACCGGGAGGCGCCGGCCAGCAGACGATATTCGATTTCGGGAGCGATTCGGATAATTGTTTCGTGCTGAAAACCGCGCGAAACGGTAAGCTGGAGCTTACAGCGAAAATTGGCGGGAAGACGGTTGTTTCGCTGAGCGGGGCTGAGACGCTTCCCAAGGATAAGTGGGCGACGCTGCGTGTGGAAATCGACGGCGCAAAGGCTACGCTCTGGCGAGATGGGAAGAAAGTCGCCGACAAGGCGTCGAACTTCCGTCCTGGCGACACGTTTGGCCCGGGGAAAGCGAACCGGAATCTTTTGGCGACCTCTCGCGACGGTTCGGGGCGGTTCAAGGGCGTGATTGACAGCGTTGTGATTTATCACAAAGTGCACGATGATTTCAGCAAGCTCCCGGCCCCCACGCGTGATGCGCCCAGACGCCCGACGGATGAAGTGGTTAAAACGCTGGGCGAGGCACGCGGGAACCTTGATGAGCTTAACCGTAAAATATCCGACATGACTCGCAAAATGTCCGAGCCTTATAACAAATTCAAGGCTGCCCAAGACGCGCGCAGCAAAGAACTGGAGCAACGCTCGCCTCTGATCAAGTCCGCTAAAGCGAAGCTCAAAACCATAGAAGACGCGATGGGCGCCAGGAAAAAAGCCCTTGGCGCCGAGTTCGATAAACGCGACGAATCAGTAAAAACGAAAGCAGAAATCGACGCGCTTCGCAAACAGTCGTCCGAGCTTCGCAATAAGTTGCGGACGCTGGCAAGCGGGCTGATTAAGGTCGATAAGGAGTTGGCGGAGATCCAGGCTGAGCGAAAAGCATCCAGCGATAAATCCCGCATTCGGAAACTGCAGGACAAATATCGCAAACGCGAGAGGGCCTTGCATGATCAAGTAAACAAGGCCAACCCCGAGCTGGTTAACCAGCAGCGGAAACTCGATAAACTTGCCCGCGAAAAGGACCGCGCGTTCCGCGATAAACGCAATGTATACGTCTCGAAAGGGACCGCTGCAATGGTTCTCAAAGTCGCCGCAGCCAAAACCGAACTGAGCAAGGCTACCCGCAAGGCGATGGCGAAGTACACGCCCGAAAAGCTCTGGCTGGCCAGCTTCGCCTACCAGGGGTATCGAGGTTATTACAACACGAATTACACCCGTTACATTAACGATCATGTTAGAACTCAGCTCGGCGGGACGACTCAGCGAAACGATATCGCCCTGGCTGAACGCCTGCACAAGTGTGAAATAAACGGCGGCGGATGGAGCACAAGCATCGATTGGGATTGGCGAATGAGGCAGGAAGTCAGCGGCGAGATCAAGGACCTGCCGCTCATGCAAAAGTGGATCAAACGTGCACGCGGACCTGTTGTCACGAAGAAACCCGTAAAAGGCAGTGGTCAGTGATCAGTGATCAGTAACGGCATCAGTAACGGCATCAGTAACGGCATCAGTAACGGCATCAGTAACGTCGTCAGTAACGAGAACTACAGGAATAGGCATATGATAGTACGAACAGGAATGCTGGGAACACTAGTGCTGCTATTGGCGTTTGGACCCGCAGGGGTCGGGGCTGCACCATCGGATTCGGTTAAGCTGCTCAAAGCCGGGGATTACACTGTAAGTGGTATAGGGATGAAGATGAAGCTGATCCCAGCCGGTTCGTTTACGATGGGCAGTGACGCCAGCGAGGCTTGTCGCCGCGATGATGAAACGGCGCATAAGGTCACGATCTCCAAACCGTTTTACATGGGCGTTTACGAAGTCACCCAGCGTGAGTTCTACAAGCTGATGATGCCCGCGGATTACGACTATGACGCGTGGCGGTTCAAACGCGGACCGCTCCACGATGGGGCTGCGTTCTGCTGGCGGTATCCCACCGGCGGAGGATTGATCAACGGCGCCGGGGCGGTCGGCGGGGATCGAACCGATCTGAACCCGATGGAATGCGTAACCTGGGCCCGAGCACAGGCCTACTGCAAAAAACTAACCGATCTCGAACGCAAAGCAGGGCGCCTGCCCAAGGGGTATGTCTACCGCCTTCCGACCGAGGCCGAGTGGGAATACGCCTGCCGCGCCGGGACGAAAGGTCCATATAACGTTCCGTGTGATCCGGGCGATCTGGATTCGATACGGAAGTTCGCACACGTCGCGTCGTTCAGCAACACGTCGTTTGGGACGCGGAAGGTCGGCGGGCGCAAGCCCAACGCCTGGGGCCTCTACGACATGCACGGAAATGTCTACGAGTGGTGTCTGGACTGGTACGGGCCTTACGATAAGAGCAATGTTGCAGATCCCATCGGCCCGGAAAAGGGGACCGAAAAGGTTATTCGCGGCGGATGTTTTTCGGGAGTCCACAAGGGCGACAAAAAACGTCACGACAAAAAGGATCTCGACGAGCAGGTCAACCCGTTCCTCCGCTCAGCCGCTCGTTACAGCGTCCCGCCAACGATTTCGTCGTATGCAATTCTGGGGTTCCGCGTAGTGCTGGCTGTGGGGATTAATACCCCCTGACCCGCTTGAGCCACGCCCGCATTTTGGGCGGAGCCAGGTGCTCGGGCTGCCTTCGGTCGTCGTGGACAACACCGCTCCAGTCGGCGGTGGCGTGATAGGTGAAGAGCTTGTATTTCGCCTGTTGTTCGGCTTGACGCTGGCCGGGGTGAGGGTTTCGCCCGGAGAGACCTGCGTCTTTCAAGGCGTTTTCACGCATAGCTTTTGAGTCGCTTTGCAGCTTTGCGATATCGGTTGCGATCCGGGTCAGTTCCTTGCTCATTTCGCGTTCTATGCGTTTGCGGTTATTTTCTCTTCCGACCCTTAGGGCCTGTTCAGCGGCTTGGCGTTTTGCGACTGCTGCTGCGTATTGTTTCGTAGCCCGGTTTTGCGTTTCGATCTGCTTGCGCAAATCCTTTTTTTGCTGTTCGTCCTTAACGGTTTTCAGGCGATCGTTTACCTTGTCTCGGATCTTGCGGTCGAGATTGCTTTTTGCTTTCGAGGCCTCCCTGGCCAGCGTTTCGAGATTTTGGAGTTCTTTGCTCTTGGCCCTGTAGAGTTCGCTTTTTTGCGAATTGAGTTTTTTGATCTGACCGAGCATTTTCCCATATTCGCCAGCTTTGAGTTCAGCCTCCTTCGCCTTTTTTCGAGCGTCCCAGTCGTCGGCTTTTTTCTGGTCTTCGGGCGACCAGTCCGGTGCTTGCGTTAGCGGAAACGGGATGGCTCCCAGGGCGTCGAAATCCTTGTGTACTTGTCGGTAGACGCGGAAGTGATCGATCTTGCCCTTGTAAAAATCCTTTTGGGCTCGGCTGGCGGCGATGAAGTTTCCTTCTGCCCGATCACCGATGAAAACGTCGCGCGGGCTGAAGGCGAACTTGCCCGTAACCGCCGGTTTCCCGTCGATATGGATTGCTGCTGTCGAACTGTTCATCTCGATGCGCAGGCGTGTTGGCTTGCCTGCGGGTATGCTATGCGAACTGCTGATGCTGAAACTTTTCCCCGCATGTCTGGCGCCAAGAATCGCCTTGCCGCTGGACGCGTCGATCCTCAGATAGAAGCATTCATCGTCGCCGGTCCCAAAGTCAAACAGCGTGCCGCCGGCGACGCGATCGATCATCATATCGATAGTAAGCCCGCCGAAGTCGGTTATCCCCTCCGGCGCCGTTGCATACTGATCTGTCCCGTTGAAAACCACCGAGCCGCCAGCGAACTTCGGCCTCCCGTGCAAGGCGCCGTTATTGTTTACGTAGGAATCTTCCAGCAGAACGGCTTGAGGCTGGTTGAACTGGTAGTTTGCGTAGATCGCCCCGGCGTTTTGACCGCTGCTGAACGCCGGCGGCCGGCGGTCGGTGTGTGAGTAGAATCGCCCGTGTTTGAAAACTCCGCTTTGGCGGTTGTCGACCGACGCTTCGTAGTCCACCACCACTCCGCCGGTGATTGTCTGGTTTTCCGCATAGCACAGGAATAGGTACGTTTCGCCCTTGATGACCGCGCTGCCGGTGATTTCGGCCTGGCCCTGGTGCAGCACCGAGGGCGTTCGCGGCGTGCGCAGAATTGTGGTGACTGTTACGCCCTCCATAATTCGCGCGTTGCCCGTTACTTTCAGGTCTCCGCATACCCACGCTCGTCCGCTGATTTTCGCGTTTCCGGATATCACGGTTTTCGGTCCGGAGACCATGGCGAAATCTTTTACGCATGCGTTTTCTTTCACCGTCGCTCCGTCGAGCACCATTGCGCCCGGGCCGACGTAAGCGGTTTTTGCGACCTTGGCGTTGTCCGACACGAACCCGCCGCCGTTTGCGTGGCGCTTGCCTTGGGCGTTGTTTTGCAGGAATTTGATTCGTCTGGTCAGTTCGGCGTGTCGCATGTGTCGCTTGTCCCAGAAGTATCCTTTGGTGAGCTTTCCGGCTTGGACTTTCGCTTCCAGGGCGTCTGAGGAGGCCTTTATGCGGGGCAGCATCGCAGCCAGTTTTTCCTGGGCCAGTTTCCCGTCGACTGAATCGAGTGTGATCGGAACTTCGTGCTTTACCGAGTAGTTCAGGTAGGTGTTGCCCGAATCGCACCGGCCGTAGAGTTCGTCAAAATTTTCGATATCGCCCTGCATTCGATGCGGTGTGCCCGGCGTGCATCCGCTCAGCGAAACTTCCCACGGATACCGCGGCGCCGACGGGCCTGTGAGGTACATCCGCACGTAGTCCAACCGCTCGGTCACGCCGGGCTTTTTCACCGGGAACGCGCTCGGCGTGGCTGCTACGGTTAACCATAGTTTTTTATCGCCCGATTTGATCCGGAAGCTCATTTTTCCTTTGTTCCACAGCGGACTGTAGCGTGCCTTGCCTTTTGCGTTAACCGCGACGATGCACGCCCGCCAATCCGAATGCAGCGTAGGGTCATCGTCGCCCTGGAAGTCGACGGTTATCTCCTCGGCGTTTTGCTGTGGGTTCAGGCGGATGATATTGTATCCGCACCATCGCGGCGCTTCGGCGTTGGATATCCGGTAGCGATTTTTGTTTCCGTAGACCGGGTGCAGGTAGCTGATCTCTGGCATTCCGTATTTGCTCTGGATCAGATGTTGCTCGATGAAATCGCACGTCACCATCCGCGCGGCGTACTCACCGAAGAAGTCGCCGAACCCTTTTACTCCGTTCTTCCATAGCCCTTTCTTCTGGCCGAGGCGGGCGATTGTGTGATAGTACGTGTGGTCGTCCGGACTGGCCAGGCAGCCGAGAACGATCTGCACGGCCTGGCCCCAGTTGGGGTTATCCCCGAGCACGAAAAACGGAAGCGACGACTGGTAGCCCATGAAGTTAACATTACGCCACGGGTAGCGAAAATTCCCGTTGAACATTTGCAACTCGCCAGGGTGGGTGGTGTGCTGTCCGGCGTTGCAGATGGTTTCGGCGGCGGGGTATCCGCCCAGGGCCTGGCCGTGGAAAAACTCGTGGGCCAGCGCCACGGTGTTGCAGTCGCCGATTCCGCAGTGGCCCCATCCGCCTGCGCATCGCGCTCGCCATATGTGGATCTGGTATTTCTGATTCTCGCCCGGGCGTCGCCAGTAGGGCATTGAGGCTCCGCTGGCCTCGACGTACGTCCATAAATTTTCGATGTACTCCAACACGTGTTTGCGGTATCGGTTTTGGCCTGGGATGTTTGCGGGGTTAACCCAGTTCGCCGGACGGCCCCAGGCTTTGGGGTGGGCGATGGTGTGGAAGTGGGGGCTCTCGATTTCAATCGTGTCCGGCGCGGTGGCCCAGAGCGGATACTTCGCGTTTTTCGTCGGTTTTACACCGTAGAAGTGCGGTGAGATTTCCTCTAGGCGCTTCAGCGGTAGTTTTGACATCTGGGGCAGATCGCCCTGAGTTATTTTGGCATGCAGTTTTGGGTAGGCTTTTTCCCAGGTTTTGTGAATGAACGTGTGGTCGGCGTCGCTTACCATGTAGCTGAACGGGCCGTAGCTTAGGATTGCGCGTTGCGATCCGTCTTCCAGCCGCAGCACTGCCGCCGGTATCAGCACGCTTTTGGGATCGTCGGACATTAGCGTTGACGTGCCGAATCCGCGGAAGCCCACCAGATGCGCCTTGAAAGTTTCGGCGTCTGAGGCGGTCCAGGTTCGGCAGACTCCTGCGAGGGCTTCGGCGTCTTTTTGGCCTTTGTTGCGCGTCCATACCCGCAGCGGCGTGCCGGCGGGGACCTCGACGATATCCTGCCCCTTGCGAGGCCACCATTTTACTATGCGCCGCCCGCCTTCCTCCACGACGGTATCGCGACCGACACCGGGCAAGAGTTTGGACGGGTATCTGAGGTTCTTGTAGAAGTCGTGTTCCTGGGCGCCGGCTCCGGCCGATAGTATAAACAGCGTCAGGCAGACTGCGAAGATGGGTTTGGTCATATGATTACTCCAGCTTAAGGATATGACTTTATATACGCGAAGGCCCATGAGGAATTGCAGAAGAAGAGAAATTATTTCGATCCCGACGCGTTGAACCTATAATAACGAAGCAAATGAATCATTTATTTTCGTCCAGGGAGATTGCGATGAAGATCAAATCGTGTCTTGCGTTTATAGTGCTTATCGGCGGGTGTATTGCCTGCGCCGAGGGCGGGTCGATTCGCCTTCAGTGCTGGGAGTTCGATCGCGGAAATGCAAAGGTCGTTGTGAATCCCGGGCGGTACGGCGATTATCGCGACAAGGCTCCGGGGCTGATGATGACCGGTTCGGGTAAGGCGCCCTTTGTGGTCGAATACGATTTGGACGTTCCCCTCGCCGCGACGTACAAGCTTCGCGTGC
>JABGPF010000101.1 GCA_018645065.1 Phycisphaerales bacterium
AGATCCGTTTATTCGAGCACGCAAGTATCTTGACAGCGCATCGAGCGGTAAAAACCGCGGGTTGTACAGTTACCAGGGCAACAAGAACCCCACTCCCACTATGACCGCCGAAGGTATGTTCTGTCAGCAGATTATGGGCATGAAGCCGACTAACCCGCGCATGGGCGACGCGGTCTCGCTGATCGAACTTAACCTGCCCCAGAAGCGCTCACCCAAGTATTACTACTGGTACTACGGATGCCTGGCGATGTTCCAGCACCAGGGCCCGGTTTGGAAGCTTTGGAATACGCAGATGAAAAATACGCTCCTGGACCTGCAGTCCGATCAGGGTGAGCATGTCGGAAGCTGGGACCCCAAGGGCAAATGGGCTGAGGGTCAGGGCGGGCGAATCATGTCGACCGCGATGGCGACGCTCTCGCTGGAAGTTTATTATCGTTACCTGCCAATGTACTCGCGTCCGAAGGTAAAGGCGCCCGAAACGCCCGAGACCAAAAAACCGCGAAACTGACCGGTAGCGGGGCCCTTAGTCGCCCGTCACGTAGGGGTAGTCTTTTGCGATTGACCAGTACCGGGTGCTGTTATCGTCGCGGGTTAGCGGGCGGCCCTGGCCTGGGGCCAGATTGTCGCGCAGCAGCAGGATCAGATCGGAACTTACCGCCGGGCTCGAGTGAAAGTACGCGTGTCCCAGGAAACCGGTATCCACGCGGGCGTCTATGAAGTCGATGCGGTCAATTGTTTCCAGTGTTTTTATATCGCCCTGTATGAAAAGTTGCAGCGATAATTCGCCCAGGCGAGCTATGCTCTCGAACAACCATGCCGCCAGGTTCAACGCCTTGTCCTCATGCGACAGATATATCGTGACCCGCTCGGCGCCCATGAACGCCTTCTCGGCGCTGAGGCGTTGCGACGCGACTTCCATATCGATATCGGCTGCGGCTAGAACAACGTTCCCGATCTTGTTCAGCACTGCGCGGGCGCTTTTGCCTGGTGAATCGGCGGCGTTATTGTCTTGTTGGCCCCATGCTTCTGAGGCGATAACCAGTTCGCGGAACGACGATGCCGCCACGCCTGTACCGCGGCTGTGGGCGAGAATGTGGATCTTGTCGAGTCCTTCGGTTCCCGCCAGTGCTTTGAGGAACTGCTTGAAGTGGAAAACGGTGAACTCGCTCGATTCGCGATCGTAACCGTATCCGAACCAGCTTTCCTTCGCCGGCCAGGAGTATACTATCGGGAGACCGTGTCGGCCCATGAAGTGCCACAGCTCCGCGGCTACGAACACGCTGTCGTCGAACGTGTTATTGAACCCGTGAATGTATACAAACGCCTCTTTGCATTTTTCCGGCTCCAGGCGTTTTGCGACTTCCCTCTGCAACGCTGCGGCTGTTTGTTTTTGCAGCAATACGGATTTTGGATCGAACGTGACGCCCTTGTCGCTCGAAATTACCGGTAGCGGGGTCGAGGGGAATCTCGCCAGTTCGGTTGTTTGTTTTACGCTGAGCCCGAGCGAGACTGTTCGATTGTTTGTCAGGCTGTTCTTGACCAGCGTGTCCCAGCTAACGTCTTTTCCGATCTCGACAATGCACGATCCAAACGCCATGGATGTCGATCTCTTGTGTCCGTACATTACCGAATCGCTCGTTGATTCCAGCGGCGCCCGATCAGTCACGTAGAGTACATCAACTTTATTGTTCTGCAGCGCGGGCGGAACATCAGTGAACGGATTATCACCATCGTTGAGATAAAGGTTAGGCGTAGGCATGAACGGGCGCTTATCGCACCCCGCCGCAAAAGCAATCACCAGCGACAAACAGAGCAAAAATACGATGCGTTTGATCATAGGGTCACTTTCTGAAAATTATATACAAGCCAAACAACGACAACGATTTTTTACCACGGAAGGCACGGACGGCACAGAAATTACCGACAACGGCAACGACAACGGCAACGGCAACGGCAACGGCAACGGCTTTTTACCACGGAAATCACGGAAAACACGGAAATTAACGGCAACAGCCACGGCAACGACAACGACAACGGCTTTTTACCACGGAAATCACGGAAAACACGGAAATTAACAGCAACGGCCACGACAACGACAACGACAACGACAACGACAACGGTTTTTTGCTACGGAGGTGCGGAAATTAACGCAACGACGATCGCCGTCCGCTGTGGTCAAAAA
Source organism: Phycisphaerales bacterium (assembly GCA_018645065.1). Classification (GTDB taxonomy): domain Bacteria; phylum Planctomycetota; class Phycisphaerae; order SM23-33; family SM23-33; genus BS750m-G57. Next base: position 2,183 of record JABGPF010000101.1, read on the forward strand.
TACCGTTGCTGTTGCTGTTGCTGTTAATTTCCGTGTTTTCCGTGATTTCCGTGGTTAAAAAGCCGTTCGCCGTTCGCCGTTGCCGTTGTCGTTAATTTCCGTGTTTTCCGTGCCTTCCGTGGTTAAAAAGCCGTTCGCCGTTGTCGTTGTCGTTAATTTCTGTGCCGTCCGTGCCTTCCGTGGTTAAAAAGCCGTTCGCCGTTGTCGTTACTTCTTCTTGTTTCGTGTCCGTGGTTTCTCAGTCTTGCCGCCGAGTTCCTTTAACTATGCCTCGCAGCAGGCGATTTTGGTATAGGGCTACTTCCTCAGGTTCTCGAAGAGTACTGGACCGCCGAGTTTACCCGTTACCACTATATCCAGGTCACCGTCACCGTCGATGTCGATTAGTGGGATGCTCAGCCCGGCTGCGACGCCTTTTTTGTAGCTTATTATGTGCTTGGTCCACTTGGGCGTTTTTCCTCGCTCGATTTCGTACCAGTACAGGCCCGGAGGGTCTTGGGCGCCCGGGTCCTTGCCGTTGTGGGCGAACATTCGCTTGCCGATCACCATGTCCAGATCGCCGTCGCCGTCGAGGTCGCCCAGGGCGATCGCGTGGGCCTGCGACCATGACTTGTCGATCACGTGCTGCTTCCAGGTGATCTTCTTGCCCGTGCGGATCTGCTGGTACCAGAATATCCCGTACTTGTGGGCAGAACTGGTGATAAGGTCGTTCAGGCCGTCACAGTTTACATCGTATACGTGGATCTGCGGGGTGTGGTCGGCTTTGCCTTCTTTCATGTGCCCCAGCGCCAGGGGATGCTCGATCCACTTACCTTTCCGCAGGTCGGCGGGGGCTTCGAACCACGCGTTGGGGCGGATGATGTCTGGTCGACCATCGCCGTTTACATCGCCCACTCCGCCGCCCCAGATCGACTTCTTCTTAGAGATCACATGCTTGACCATGCCCTTGTCGCCAACTTCAAACCAGTTAGTCGGTTGGGTGATCGGCAGGACCTCCAGCTTCTTCCCGTCGCCGTCGATATCCCACAGGTCACCGCACTCGTGGTTCCCGCTCTTGTCGATCACCTTCATCGGCCAGTCGCCGTCTTTGCCCGTGTTGCGGTACCAGTCTATCTGCTTGGAGAACCAGCAGCAGGTCACCACGTCGAGCTTCCCGTCGCCGTCTACGTCCAGCGGGAGGTTGGCGAAGTCGTCCCAGTAGCCCTTGCCCTTGTCGTCTACCTTGCCGCGAAGCGTGCGGTATTTGTGCGGCTTCCAGGTCGGAGCTTCGTACCAGTACGGACCGGCGACGATGTCGAGCTTGCCGTCACCGTTGAAGTCGCCGACCTCGCAAGACTCCGAGCGGAACGTTCCGATGCGGGTCATTTTGAAGGTGACTTTCTTCTTTTCTTCGCCGGCGAGTTTGGCTCCGTCGGTAAGGCAGGCCAGGAGCCCGGTTACGGCGACGGCGGCGGTGAGTATTAATGTAGGAGTGCGTTTCATGGCCGGTCCCTTTCTACTTCTTTTTGTTTTTTCTCGTTCGTTGTTTCTTCTTCTTGGCTCCGAGCTGTTTGGACAGCGTTTCATATCGTCCAGCCAGTTCCTTGACCTTCTCGGGCATCTTGGCTGCGAGATTGTTCAGCTCGGTTCGGTCGGCATCGATATCATACAGTTCCCACGGCCCGTATTCCCACGAGATTTTCCACTTGCCCGCCCGCAACGCTTTGTACCTTCCGAACTCGAAGAATAATTCTTCGTGCGGTTGGCGTTGCTGGCCTTTGAATATCGGTAGGAGGCTCTTGCCCCGCAGCGGGCGAAGTTTTGCTCCGCTGAACTGGTCGGGATATTTGGTTGCCGTCAGGTCGAGGAGGGTGGCCATTATGTCGATTATGTGACCGGCCTGATCGGTCTGCGTGCCGGGCTTGATAACTCCGGGCCAGTGTGCGATCAGCGGTGACGATACGCCGCCTTCGTGCTGGTTCTGCTTGTAGAGGCGGAAGGGCGTGTTGGACAGCTGGGCCCATCCTTTATGATACGTCCAGTACGAATTCCCGGGCCCCGGCGGGATGTCAGGCGTTTTGGTCCGCTGGAACGGGCAGCCGCCGTTATCGCTGAAGAACAGCAGCAGCGTGTTGTCGGCTTGCCCGAGTGCTTTGAGCTTGGCCATCAGCTTGCCGATGTTCTGGTCGACCCGATCGATCATCGCGGCGTACACCGCCATGGTCAGGTCTTCGGCTTTTTTCTGCTTGTCGGAGAGCGAGTCCCACGCGGGCGCCTTCTCGTCCCTCGGGGCGAGCTTCCACTTCGGGTTTAGCAGGCCCATCTTGAGCTGCCGCTTGTGACGCTCGAGTCGCAGGGCGTCCCAGCCGGCCATAAACTTGCCTTTATACTTGGCGATATCCTCGGGCCAGGCTTGCAGCGGGTAGTGCGGGGCGTTGTGGGCGATGTACAGGAAGAACGGTTTGTTGGCGTGCTTCTTTGCGGCCTCGTCCAGGAACTCCATCGCGTAGTCGGTGTTGGCGTCGGTGGTGTAGAAGCCTTTGTCGGGCACGGTGAATTTCTCATCGTCCAGGCGGAAGGTGTTGTCGCCTTTGAAGAAGTTCGTACATCCGCTGAGATGCCCAAAGTAGCGGTCGAACCCTTTCTGGACAGGCGTCGACGACATGTGCCACTTGCCCGTCATCAGCGTTCGGTAGTTCGCCCGCTGCATTGCCTGGCCGATGGTCATCGCGTTACGCAACGCTCCGCCGCCGACCTCGCGAGCATAGCATCCGGTAAGCAGACTCGCTCGCGTGGGCTCGCACTTGGCGGTGTTGTAGAACTGCGTGAACTTCATTCCATCGCCAGCCAGCTTGTCGAGGTTCGGCGTCTTGATCTCCCCGCCGTAGCAACCGAGATCCGAAAAGCCCATATCGTCGACCATTATCACGATGACATTAGGCGGTCGTTTTGCGGGCTCAGCGGCAGCGATCCGACCAGCAGCCAGCACCGCGGCGCCGGCGGTAAGCGTTTTAAGAAAATCACGTCTACCAGTTTCATTCATATTGCCACCTCAAATAGTTAAACGCATCATAAGCCCAACCATACGCCACTGCTAATACAAATGATCAACCCTGCCATACCAACCATACAGCAGGGAAGTACAAATTGCTTGACTGGACGGGGTTTGCTATACTTAACTCCCGATGTATTTTAACGTGAAAGGCGTGTTATGCCGACTGTTATATTAGTTCGTGGATGGCGGGTTTTCTTTTACTCGAACGAGGGTAATGAGCCTGTCCATGTCCACGCTCGTAAGGACGAGGCCGAATGTAAAATGTGGCTAAGAGTCGACATATATGACGTAGAGCAAGCTTGGGCGCATAAGCTAAGCCCACAGTTGCAAAGAGAGATCCGAAAGATAGTGTTTGATCATTTTGACCTCATAGTTGAGGAATGGAATAATCACTTCGGAGGCCAATAACAATGCCAATAACAAAACCAATAATCGCTGATCGTATCGAAACTACTGCCCAGGGGTTGGTCATTAGTGTTGCTGGTCAGGATTACCGTATTTCTTGGGAGCAGTGTTCACCCAAGCTGGCGGCCGCTACGGATCAGCAGCGGGCTGAAGCCGAACTCTCGCCGAGCGGCTACGGTATACACTGGTCGACAATCGATGAAGATCTAGCCGTCGGAACGCTGATTTCCGCATAACTTCGATCCTTGACAGCTAACGGTTCTCTGGCCCCATATAAGTAACTTGCAGACGCACCTGAACTGCCATATGATGCTGTTAGTCAATATTTTGATTCATACTCTAAATGAAGGAATTTACCGTGAATAATAATCTGTCACGTCGTTCGTTTCTAGCCGCCTCCGCCGTTGGCGCCGGTGGAATCATGCTGAGTCAAGTTAAAGCTTTTGGCGCTAAACTCGCCCCGACCAAACCGTGCGTCGTCTGCTGGTCGGAAGGTACGGCGCCGAAGAAGGTCTATCCCAAAGACATCAACACATCCATCGCTGTAGGCCTCCGCAAGGCCCTTCCGGACTGGGAAGTTATCGAAGCCGATATCGACCAACCTGGCCAGGGGCTGCCCGACGATCTGCTGAAACGCTGCGACGTGCTGATCTGGTGGGGACACAAAAAACACGGTAAAGTCGATAACAAACTCGCCGACAAAATCGTCAAACGCGTCAAGGACGAAGGCATGGGCTTCATCTCGCTACACTCAGCCCACTTCGCCAAACCGAACATCAAACTGATGAGCGTTGAGAAAACCGATCCGGCGCTGCTGAAGAAAGTGCGTCCTGGCAACCGAGTGGCCGCCTGGGGCGGATATCGGGGCGACTCGCTGACACTGGCGATAAAAGTGCTCGACAAGAAACACCCAATCGCCAAGGGAATCAAAGATTTCACCGTGGAGCACCACGAACGATATAGCGATCCGTACGCTGTCCCGAAACCCGAAGCTGTTGTGTTCAGCGGCGACGCCAAGCTGAAAAACGGTAAAATCGACACCTCGCAACAGGGCTTCTGCTGGACGATCGGTAAGGGCAAGATGTTCTACTTCCAGCCCGGCCATGAAACCAACCCGATCTTCGACGACAAGAACGTTCAGAAGATTATGTCCAACGCTGTACTCTGGGCGGCGCCCAAGAAGAAGTAACACGCCGATTTCTCACCAAGAGTAACACACGCGATTGCGCGCCTGGCAGGGCTAATGAGCCCTGCCAGGCGACGTGTCGTTTCTACCGCCCCCAGGAGCTTCGCCATGAAACTGCGATCATTTTCGATTCTCGTAACCGCTTTCTGCATGACACTTATCCCCCAGCCCGGCTCGGCGGCCAAGCCGGGCGCCGAACTGGACGGGTTCCGTTGGAAATTCCCCAGCGCCGAGCCGATGGAAAAAAAGCTTCGCAAGGGTGCGGTATGCAAATCGGCGTTGGTTACTGGCGATCCGAACAAGACCGACAACTTTACCGAGACGCGCAATTTTGGCGGCGAGAAGGGCAAGCGATATAAAGTTACTCTGCGTTTTCGCGGCGTTGTCGAGCCGATGCGCTACAAGGGCGGCGTGAAGGACGGGAAGTTTTTTTACATCGGCGGGGCGCCCAACAACGGCGGGTACAACATATACAAGCTCGATGTGTCCTCCCCGAAAGCACACTACTACCTGAACCGTTGCGATCGGGTCGCACATGATGTGTTCACCATTGATTACACAGTGAGTATCGAGATCGACGGCGGGGCGACGCTTGTCCTCTCCGGCGACGGGCAGAACGGTAAGATGATTGCGAATTTCAAGCAACTCACCGTGCCCGGGCTGGAAAAGAAACCGTATAACGGCCAGTTCGCCCAGGTTAATGTCGTCTCGGTGAAGGAAATCGGCGCTGCTCCTGCCGAATGGGCGCCGACGAAAAAACAGATATCCGATATCCCCCAGGCCAAGGGCATCGCAGTTAAAGGCCGCACCCTCGAAATATTCCAGCACGGCGTCAAGCCCCAGTGGGGATACGCCAAACCGCAGACTGACAGCTTCGTGGTAGTGCATCCCAAAGCCAAACCAAAGACCGCCGCGCCGCTGTACGTGGTGCTGCACTCTGCGGGGCACGATATCTGGTCATGCATAAGATGCACCGCAAGCGTTGGTAATCACGACATCTACCGCTCTCCCGATAACTTCTACGCCTTGTACCTCGACTGCCGCGCAAACAAAGGCGACTGGTGGTGGGGCGGTATGTACGGGCGAAACAAAAAATTGACCGATATGAACTCGGGCTTCGCCTTGAGACCGGTTGAGCATCGCGTGATGGACACGGTTAAATGGGCGATCAAAACTTATAAGATCGATCCCAACCGCGTGTACCTCTGCGGTAATTCAATGGGCGGAAGCGGTACGCTGGGCATCGGTATTCGCCACGGTGATATTTTCGCTGCCGTCAAGGCCAACGTGCCTGCCGGCGTCGAACACGTTGCGCACCGCATGGGCTTTGCGCCGCATTCGGTACCGAGGAATGCGATACTGTACGATCCGCCGGTAGTTATCGACTATTCCGGCCAGAATGACGGATGGTCGGTAGGGCACGATCGTTTCGCCAAGGCGATGAGCGATCGCAAATATCCGCTCTACCTTTACTGGGGTCCGTTCGGGCACGCCAACAATCATGAAAAGATCATGAAGGTCAACGATCTTATTAATTCGTTCGATTGGCTCGGTGTGAAATTGAACCAGGCTTACCCCGTGTTCACCAATGCATCATGCAACAGCAAGCTGCCCTGGCCGGACAATACGAAAGACAAAACCTCCGGCCAGGTTAACGCGTTTTTCCGCTGGAAGAATCTCACCGACACGTCCGGCAAGCTGACGATGTCGCTGTTTCTGGCATCAGCGAAGGATCTGAAAACCACGTTCGATATCCCCAAGTCCGCAACGGCCGATGTTTCGCTACGTAGAATCCAGGATCTGAAGCCCAAGTCCGGCGCAACGGTCAAATGGAGCTTCGGCGACGCCAGCGGTTCGGTCAAGCCCGACGCGACCGGTCTGATAACGATCCCCGGTTTGAAGATCACCGCCCAGGCGACAACTCTGACAATCACCAGATAAACCCATCAATAGAAACTACTAATGGTCGATGCATATCCGCCCGATAAAAACTTTTTCAGGCGCAGGTTTTTTCAGGAGATGTGTTCATGCAGCCACGTATAACCAAAGCAGCCGCTATTGCTCTAATTGCCTTGATTCTCATGCCGATGCTGGCGACCGCGGCGTCGACTGTACCTAAGCACATAGGCATTTTTACCAAACCTCTTCCGCCCACCCCGACCGGATGGAAGCAGTTTGTTAATGACGTTTACGCCGAAACGCTGAGCTATTCCTGGACCGAGAAGGACGCCCATAAAAGCGACATGAGACTGCATGTGACTTACTACCAGCGTGCCTGGACTCCCGGAAAGGTGAGGGCAGCGTTCCGCAAAGCGCAAACCTTTGCGGTTGCCGGTAAGAAGCGACTGGCCGAACTGGAGAAGATGGCCAATGATAAACCGTCCTACAAACGCGGTGCAAAAGTCCCGTACTTCACGAGTAACAGCACCATCGGGCCGTGGAAAATGAGGACCTATGTGCGTCGTCATACCTATTCAGGCAGTGGTTACGCTAAGGATATGGTCCGGGTTGTGCTTTATCAACCTGGTAAAGATGCCTGGGTGGACATAGGGTTTCGTTGTAAATCTCCGTCGTTCCCGCCGAACACCATCCCAGAGTGGTTCGTCGCCAGGGAAATTCAGAACGCTGCCCAGCCTCAGAGAGACTTAAGCTATTCCCCCAAGTCCCTGGCCCGCTACGACGCGTGGACACCGGCAAGCGCGCCTCGATGGAAAAGGATTCGTGAGTTGGCCTGCAAAAAAGGGGCTGAAGAACTCGCCAAGTTTAAGGACAACCAAAAGAATATCTCAGCCAATTACGAGAAAGGGCATGTGTTGTTTATGAAAACTCTCCGCGCGTTCTTCCTATCGCAGGGGATTGACGCGCCGCTGAACCCGAGTTTCTTCCGCAGCACCGATCCTATCCTGACGATGCAGTGGTATCATTGGCCCAAGGTCATCAAGGAACAGGTGCGCCCGACTTCCCCCCTGGCTAGGGATGCGACGACCCCTCCGAAAGCCAAGCCCACACCGCCGACAGAAAAACCAACTCCTCCGAAAGAGAAACCCACTCCGCCGGTGGAAAAACCTGTGGTCAAGAAACCGACGTCCAAACGCGACATCCCCGCAGAAATCAAAACCGCACGGGTCTTGCTGGATGCCGAAAAGTGGGATAAAACCATCACGGCGTGCAGTCGCATCCTGGCGGTCGAGCCGAAAAATGATAAAGCACTTTGGTACCGTGGTTTGGCGTTGGTTGGACAGAAACGCTACCCGCTGGCGGTTAAGCAATTCCAGGCCGCTGCGGACCTGCAACCCGATAACAAGAAAATGACCGCTTACATTGCAAGGGTCCAAAAGCTCGCCAGCGAGCAGAAAACCGCCACCGCTGAGATGATCGCCAAGGTCTCCAAGGCGATTGACGCCAAGCAGTTCACCACCGCATTAGCCTGCAGCAACAAGGCAATCGAAATCAATCCTGTCAGCCAGGTCGCCCGTTGGTACAAGGGGCTGGCGTTAGTTGCTATGGAGCGATACGCCGAAGCATATGTAATTCTCGACGCGGTCGCCAAGGGCCAACCCGACAATAAAAAGACCCGCGCCTACGCCGACAAAATAGGCAAACTCGCCCAAGAGAAGATATAACATCAGAAACAATCTTCGGCGTTCCGATACAGCACAATTATTTGATGCATTGCTTTATTTCGCCTGTAATCTGGTCGAATACAACACTATATGAACCGCAGTGATCAGGGGTTATGACGCCCGATCATGAATCCCGAGCGGGACCGGCGGTTGCGATATTTTGGAGTATTCTTAATGCGAAATATGCTATTTGCGTTTGTTGTTGCGGTGCTGGCGGTTCCTGCTCTTGGACGTCCGCCGCTTACTGCCGATAATGCCCCTGAGATTCTCACTCGAATGACGCTCACCGACGATGAGTTCGGACATATTCTCTCCAGCATCTTCACCAAGGAACGATACGAAGCCGGATACTGCACCGGTAATCTGAACGGTTTGGGCGATACCGGGCAGAAACACGGGCGTGCGTTTTTTAAGGGATATTGGGCTGAAGATCGAAAAACCAAACAGCCCGACCTCCAGTACCGTCCCGGCCCGATCCTTACAGGCAAAACATACAAGCGCAAACCATATCCGTTCACGCGTAATCCCTTTGTGGGAAAGATTACCACCGTGCTCCGGTATGCGCCGGTTAAACAGCCCGCCCCGGTTACGGACAACCGCCCGCAGAAACGCATTGACATGAAGGTTGAGGGAAGAGTCAATCACGCCAGCGGTGACAAGTTGATAGATATGCTCGACAAGGACGAGGCGTACAGAAAGAAGCAGATCGCCCGCGCCAGCAAGAGCTGGAAATACACGTTCACCAGGGACCTGAAGTTCGGGCTTGACCGCAACAGCATGTCCTGCAGCTTCAATATGACCGGTCGAAGCGGAGAGATACGCGTGGATTTGGCCCAGGCCAGTGATTTCACCAGCGTGCATCTGTACCTGACTTACGACGGTGGGGCGATAAGCCAAAAGGCCGCGGTAACCCTTGCTCGCAACGCGGCGGCGGTGGTATCAAACAAGGTGTGGGGCAAGAAGATAAAACTGGAAAAACCGCCCGGGCAAGTTGGAATAATCGAAGCATACACCGCCTCAAAACTGGGCAAAACGCCTGTAGAGGACACCCGCGAAACAAAGTTCCAGCTTGGTAAACCGTTTTATGTCGCGATTGTTTACCGGCCCGACAGGCCCGGTGCGCGAACTCTGTTTAACGTATCCTTCACGCCCAGCGCCCAGGCGATTACCGCAAGCCGGGAAATGATGCCCCGATACAAAGAGAACCGCAAGGAGAGCCTTGGAACAAACGCGACAGCTCGCCAGATGATCTGCCTGACCGGCGCGGGCGGAGTGGACGAAATGACGATGAGCGCCACCAACTCGGTTCCGTTCGTAAAAACGCTCGGTAAGTCAATGCGAGTGCTCTACGTGAAGCTTCCGACAGAACCTGACCCAACGGTCAATGACTTCTGGCGCGGCTCGGGGCAGTGGGAGGTGCAGGTCAGCATGGACGAATACCGCAGCGCCAAAGGCGATGAAACAACCGAACTGTCCACCGATAAACTGAAGCTAAACCTTATTGCCGGGCCAGCCTTCCTCAAAAAATATTTCAAACCGAAGCAGTGATCTCCACAACTCGGGATTATTATTCTTTTAACTGCGGGAATTTCTTTTTCGTGGCTGCGTCGCGGTAGGGCCAGCCTTCGTTGGTTTGCTTCTTGCCCGGTGTGGTGCGCCCGTTGCGCAGGGCGCCGGCCAGGTCGTTGACTAACTCTTCGACGATCTTCGGGCGGGCGTCTTCGAGGTTTTTCGTTTCGCCCGGATCGTCCTTCAAATTGTAAAGTTGGACGAACTTCGCCGTGGTTTTAATGTTCCGACCGGGCAGGCCCCATCCGCCGCCGGCGTTAGTGGTCATTATCAGCTTCCAGTCGCCTTTGCGAATCGCGAACTTGCCCGAAATCGAATGATGGATCGTAAACGGGCGAATTTCACCCTTCTTGCCCTGCAGGCACGGGTAAAACGAGAATGAATCCTCGGCTGCGTTGTCGGGGATTGCGTTTTTCTTACCGAGCAGTTCGGCGAACGTTGCGAAGAAGTCGGTGGTGCAGACCGTCGCGTCGCTCTTGGTTGACGGGGCGATTTTTCCAGGCCAGCGTGCGATGAACGGGACGCGATGTCCGCCTTCGTAGATTGTGGCTTTGGCTCCTCGCCATGAGCCAGAGGGTTTGTATCCGGCTGCGAACATTTTTGGGATTTTCACGTACGGTGCGAACCCGTTGTCCGAGGTGAAGATCACCAGCGTGTCGTTTTCCACGCCGGACTCCTTTAACTGCTCGAGCACCTGGGCGACTACCCAGTCGGTCTCAGCCATGAAGTCGGCGTACCAACTGTACTGCTTGTACCTGCCCTTGAACGCCTTGCTGGGCGCTATCGGCGTGTGGGGCGAGGTTAGGGGCAGGTACAGGAAGAACGGTTTGTTCGGTGCGTCTTTCGCTCGGCGTTTTATGTAGCTGCGCGACTCTTTGGCCCAGTCGCCAAGGCAGTTGCTTGCCTGGAAATCTTCAGCCGCCGCTCCGATACGCTGAAACTTGTTGTACTCGTTATGCGGGAAGCCTCTGTTGACCGTCGGTATGCTGACGGCGCGATTGTTGCGGAGGTAAACGTACGGCGCCATGTCGAGCGACGAGAGGATGAAAAACGCCTCGTCGAATCCCACATCCGTTGGCCCGTTTTTGAACGGTTTGGTGTAGTCGATCCGCCATGATGCCGACCGTTTTTTCTTGTCGGCGTTGGCGTTTTTGGGCAGCCGCGCCCAGTCGGCGCCCAAATGCCACTTGCCCACGCACGCGGTGTGGTATCCGGCGTTTTGCAGGAAGTTTGGCAGGTTCAGGCGGGCTGGGTCCATCAGGGCCTTGTCGGTCGGGCTGAACAGCACGCTACTCTTGAGCCTGCTTCGCCAGTTGTATCGACCGGTGAGAATCCCGTACCGCGTGGGCGTGCATACCGACGAAGTTGTGTGCGCGTCGGTAAATTGCATTCCCTCTTTCACCAGGCTATCCAGCGCTGGTGTGGGCACGAGTCCGCCGGCGTAGCTCGGTTCGCCCGGTCCCATATCGTCTGCGAGTATCAAGACGATATTAGGCGGTCGTTTCGATGCTGGGGCGGCAGGGGCGCCGTCTGCAAAGCGGCCGAGAGTTAATACCGCAGCACTGGCTGCCGTTGCTTTCAGGAAATCACGTCTGTTAGTTTTGTTCATCACTACACCTTAATTCATACCCACGGTGAATAACCAGACTTTTTCTTTAGTTGTGGGATGTTTTGAAAATGATCGTTGCTGCTGACAACTAGATGGATAAAACGCCAGCGACGAGCGCGGAGCGTTGCTCCGCCGCTAAACGGAATCAATGGAAACACCTGAAGAGTTTTGAACAATAAGCGGATAAGCCCGTTTAGCGGCGGGGCAATCCCGAAGTACATCGGGACGTTCGTCGTTATGCATAAAAAAAAACCGACGCACGGGGCGTCGGTTTTTTTTGTCATATTTTCAGCTGAATGTTCGTCTTATTTTTTAGCTTGGGCTTCGCGGCGTGTTTCGATGATCTCTTCAGCGATCTTGGCCGGTACGCGTGCGTAGTGTGCCATTTCCATGGTGAAAGTGGCCATACCTTTGCTCAAACTGCGAATGACCGTTGCGTATCCGAACATATTCGCCAGCGGGACCTCGGCTCGGATAACGGTGTAGCTTTCGCGAGCTTCGGTGCTGAGGATCATTCCGCGGCGGCTGTTCAGGTCGCCCACCAGCGGGCCCTGGTGATCTGCGGGCGTTTCTACTTCCACGAGCATCAGCGGCTCCTGGAGGCATGGTTTTGACTTATTGAACGCTTCACGGAATGCAGCCTTGCCCGCGGTCCTGAACGCCATTTCGCTGGAGTCAACGTTATGGTATGAACCGTCATCGAGCGCCATTTTGCATCCGACGATCGGGTAACCGGCCAGCGGTCCTTTTTCCATCGCTGCAACAAAGCCTTTTGAAACGGCCGGGATGTATTCGCGGGGAATACGTCCGCCGGAGACATTATCTTCAAATTCGTAGGGATCCTCAGCCTCCGCGTCCAGGGGCAGCATGCGTCCTACTACGTGTGCGAACTGTCCCGAACCACCGGTCTGCTTTTTGTGGCGGTAGTTAAACTTAGATTCCTTCGTGGGCGCCTCGCGGTAGCTGACGTTTGGTGCGCCAACGGTGACCGTCGCTTTGAATTCGCGTCTCATGCGTTGGATGTATACGTCCAGGTGCAGCTCGCCCATACCGGCGATAACGGTCTGTCCGCTTTCCGGATCGGTTCGCACGCGGAACGTGGGGTCTTCCTTCATGAACCTGTTGAGCGCTTTGCCCATTCGGTCTTGGTCGGCTGAGGTTTCCGGTGATATCGCCAGCGAGATAACCGGTTCTGCAACGAAGATGCTTTCCAGCGAGTAGTTCACACCTGATCCGCAGATGGTGTCGCCCGAGGCGCAGTCGACTGCCACCAGAGCGACAATGTCGCCGGGTCCGGCGTCCACTACGTCTTCGCGATCGTTAGCGTGCATTCGCACGATTCGCCCGATTCGGAGCATTCCGTTTGTTCGCGCGTTGCGGTATCGTTTGCCTTTTTCCATGCGTCCTTGATAGATACGCGTGTAGCTTAACTGCCCGAACGATTCGTCTACGATTTTGAACGCCATCGCCACCAGCGGGGCGTCGGGATCGCACGACATGGGCGTTTCGGCGCCTTCGTTATCGTGATCTCGTGCGAACGAGATGCGATCGACGGGGCTAGGCAGGTATGTGCATACCGCGTCGATAATCGGCTGGACGCCCATGTTCTTGAACGCCGACCCCATCATCATCGGTACGATGTCGCGGTTGATTGTTGCGTCGCGGATGGTGTCCTGGATCATCTCGATGCCGACTTCTTCGTCGGCCATCAGCAGTTCCATCATATCGTCGTTGAACATGCTGAGCGAATCGAACATTTCCTCGCGTGCTTCCTTGGCTGCTTCCTGGTACTCAGCGGGTATCGGTCCGCGAATTACATCCTCACCTTTGGCGCCTTCGAAGGTTACCGCTTCGTTTGCGACCAGATCAATCACGCCGACGAATGTTTCGCCTGCGCCTATTGGCAACTGGATCGGTACGACGTTGAGCCCAAGCTTTTCAGCGAGGTCCTGGCAGACGCGTTCGGGATCTGCTCCGGTTCGGTCCATCTTGTTGATGAACGCGATTCGCGGTACGCGGTAACGTTTCATCTGCCGGTCAACGGTTACTGATTGGCTTTGCACTCCGCCCACGGCGCAGAGCACCATGATCGCGCCGTCGAGCACTCGGAGCGAGCGTTCTACTTCAACGGTGAAGTCAACGTGTCCGGGCGTGTCGATGATGTTAATTGTGTTCTTTCCCCAGTCGACCTGGGTGGCCGCTGAGGCAATGGTAATTCCGCGTTCGCGTTCGAGGTCCATGAAGTCCATCGTCGCTCCGCTGTCCACCGAGGCTCCGTGTACTTCCTGGATGCGATGTATTCGCCCGGAGTAATACAGGATGCGTTCGCTGAGCGTAGTCTTGCCCGAGTCGATATGGGCGGAGATACCAATATTTCTGATTTTACGTATGTTCTTCATTTCACTATTTCCGGCGGTTGCGTTTTCGTCATGTTTTGCGGTTAGGATAAACGATATCTGCTATCTGTTCGTACAGCACGGCTGTACATTATTCGCTGTGGTTACACGACTTGGGCGTGCCCCCCCGAAGTCGTCTACTTACGAAGAGTTCCACATCTTAGTTTACTATCGGCGATATGTCAATGGTTTATGTTGGATTTTTTAGGGTTTTCAGTATTTACGGGTTGCCGTTCGGCGCGTTTCGCCTTAGAAAAGGCGGGAATTTGTGGGGTTGCTAAATAAAAAAGTCATGTCGGATTACTGGGGAGACGGCGGAAACGGCGGAAACGGTGAATATCCAATATCCAACAAGAAATGTCCAATGTCCAAGTTAACGACAACGGCAACGGCAACGACTACGTGAGCGGTCTGATGTTTTTCGGTGCTTTCAATAACGCGAACCAAAATAGCGTCTAGCAGTAATAACGTTCAGTCGTTGCCGTTGCCGTTGCCGTTGCCGTTGTCGTTGTCGTTGTCGTTGTCGTTGCCGTTGCCGTTGTCGTTGTCGTTGTCGTTGTCGTTGTCGTTGTCGTTGTCGTTGTCGTTGTCGTTGCCGTTAACTTGGACATTGGAAATTTCTTGTTGGATATTGGATATTCGCCGTTCCCCCGTCTCCTCCGTTTCCCGGCGTCTCCCCAGTAATCCGGCATGAACCAATAAAAACAGGGCCCCGATTTACATCGGAGCCCTGTGATGCGAATCACGGATTAGCGTTCAAATACGTCTTACGCGTTTTTTCTTCGTCGTTTGCGAAGCGCCACCAACGCGCCGAGCGCCAGCAGGCTCATCGTCGTTGGTTCGGGCGTCATGTCGGGCAGTTGTGAGGCGTCGGGGGCTGTCGTGCCTTCGCCCCAATTGGCTCGCAGGATCACGAAGTCGGCCATGTCTACATAACCATCACCGTTGAAGTCGGCGTTGTTGGGCTCCCTTGCCATATCGTAAGGGCTTCCGAACTGGGCCAGCAGAATCGCCATATCGTTTTCGTCAACATCCTGATCAGCGTCTGCGTCGCCTGCCTGCATACCTTCCACAATCAGGACCAGATAGGTGAAATCTTCACCGGCCAAAATCGTCCCTGACGCATCGGTGAAAGTCCGCCAGTCCAAGTACGCATCTCCAGGAGCCCACCCGGCAGGCAGGTTGATGTTAATGTCGGCCAGTGACAGATCGTCACCAACATCTGCTCCGTCAATATCGAACGTGTCAAGATACGAACGGAACAGTTTTACGGTCTGTCCGGCCAGTGAACCCGAACCGATGCTCAGGTTGATATCGGCGCCGGTTTCCATCGTGATTATGCCTGAGACGTCGATGCTTGTGTCAGCACCTTCGATGAACGTTACATTGTACGCCGAATCAGCAGTCAGGTTCAGATCAAGATATCCTGCGTCGGTATAATCGCCGATCGCAGCTATGCTCTGGCCGCCTGTCAGATCGCCGGTTACTGTCATTGCAACATGGGGATCATCGTAGTAGGTCGTAGCCTGGCTCGAAAGCACCCGCGAACCGCCGCCGAGGGTCATGTTCGTTACTGTGATGTTCTTGACGCTCGAATCGATTGTCAGGGCCGTCGAGTCGGCGGTTGTGACACCACCCAGTGCGATGACTTCGGAATCGCCCGTGATGGTGACCGTTGTGTCGGCGGTCGTTGCCAGTGTAGTGTTCAACAGGTTCGTCGTCGTGGGGATAGCGATTCCCATTTCGGCGATTTGCAAGCCGTGGAAACCGTTACTGTTGCTCTCGCGGTAGTTGTCCACTTGGAAGTTAT
>JABGPF010000102.1 GCA_018645065.1 Phycisphaerales bacterium
TGCTCGTCAGTAAAGTACTGCAATTCGATCGCCCCGCCGGGACATTGAGCAGCGCACGAACCGCAACCCTGACAGGCCGTCGGCTCGATAGTCGCCACATCATCCTTCATCTGCGGAACACCGTACGGGCACGCTCGCACGCAGGTAAGGCAGGCTGCACAGCGGTCGGCGTCGACAGTGGCGACCGCCCCGCCGGCGGTGAGAAGCTCTCGCGACAAAATCGCCGCCGCCCTGCCCGAAGCCGCCAACGCCTGAACAATTGTCTCATTGATAAACTTAGGCCCGTGCGCCAGACCGGCGAGGAAAACGCCCTCGCAGGCGAAATCTACCGGGCGAAGCTTCACGTGCGCTTCAAGATAGAACCCGTCGAGCGTCATCGGCACGCGAAGCGTTTGGGCCAACTCGCCATGCGAATCGGGCGTTATAACCGCCGCCGACAGCGCCACCAGATCAGTCTCAAACGTCAACTCCTGCGCCACGTTCAGGTCGATAAGTTTGACCGTCCCGTCGGGCAGAATTTCGGGTTTGTTGTCATCGTCATATCGCACGAACGCCACACCCAGGCGTCGGGCTTCGAGATAATATTTCTCCATCGTGCCGAACGTGCGAACATCTTTGTACGCTATGACGACACGGCAGGCGGGATTGACCTGCTTGATCTCCAGTGCATTTTTGATCGCTTCGGCGCAGCAGATACGGCTGCAATAACCACGCTCCTCGTTACGGCATCCGACGCACTGGATCATCACTACGGAGTTAAGCGAGGCGATCTGCCCGTCAGCGAGCCGATTTTCGAGTTGGCGTTGGGTGATCACTTTAGGGCACGAACCGCAGCCGTATTCGGTCGGCTGGTGCATCTCACCGCCGACAGCGACGATCGTGGCGCCATGGCGGACGGTTTTTTGCTGCCCGTCCAGCGATGCGATAGTCGACTCAAAATTACCGACCGACCCGCTGTTTTCTATAACTTTGCTGTTCAGATGGACGGTTATCCGCTGATCATCGCGCATGCGTTTGATAAGTTTATCGGCCAGTTTGTCCACGTCGAGGCCTTCGAGCGTGCTGTGAACGTGCTGCATCTGACCACCGAGCAGATCGGACTTCTCGACGAGTTCAACATCAAAACCCTGCCCGGCGAGATTGCCCGCAGCCACCATTCCCGCAAGTCCGCCGCCTACGATCAACGCCGAATGTTCAACGCCTTGAGTGTGTTCAACCAGTGGCGAGAGGTTGCGAGCCTTCCCGACCGCCGAGGCCATCAGGTCGCGGGCCTTGTCGAGTGCTTCGGCCGGTTGACCAGAGTGCACCCAGGAACACTGATCGCGAATATTGGCCATCTCGAACAGGTATTTGTTCAAGCCCACTTCCATCAACGCCTGCTGGAAAATCGCCGCATGCGTGCGATACGTACACGAAGCGACCACCACACGGTTAAGATTCTCGCGTTGGATCACTTTGCGTATCGCAGCCAGTCCGTCGGGCGCACATGAGTACAGATTCGATTCGGCGTAGACCACGTCGGGCAAGCCCTTGGCGACTTCGACCAGATCGTCAACGTCGACAACACCGGCGATATTGTTTCCGCAATGGCAGATAAACACGCCGACCCGCGGCTCCTGGCCGCTAACGTCTCGCTCGGGCGGATATTCGAGCGTCGTCACGCAGTCGAATCGCGACTCGCTGAGGTCTCGCCCGATGGTTGCGGCAGCCGCTGATGCTTCGGTAACTGAATCGGGGATATCTTTCGGTCCACCGGCGGTCCCGCAAACCGCGACACCACGTCGCGACGTAGCCACCGGGTTGCCCGCGCCACCGACTATGAATCCGTATTCGTCGAGCTCGACGTCGAGTATTTTGGCCAGTTCGTTCGCGTCGGCGTGACATTCCAAGCCCGTCGAGAGCACGACCAGGTCGAACTGTTCTGTGATATTCGCTCCGTCGGGGCAGGCGTATTGCAAACTCAAATCGCCGGAGTCCGCACTGTCGCGAACGGCGCTAACCATCGAACGAACGTACCGCACGCCGAGTTCCTGGGCACGGTTGTAGTAGGCTTCGTAACCCTTGCCGTGGGCCCGCATGTCGATCATGAAGATCGTGGTATCTGCGTCCG
The DNA here is from genome assembly GCA_018645065.1 of Phycisphaerales bacterium. Classification (GTDB taxonomy): domain Bacteria; phylum Planctomycetota; class Phycisphaerae; order SM23-33; family SM23-33; genus BS750m-G57. The sequence continues at coordinate 2,111 of JABGPF010000102.1, forward strand.
GGCAGTGGTCCTTTGCGAGCATGGCTGCCTTGGTCGCGTACATGCAGCACACGCCGCTGCAGTAATCGTTGCCCGCGTCGGTTGTGTCTCGCGAGCCAACACACTGGATGAACGCGATGCGGTGTGCTTCCTTCCCGTCGCCGGGACGCAGAACCTGCCCGCCTGTCGGGCCAGACGCGCTCAACAGACGCTCGAACTGCAACGCCGTCACAACGTTGGGATATCGCCCGTAACCGTATTCACCGCGCCGGGCGGCATCGTACATTTTGTGTCCCGAAGCCACGATCACCCCGCCGATATCGATGGTGCGCTCGGTAACGGTCTGGTCGAAGTCGACCGCTCCGGCTTCGCATACTCGCTCGCATTGGCGACAGTCGCTGCAGAGCCCGCATTGCAGGCATCGCTCAGCCTCTTCGAGTGCGGCTTCTTCGCTCATGGGCAGGTCAACTTCGTCGAACCCAGCGAGGCGTTGTTCGACCGAAAGTGTGGGATGGCTTGAACGGGCCCGCCTGAAGCTCGACGGCCTGAGAGTCGAGCAGTCCAGGGGCGGAAGTTCGAGTGCTGCCTGTTCGGTTTGGCCGGTTTCGATTGCCCGGCCCGCGAGATAGTTGTCTATGCTGACCGCGGCGCGACGGCCTTGGGCCATCGAGCGGGTGACTGTGTCGGGTCCGGTAACCGCGTCGCCTGCTGCGAACACTCCGGGCAGCGAGGCCTCCAGGCTGTGCTCGTCGGCAACGGGCTTGCCCCATTTGGTTTCGACCGCATCGCCAATGGCGTCGATATCAACCTGCTGACCGATCGCGGTGACGATTGTTTCAGCGTCGACCTGGAATTCCGTGCCCGGTTTGGGTACTGGTCGGCGTCTGCCCGATTCGTCCGGTTCGCCAAGCTCCATTCGCACGCATTCGATGGCGATCGCCTTTCCGCTATCGTCTGTGATAACTTTCGTCGGGGCGACCAGAAGTTCGATTCCCACGCCTTCGTGGCGTGCTTCTTCGATCTCGTCGGACATTGCGGGCATTTCGGCTTCGCTGCGACGGTAGAGGATCGTGACCTCTTTCCCGCCCAGGCGCCTTGCTGTGCGTGCGACATCAACGGCAACGTTACCACCGCCGATTACCGCGACCTTCGAGCCCACTTCAACCGACTCACCGAGGTTGACCTTACGCAGGAAATCCACACCGTCCAGAACGTTCGGCGCATCCTCACCGTCGACGCCGAGCTTGCGAACCGCGTGTGCGCCGATCGCCACCAGCACCGCGTCGTACCCGTCGTCTTTCAGCGACTGGATGGTGAAGTCGCGTCCCAGCGATTTACCGCAACGGATGTCGGCGCCCAGATCGCGGATCGCCTGGATATCTGCTTCCAATGCTGCCGGGGGCAGGCGGAAGTCGGGGATTCCCACTCGCAGCATACCACCGGCCACCGGTAGCGATTCGAATACCACTACGTCGTGCCCGTTGCGAACGAGCTCATCGGCGGCGGTAAGTCCCGCCGGACCGGCGCCGACTATCGCGACGCGTTTTCCGGTGGGTTCTGACTTCTTGCGGCCGATGCGGTCGTCGCCGGCGTCGAGTTTGGCCTGTAGTTCGGCGTCGGCGGGGTTGTCATTGCAGTATTGGACTAAGAACCGCTTGAGGGCCATTATTGAAATCGGCTCATCATACGCCGACCGTCCGCAACTGCATTCGCACGGACGATGGCAAACTCGCGAGCAGATCGACGGTAGCGGGTTAGTCTCGTGCAGCATTCGCAGTGCTTCGTGATAGCGCCCCGCCCGGATCAACGCGATATATCCCTGCGGATTAGTTCCAAGCGGGCATGACTTCATGCATCGCGGACGCTGGTCGCGTTCGATTACAAATGTGTTGGGCACGGCCTGGGGGTATAGGCGGTGTATCACGGTGCGCCCGTTCAGGCCCTGGTTGAACTCGTCATCGAGCACTACCGGGCAGACTTCTGCGCAGTCTCCGCAACCGGTGCATTTATGTTCATCGACGAATCGCGGTTTGACTCGCACCTTCGCGGTGAAGTTACCGGCGGACCCTTCGAGGCTTATCAGATCAGCCAGGGTGATCAGTTCGATATTGTCGTCCTGGGCGACGCTAACGAGCTTTGGGCTCATGGTGCACATTGAGCAGTCGTTAGTCGGGAAGGTTTTGTCGAGCATTGCCATATGCCCGCCGAGCGCCGACTCGCGCGAGAGCAGGTAAACCTTGTACCCCGAATCGCTCAGATCGAGCGACGCCTGGATACCAGCCATCCCGCCTCCGACCACGAGCACCGAACCCAGCGGTTTGTTTTGATTGTCATTTACAGCGTTAATCATCGACAATTCCTCACAACCGGCGCCGGGTTGGTAAGATGCCCTTTGAACCACTTTGCGGTCCCTTCGAGCCCCATCGCCAGGGCAAGCAGTTCGGTGAAGTAGAATACAGGCATTTTGATATCCTTGCCCAATTCGGCGGCGACATCATTCTGGAACGCGTCCAGATTCATGTGACACAACGGGCAGGCGGTGACAATCGCGTTGGCTCCGCGTGAGATCGCGTCGTCGAAAATACGGGCCATCAGTTTCATCGCCGCCCCTTTGCGAGTGAGCGACGCGCTGCCTCCGCAGCAGTCAGTCTTGTACGACCAGTCAACGGTTTTGGCGCCGCAGAGTTGCATCATCTTGTCCATCAACTGCGGATTTTCGCGATCGTCAACATTAGTGTAACTGTCCGGACGCACCAGCAGGCACCCGTAATAACTCGCCAAGGTCAGATCGCCCAGCGGTTTGGACACCTTCGCCTTGATTTTTTCCAGCGTTTCCGGGCTGGACAGAATGCTGAGTAAATGATGCACATCGACCGATTCGGGGCGTGCATTTTCGAAGCCAGGCTCATCAAAATCCTCGGGGTGTTTGGTCAGGTGGTCGCGACTGTAGGCCATATTGTTATAGCACGCAGCACAAGCGACCAGCACGTCGCAGCCCTGTTTGGCTCCGAGCGCCAGATTGCGACCGGCAAGACGAACAGACAACCCCAGATCGATACCGCGCGCCGCGGTCGCTCCGCAACAGTTCCAATCGTCAAGAATCTCGGCTGGGGTCCCGAGCGCTTCGAGAACCGCCAGCGTCGAGTGGCCGTATTCGCTACCCGTGCCGTCGAGCGAACAGCCCGGGAAAAAGGCAAGTTTCTTCGAGGCCATTATTTGTCCTCCACTTCACCGGTGTTCTTATCGAACAGCGCAGCCACGCCGGGTTTGTCTTTCACACCCTTCATGAATAGTTTCATCTTACCGGCTTTGAACATCTTGAGACCCATTTTCCAGTCTTTCAGGAGCCCTCCGGCTTTGAATTTATATTTCGCAGCCATGAGTCCATCGTTCACTCGTCCGTTGCGTTTGATCATCGCGAGCATAATGTCGTCGAACAGCGGGACATTGCCCGCATTTTCAAGCTGATCGCGCTCGATCGCCTCCTGGCGGATTTTCGAGAACGCGCTTGGTATGTCTACATTGTTCGGGCACCTGCCCAGGCATGTCTGGCAGCCGATGCACAACCACGGGCTGGCGGCGGTTATAAGCTGATCGGCCTGGTCGAGTTGGAGAAGCCTCATCGCCTGGTGCGGTTTGACATCCATTTCGTCTGCGACCGGGCATCCGGAAGTGCACTTAGCACACGAGAAGCACTGCGCGTAGCAGGTTTCTTCGTCGATCGTGATTTTAGGTTTATCGCTCATATTGTTACGCCTGGATGTCCGGCAGTTCAGGTCGCGGAAGCAGCCCGGCGCCGCCTACAACTTCTGGAACAACCTCTTCCCACTCGATTCCCTGTATGTGCACGCCTTTAACGCCGGGTATCTCGCGGGCCTGGTTCACCAGTTCGATTGCGATTTTCTTTCCGATCTCCGCCGACTCGGCTCGCGCCTGGGCCTTTTCGTCGTCGGGCATAGCTTTTTTGATCACGGGGAATCGTTTTATCATTTCGTCCGGATCGCTTACGCCCGCGACGATGTTGTTCATGTAGCGGAGCATTCCGGCGGCTTTGGGTACGATAATGCCCATCAGGATCGCGGTGTTTTCATGTATCCCTCGATTGCAGACATCCTTCATGGTATTTGCGAACTGCTCGATATCGTACACGCCTTGTGTCTGGATAAAATCGGCTCCGGCGGCGACTTTCTTTGCAAGTCGCGTCACACGGAACTGCACCGGGTCGCCCATAGGCGTCCATGCCGCTCCGATGAACAGCTTCGGCGGGATGGTGATCGGGTCACCGCCCTGCTGAACGCCCAGATCACGCATATTCTTCAGAATGTTGACCAGTTGTATCGAATCGATATCGTAAACGTTCTTGGCGCCAGGATGCCCGTTGAGCCTGCCGGCAGCCCCAAACGACTGGTGATCGCCAGCGATACAGAGGCAATTTTTCATACCCAGCGCCGCGGCGCCCAGTATATCGGCTTGGATTGCGATGCGATTTCGGTCGCGTGTGGTCATCTGCATAACGGGCTCTGCGCCCTGGTCGAGGGTGAGAACTGCGCTGGCGATGGATGACATGCGCACCACGGCGGTTTGGTTATCGGTGATGTTAACCGCGTCGACGGATCCTTTGAGGATATCGGCTTTGTCGCGAACCGCCTGGGCGTCGCAGCTCATAGGCGGCCCCAACTCACCGGTCACCGCAAAGTGGCCCGCAGCGAGTACTCGTTCCAGATTCGAACCTGATTTCATTGAAAATCCTCGAATTATTCAGTCATTACGCGACACAACATACCAAAACACGCCAAAACAAACACAAAATCGCAACAGCATCGGAATAGTCAGCCAGTTGTAGCCGTCCCCCTCGATACTACAAGAATCATAGCAAACTGGGCGAAATTTATCAATAAAGCCGCATTTTGTAAATTCGTGTGGAAAACTATTTTATGTGTTACCAAATTTAATCACCACTCACTAATTGGGTGGAAACGGGCAATGTGGCCCCAAACGCGCCGAAAAACTTCATAAATGCTTAGGAGAACTGAAGATGAAACGCAACATTATTATGACTGTCGTAACGTTTGCCGCACTGGCAATGCTTAGTGGCTCGCTTTTGGCTAAAGAGGGCGAACCTCGCGGTAAGCGCCGCGGTGGTGAAGAAGGCAAAAAACGCGTTGCAAAACGCGGTGGCGGCAGACAGAGAAGGATGCCCGATATCGGACTGACCGAAGCACAAAAGAAGGAAATCGGCGAAATTCGCAAAGCCGCAATGGCGAAAATGAAAGACGCAAAGCCCGAAGAACGCAAAGCAATACACGAACAGATGCGTAAAGACGTACACGCCAAGCTCACCGAAGAGCAAATCGCAAAGATGAAAGAGATGCACAAAGACGGTGGAAAAGGCAAAGGCGGACGCCCCGATCTGGGACTTAACGAAACTCAGAAAGCAAAAATGGCCGAAATCCGCAAAGAAACCGCCGCAAAGATGAAAGCTGCAAAAACGCCCGAAGAACGCAAAACTATCATGGCAGCGGCACGCGAGAAGATGGAAGCTGTCCTGACGCCCGAACAACTTGAAAAGATGAAAGCAGCCCGCAAAGGCGAACGCCCGCACGGAAAAATGCCCGAAATCGGACTCTCCGACGCACAAAAGACCGAAATCCAAGGCATCCGCAAAAAAGCAATGGCCGACGCTAAAGAAGCAAAAGGCGAAGATCGTAAAGCCATCATGGACAAAATGCACAAAGACATTCGCGCCCTGATGACCGATGAACAAATTGAGAAGCTAAAGAAAGCCCATGGCGGCGAACGCAAAAAAGGCGAAGGTAAAGGCCGCGAAGGCAAAGGCCGTGAAGGCAAAGGCCGCAAAGGCGGTCGCAAACGCCCCGCAGCCGAATAATCAGCTACGAGACGCTGAATGCCTTCGAGCATAACAACTGAACATCCCGCGACAACGGCGTCGGTGAGCTGCGAGACGAATCTTCGCAAGCTCACCGTCGTCGTTGGGCGATTAGCGGATCGAAGCACGCGTCCTGAAATCGGGATGCAATCCGAAGATGATATAGAGTACCATACCGGCGTGGAAGACAAAGACAGACGCGACATCCAAGCCGCACTCGCCGGTGACGAACAGTCTTACGAACGGCTGGTGCGCCGCTACGAACCGCAGATCGCATCGATGATGTGGCGATTCAGCAGGCGCCCCGAACAATGCGAAGAACTGATGCAAGACGTATTTGTTCAAGCCTACTTCAGCCTTCCGAGCTTCCGGGCCGAAGCGCCGTTTGAACATTGGCTAAGACGGATCGCAACGCGGGTTGGATATCGCTTCTGGAAGCAGCAGGGACACAAGAACAAACCCCTGCCGCTAGGCGAGATCGACCCGGCGATAAAAACATCAGACGCGATGGACCCCGAAACCGCGTCTGCGATAGTCGAATCGCTGCTTAGCGAACTTAAACCGCCCGAACGTTTGGTCCTTACGCTGCAATACTTCGAAAACTGCAGCATGAAGGAAATCGCCCAGCGAATGGGATGGAACGAGGCAATGGTGAAAATGCGAGCATATCGAGCGCGAAACAAGCTGCGAACAATCGCAAAACGCCGCGGCCTGATGGAGAAACTCCAATGGACGAAATAAATGCTATAGAAAAACTCGTCGAACGAGCAAAGCAGGATACCCCCGACGTCAGAAGCGTCGCCGACGGGATACTCTCGCGGATGCACCATGCGCCACCGGTTCGCATCACGCCGCTTTCGGTGCTGGCTGTTGCATCGGCGGTGGCGGCGACCATTGCACTGGCGTTAGGCACGTACTTCTGGATGGCTTCGCCCGACCCGCTGACAGACCTCTATGCTCCCGTACAGGTAGGATTATTATGGTAGACGCCGACAAAACACAAAAACCACAACGCCCGATCGTCTCGCAACGACGCAGGCAAACGTTGATGACCGCCCTGCTGGGCGCAGCGATCCTCATAAGCGGAGGCGGGATCGGGTTCGGCGCCGCTATGGCGTATCTCAGCAAATCCAAAGAGACCAACACCGCCAAAGTCCAACAACCTCCGGGAAAAGTCGCACACGCCATCGCCGCCAAAATGGGCAAAACACTGGAACTCAACGACGAGCAAAAAAGCAAAATCAAGGAAATCATGACAAGCCGTATAGATTCCTTACGCACCATTCGCAAAAAGGCAATGGAGGAAAGCGCCGCCATACACGCCGAAATCGCAGACGAAATGCAAAAAATACTAACACCCACGCAGTATAAACAGTGGGAAAAACATAACGAGGAACTACGCAAACGAGCCAAATATCCGCACCATAAACGAGGACGACGAGGCGGAGATCGCGACAGACGCGGAGAACACGACACACGCGGAAAACGCATGGAAGCCGAAATGTTCAAACGCCGCGACAAAGACCAAAACGGCGTGATCACAAAGGATGAAATCGAAAAAGCACCCGAATTTTTCCGAAAACTACTACTACAGGCCGACACCAACGGTGACGGGAAAATCGACCGCGAAGAACACAAACGTATAAAAGCCCCGGAAGGACCGGGACGCATGAGAATGCCTCACAATCACCCCGGACCAAAATCGAGACCTGGGCCTGAGCACAACCCCGAACACGGACCCGCATCTGCACCGGCGCCGGATCTATCAATGCTCGAATTTTGATATCAGGCGCGAAAATTTTGGGGAAATCCACGCGAATCACGCGCCCGGCCTGAAATCATATCTTACGCTTTCAATGGATACTCATTGAAAGGCGTATATGAAATACAAGGCGATAGCAGTTGCTACTCTGGCGGTCTTCATCGCTGCTGCATGGTGCGATCTTACACTAGGCCCACCACCGATCGATCGGCTTCGCGCGGCTCCGGACTCTCCGCCCAGCGGAAGCGTCGGAGGTGTCCACCAGGTCGTCGCGCCAGTGTCGAACCTGGCTGAGCTCCGCCAGAATGGGCGCATCAACGTTTTTGCGATAACGGCTGATAATTGTCCAGACGCACTGAAACTTCGCGAATCCATCACTAGTTTCGCAAGTCTGCGTCCTGATGTGGCGTTCCAGATCATCGATCTCGGTCCGGAATGGCGCAAGATCAATCTCGCCGAAAAGTTCGGTGCAAACTGCACCAACATTCCGCATGTAGTAATTTACAATCCCGACGGAACAGTACTGGCACAAGACTCGCCGGTGGACAAATCGGCGGTAAACCTGCTTCTAGACTGGATGAAAATCGAACGCCAAACCCAACCGCAGACACTGTCGCACAAGTCCAACCGCTAAGGGCTAAAACGCCCGCCCCGTTGCTTTACAAACGCTTGGCGTAGAGGAAATAGGCGCCGGCTGACTTACCTTTGGCGTCGCTGAACCATGTTTGAAGTTTTGCGGGTCCGGCTTTTAACTTCATTTTGAACGTTGTTTCTTTCGCGCCGACAGCCAGGTCCTGGGCCATTTCGATTTTCCCGATTTGGATTTTGGCTTTCGTCACCTTCAGGAACTTCTCGCTTATCGGTGAATCCTGTTCTTTGGGCCAGCGTCGCAACGTGAACTCATAGGTCCCGTCCTGCTCGACATCCACCGCCCAGAATCCGTTTACGATCGGACCGCCCTTTATCTGCCTGTGGTTCCAAACCTTCGCCGCCCCGTTACCGTGCCAATCGTGCCCGGTCAGGCAGGTGGGGTTCTCCTTGTCCGAACCGATGACAATCGGCACGAACTCGCCAAACCGCTCAGAAACGCTCGTCCACCATTTCTCGTAGGCGGCGGTGAGTTGCTTGACGATCTTCGGGTTCGACGCAGCCAGATCATTCTTCTGCCCACCGTCGGCGGTCATATCGTACAGTTCTTTACCGTTAATCAGGCGCCATTTGTCAGTCATAACCGCCGACTTACGCCACTTAACGCAATCCTCAAGCCGCTGCGAATCAGTCACCAACGTGCGGTCAGGCCAGTTGTCTCCGCCGCCCCTCAGCAACGGTACAATGCTCGCCCCATCCAACGCGACCCCCTTGGGGTTATCGATACCGCACAGTTGCGTAAGCGTGGGCATTACGTCGATATGGGCAGTCAAACGCCCGATATCCTTCTTCGCTTCAATCCGACCGGAGGGCCAGCGAATGAAGAATGGCACACGGTGCCCGCCGTCGTATTCGCTACCCTTGGTCCCTCGCATGCCAGCGTTGAATCCGACGATCTTGGCGCTGGTTTTGGGTTTGGCTCGACCCTTGTCTTTGGGTTTGCGCCTGGGAACTTTGTAACCGGCAGCCGTTCCGTTGTCGGTAGTGAATATCAGAATCGTATTATCGGCGATACCCAACTCGTCGAGCTTCTTAACGAGCTTGCCCATGTTATCATCGATATTGGTGATCATACCGTAGAAGGCTGCGTTGGGAACGTCAGGCTTGCCTGCGTACATGTCGCTGTACTTCTTGGCGACGTTGAACGGACTGTGAGGCGCATTGGTCGACAGATACGTGAAGAACGGCTTACCCGCTTTGGCGCACGATTCGGCGAATTTCATAGCCGCGTCGAACCAGATATCCGTGCAGTATCCCTTGAACTTAACGGGCTTACCGTTGTGGATATACGTGTCATCGAAGTAATCGTTGCCCCAGTAGTCAGGAGTCTGCCCGACACCGCCGCCGCCATGTGACAGCACCTCGTCGAACCCGCGATATCTCGGGCGGAACGGGTAGTTGTCGCCCAAATGCCACTTCCCGCAGAACGATGTTTTATACCCGCCGCGGTGGAAAACATCAGCCATTGTCACTTCATCACGCCGCATAATCGAACGACCCATAATCGTATGCCACACGCCCGTGCGATTGCAGTATCGACCGGTCATAAGCGCCGCTCGCGTAGGTGCACAAGTCGGGCCAACATGATAGTTGGTCAGACGCGTCGACTGAGTGTAAAGCTTGTCGAGATTCGGAGTCTTGATCACCTTATTACCATGACAGCCCAAATCGCCGTACCCCTGATCGTCGGTAATCACGAGTATCACATTGGGCTTGCCCTTCAGCGAAGCGGCGCCGCCGGAGATTCGCGGGACCGCCATCGCCGCCGCGCCCAGTCCGATCATCTTGAGAAAATTTCTGCGCGTCTGATTCAGTTGGCCCATGTTATTTCCTTTTCTTCACACCGGGTTTCTTTTTATTGGGTCTTTTGCGAGATTTGTATCCCAATTCGGTTTCCAGGCCCTTGTCGCCCTGCTGGTCCATCCAGGCCTGAAGTTTCTTATTCATTGCATCCATTATCGGTCGATACTTTTTGTCGCCCGAGAGATTATTCAGTTCGTGGGGATCATTCACTATATCGTAAAGTTCTTCTGCCGGACGGTTGAGATATCCGCTGACGCGCTTGGCTGCAAATTTATCGGTTTTCGCTTTCTCGACCCAGGGTTTCCAGATGTTCTCTTTGTCCGATCTGATCAACGTGTTATTGAAAGTCGCTTCGTGGCGGAGGTTCCGTATGTACTTATACTTCTCGTCGCGAACCGAGCGGATGGGGTATCCGCCCGGAGTGGCTGCGATGATCTTGGTCGTCGTATGCACTCCATAAACCAGATCGTTGTGCTTATCGGTTTTGCCCAAGAGTACCTGCAGGAAACTGCGTCCGTCGAGTCCTTCGGGGATTTTTCCGCCGGCTGCATCGACCAGAGTCGGCGTGACGTCGACATACTGCACCATCGCGCTTGCGACCGAACCGGGTTTGACGCACTTCGGCCAGCGGATCACCAGTGCGGTTCGCAGTCCGAGCTCGTAGCACGTCCATTTTGCGTACGGGAGCTGCATTCCCTGCTCGCTGGTGTATATGAATATCGTGTTGTCCTTGCCTGGCGAATCGTCAACCGCCTTCATGCATTTGCCCACTTCGGCGTCAAACGCGGTGATCTCGGCGTAGTAGCGGCAGAGTCCCTGGCGCATTTCGGGCACGTCGACCATGTAAGGCGGAACGGTGAGTTTCTTCGGATCGTACGCCGACGCGTCGCCTTCCTTCCAGGGGAGGTGCGGGCTGTGCGAGGCGTAGAACAGGCAGTACGGCTGCTTGGGATCTCTTGCTATAAATTCCGCAATTTTACCGCCGCTTACCCTCTCAAACGGGAACGACTCCCGCGGGCCGAAGTGCGACTTACCCACCAGGCCTACGCGGTACCCCAGCGCCTTGAGATGATGCACGATGCTCTTTGTTCCGGGCTTTACCTGACTGTGGTTGGGGTACGCTCCGTTCCGCACAGGGAAGATGCCCGTGTATAGCTGCTGGCGTGTCGGGGCGCACATCGCGGTGGCGGTAAAACACCGCTTAAAGAGCATACCCTGACTGGCCAGACGATCGATACTGGGCGTTTTCACGTCCTTGTTACCGTAAGCTCCGGAGTCCAGATAGGTCTGATCGTCAGCCAGTATCATCACGATATTGGGCCTGTCGGCAGCGGGCTTTTGTTTCGCCCCGATCCTGCCCGCGGCCGCAACCATCGCAACTCCGACCCCGGCGGCCGCCAAAAACTCACGCCTGCTCGTTCGCATCGCAATATTCATACCAAACTCCCGGTTCAAAACAAACGGGCGGACCCGCAATTAACAGGTCCGCCCGCGATTAATCGATTTCGTAACAGGCTGGACTATCGTTTATCTTCAGGCAGGGGCGGGATCGTGTTGATCGCCTGCTCGAACGTAACGTTGTTGCGGTAGTTGGGGTGATCCTTGTACTTCACGTTCCGACGGCCCCAGTAGCTGCCGTAGAACTGCGCGTTGGAATCGACCCACGTGGTGATCTTGATCAGCTCAGCCTGGGTGAGCGTGAACTTCTTATTGTGCTTCTTGATAAGCTTTTCAGCCAGTTCGATGTCCTTCTTATCGACGAGCTTGATCTTGCCCGGCGCCAGCATCGCAACCAGCACGCTGCTGTGCGAACCGAGCGTTTTGGGCGGCACGGATTTAACATTGCCCGTTTTGGGATAGTTCTCGCCAATGTACCACATGAACTTTTTCTGCACCCTGCCCAGGTTGCCCTGGGTGAGTTGCTCGTAGGATTTGCTGAACAGATTCGTCGGCTCACCGGTGAGGACAAGATCGCCCTTGGGCTTTTTATCCTTATCGGCTCCGTGGCACTTGATGCAGTGCTTGTCGAGTACGGGCTGGACGTCCACAGGGTAAAAGAGCGTTCGCTGTCCGGTTTTTTCGCCCGGTTGCGGACCGGCGATGCTGGCTTTTCGCTTCATCGCGGTCGGGATTTTACTAGCCGCCGCCGGAGCCGTACCGTAAGGCTCGTGGCAACCGATGCAGGTTCGCGACTCGCCCGGACGATAGTTAATGTACGTTCGCTGACGCTGGACTTCCATGTAGTTTTCGTCCAGCACCTGGAGGAAAATATTCCTGTCAGAGGGGACCAGGAAGTGCGCCGAACCGTCGGCTTCGACCGGCACGATGCCCCACTGGGCCTTGGGTGCGTGGTGGGCGCCGCGTGAAATAACCGAGTGCTGCTGGTAGGCGACATCACCGGACCAGAAGCGTCTCGACCGCCACGGACGGGGAATCTGCTCATTAATACGAATGTACTTGATCGTCCCGCGCTTCACACCGGTAAGGCCCTGATAAACGTCGCTGACGTTAACGCGTGATAGTTTCTTCGCCGCCAGTTCCTTATCGACCATGCTCACGGGCACGGGCGGTTTTTTGCGGGCCTTCAGCGGGTACGGCTGCCAGCATGAAATCTTTTCGTCGCGGTACAGTTCGGTGTCCTTGCCCTTGTCGTCCAGCACGCAGAGGCGCCATCCGTCTTTCTGCATCCAGGGCATGCCCGCGGGTTTCATGCTGACCAGGAACTTCTTGTCCGAAAGCGGATACGGGTCCATGTACAGCTTGCCGATAGTTCCGCTTCGATCGCGTTTCCACTTTCCATCGATCTTGAATGCAAAACCAGGCTCGGCCTGAACGTCCGAATCCGGGGTGATGTACTTGTAAGCCGCTTCTTTGCTGCGAATGTCCTTATTGGTGTCGACAACCATGACCGTTCCCACACCAGACTGCGGGCAGTGCGGGGCGCCGAGGAACACAATCTTGTTCAACGCGCTGGGAATCTGGCGTGCGTAGAGGAACGAGTCGGGGAAGGTGATCTCCTGGCCGGCGACCTCGATAGTCGACGTACCGTCAGGACGCATCGACCAGAGGCACTTCACCGAAACCGCGCCCTTGTCAACGTACTCCCAACGTGTGTAGAGAAGGCGCCCGTCGGACATGACCGAAGGCCCAGCCTCGGAAACCGCCGAGTTGGTCAGCTTCTCCATGTTCTTCCCGTCACCGTCCATGCGATACAGCACGGTTGTCACCAGACGGTCAGGTCCGTCGCAGAGGATACCGTAGTGGCAACGGGTGGAAATGAACGCTATCCCGCCGTCGGGCAGGTAGCAGGGGTGCATGTCTTCGGTTGCACTCTTGTATTCATCGAAGCGAATCGCGTGTTTGCACCAGTTACCGCCCTGGTGGTTCTTGTACTTCTTCTGGAGAGCCGCTTCATCCTTCGGAGGGAAAGTTAGCTGACGCAGGCCGGTACCGTCCACATTTACCTCGTAGATGTAGAATCCGGTGTTAATATCGGCCTTCCAGTCAAAGACGATCTTCTTGGCGTCGAACGAAATGTCGAACCGCCCGAAGATGCCCTTGCCCATTTTGGGAAGCAAGTCGGTGACTTTGCCCGTCTTCACGTCCAGCGTGCACAAATTACCGCCATAGAACTTGCACCCGTCAATGAAGTCGGTGTAGTAGTGGCTGGACTGGTAGGTGAATCGCTTGACGAAAACGATCTTGTCGAAGTCGAAATCGGCGGCAATCGCCGACGACGTCAGCGTCATCGCCAGCACAAGCGTAAGCAAAACTTTAAAACTCTTCATCAAACGTCTCCTTGTCTGAAGGTTCGCGCGTACAAATAGGAACCGATAATTATGCCATTCAGCCTGATCAAAATCCACTGTTTTTGTGCGTATCAGCACAGCGACGCGGTAACATCTCCATCTGTAAGGGATAACGCAGGAAGATACTCAATCGACGCAATTTTTTGAAAACCGCCGTCTGAAAGAAAACGTCCCCGGAACAGTTATCATTAATCGCGCCTGAGTCCCTTTCGCTCGATCTCCCACTCTTTCTGCATCCACTCAAGGCGAGTGATAATCGGCCCGAGATCATCGAGGGAGCCTTTTGCTTTCATGGTTCTGTTCATTCCGCGTCGATCGACCAGCAGCACCGCCCCGCAGTCAGGCTGTCCGAATATCTTCCAGGCGCGACGCTCGGGATCGATAAAACGGCTCAGATTTTGCATTTCCGCAGGAGGATAATTCCCCGCCGCTATCGCCTCCTGGCTGAACGTTTCGGCCTCTTTGGGGATCGACATTTGAATGATCGCGATGCTGTCGAGCTCAAATCGCTTAGCCAGGCCTTCGATACGCGGGTCGACAAATCCGATATTATCGGCGCCGACTTCTACAAACGCGATCGCATAGAACGGATTACCAACGTGCCCGATCGCTGTAGACGAACCATCGCCCCGTCGCACGATCACCTTCGACTCGAAACCGGACTGCAGGAACCCGCGCCGTTTTTGTGTATCGATAACCACGCCGGTGCGGTTGTCTTCACAACCAATCGACACCAGCAAGGCGCCAAAAATCACCAGAAGCATTGTCATGCGCATAAATAAACCCATCGTTCAGTACTCCCATGTTCAAGTCCGCCCAATTATAAGGCGCCCCGGCGCCAATGGAAACAGCAGATACCGATATCCCAGGGCCTGCACATCTAACCTCAGCCATGGCCTGGTGGTAATGCCAATGGACTCATCTCCAAATCCGCAGGCGCCCAACAGGTTTACAATAGGTTTACAAATATATGTTGTTAACCATGACTCGGAAAAGCGGTACTTCTTTTCCAAGTCATGGGTCGCACGAAAAAGAGGCTTACTGTAACATGTTGTAGCTAAATAACTTAGCAAGACACCACTGCACGTGTCCCGGTCCTAATCGTTGTCTATAGGCTCGTCAATGGTTCGGATTGGAGCTTCACACTTCGCGGTGGTGTAAACATGTGTTAATCCGCCGACCGATCCGGTTTACGCGGGCGATTCATGTCCTAATCGCAGCGCCGTGGTCACCAAACAGGACTCGGCGGTACTTAGACACAACGCACAATATCAAGATGCGTCAGCCCTGGGAATATCCCCCACCGTAATTTGCATCGCTGTGATTTTAACGCTACACTCACCAACATCATGAAATACACAACACTGCTTTCGATCACATTGCTAATCATCGCCCAGGCCGTAGCAAAACCGGCCGCTGCACCGCCAGCGAAAAAGACACCGCCCTTCTTCGCACTCTGCATGGACACCCACGACGCGAAGAAACGCAACCTGGCCCAACAGGCCGAAATGCTCAAGGAACTCGGTTACGACGGCGTGGGGCACCTGTGGCTGAAGAACGTGCCCGAAAGACTCAAAACGCTCGATGCTGCTGGCCTGAAACTGTTCCACATTTACATGCGCGTAAGCGTCAAACCCGGAAACAAACGCCCCTACGATCCGAAACTAACCGAAGTGGTAAAAC
>JABGPF010000473.1 GCA_018645065.1 Phycisphaerales bacterium
AAGTCGTGCCGCTTGCGGCTTAGCGCTTTTGGGAAGCTTGTTGCATAATCCTCTTCCGGACCCCGCTAAGTTCGCGCCGGGCCTTCGGTCCTAAGCAACTGTGCACGACAAGGGCGAATAATCTCAACGCTCGATTGCTTAGCGTTGTCTTCCTGCGCATAGTGCGATCGCCAGGGCGTCGGCTACGTCGGGTGGTTCGGGCAGGGCGTCGAGTTTGTACACCGCCTGGATCGCACGCTGGATCTGGAGTTTGGTTGCGTGTCCATTACCGGTGAGGCTCTTCTTGACCTTCGTTGCCGCCAACCCGCAGACCGAGACGCCTGCCTGCTGGGCCGCCAGGAGTATCACGCCGCGTGCGTGGGCCATCAGGATCGAAGTACGCGGGTGCGCGTAGTGAGCGTAGAGGTTCTCGATCGCGACTAGATCTGGTTTGAATTCAGCGATCAATTCCGCCAGGTCAGCGTGGATTTGAGTGATTCGCCTGGCGATATCCGCTTTGGCGTCGGTGCGGATCGTTCCGCCTTCGACTATCGCAGGTCCGCGGGCGCCCGAGGCGAAGTCAACTATTCCGTACCCGGTAATATTCAGGCCCGGATCGATGCCCAGCACGCGATATCGTTGCACGTTGCTCATATTCGGCGCCAGGTAGTGCCCTCGGGCGAATCCATTATTTCGATGCCCATTTCAGCTAGTTGATCGCGAATCTCGTCGCCGCGAGCGTAGTCTTTCTCCGCTCGGGCGGTGGTTCGTGCTTCAACCAGCGCGTCGATCTCTTCGTCGGCTCCGTCGGCGATTTCGACCGGCGCCATTTCAGCGATTCCCAGGCCCAGGATGCAGTCCATGTGCAGCAAAGTGGCGTAGACTTCGCCCGGAGAGGCGGTGGTGTTCTTCGCAGCTTTCCACATCGCCGCCAGTGCTCGGGGCATGTTCAGGTCGTCAACGACGGCTGCGTCAAACTCTTCAATGCAGTCGGTAAGGGGCTCTTGCTCGCCGGTGTAACCGTCGCGAGTGCTCAGCACAATGCGTTTGAGGCGAGCCAGTGCGCTGGCGGCCGCGTCCATTCCCTCCCAACTGAACGCCAACTGCTGACGATAGTGTGCTCCCAGCAGGAAGTAGCGATACGCGATCGGATCGTAGTTGTGCTTGTCGATCAGAACGTCCATCGTAAGGAACTCACCGCTGGACTTGGACATTTTCCCACCGGCAGAGTCGTCTGACTTCGCCAGCGTGAGGAACTCACCGTGCATCCAGCATTTTGTCCATTCGTGTCCGAGCGCCGACTCGGCTTGGGCGATCTCGTTTGTGTGGTGGACCGCGATGTGATCGATCCCTCCGCAGTGGATGTCGAGATATTCGCCCAGGTACTTCATCGCCATAGTCGAGCACTCCAAGTGCCACCCCGGGAAACCCATTCCCCAGGGACTTTCCCATTCCATCAGGCGTGTCGAATTCTTCGGTGAGAGCTTCCAGAGCGCAAAATCGGTGTAGTTCTTCTTGCCTTCGGTAACTTCAATGCGGGCTCCGGCGCGGAGCCCTTCAATATCGAGGCGTGCGAGTTTTCCGTAGTCGTCCAGCTTGGATGTGTCGAAGTAGACACCGTCGTCGATGGTGTAAGTGAAACCCTTTTCTTCGAGCAGTTGGACCTGCTGGATCTGTTCTTCTATGTGCTCGGTGGCTCGGCACCATATGGTGGGCTCTATAATGTTGAGGCGTTCGATGTCCGCGCGGAAGGCGTCCCAGTAAAACTGAGCGATCTCCCAGACGGTTTTCCCTTCACGCTCTGCGCCCAGGGCCATCTTGTCCTCACCGTCGTCAGCGTCGGAGACCAGATGCCCCACGTCAGTCACGTTCATCACATGGTTAACGGTGTATCCGCGGTAGATAAGCGCGCGTTTGAGGATGTCCTCGAAAACGTACGTTCGCAAATTACCGATGTGCGCGTAGTTGTAGACCGTAGGCCCGCAGGTGTAGAGGCTGACCTGGTCACCGTCTCGCGGTGTTAGAGGGTCCTTGCTTCGGGTCATTGTGTTGTACAGGGTGATGCTCATTGGTATTTCTCGGCGTTATGCGTAGGATCGGACCCCATCAGGGCCGCTGCTGGCTCGCCACGTTCGGCGAATGAAACGATTATACAGACTCATGCCCGGTGATTCTATTGTTTAGGCTTCCCCATCGGCTTCGGAGCGTCGCGCGGGGTGACGAGCTTGATGCCCGCTGCGTAGATTTTGCCCGGCCCGATCGCCACCAATCTCAGCGTGCCCTCACCCTTCAGCGTCCCGGCCCATTTGTCGCCATTGCCCAGTTTTTTCAGTGGTTTAAATGCGAATGTGTCGTCGGCCTGGGCGAACAGTTTGTCCAGGTCGACGTTTTTATCATTCGCGTTGAGTTGCGGGAACTTCTGGCCTGAGGCTCGAAATCCGACATGCAGCACGGTGGTTCCTTCGGGTTTGGTGACCTGCCAGTTCCATTTACCGTCGACGAATTTTATCTTGCCCCTCAGGCGTTGGGGCAGATGCAGGCGAGTGGCTGGGTCGCCCAGTATGGCGTACATGAGCATTTGGTCGCGTCTGAGTTTGGCTGCGTTCATCTGCTCTTCGAGTTTACCTTCAATATCGAGCAGGATTTTTTCGACCATCGGGTTTCTGGCGTCTCTGGCCCGCTTCTGCGTATCGAGC
>JABGPF010000103.1 GCA_018645065.1 Phycisphaerales bacterium
TAGAAAATGGGCGCCCAGAAGACGATGAAACCAAAGGCCAATCGGGAGATTGGCGGTCCCGGGAACGCCGATCTCCTGATCGGCATTTGGAACTTGGGCGTCCTGAAGGTGACGGAGTTCAGGGCCAATCTAATGATCAGATTGTAGAAAATGGGCGCCCAGAAGACGATGAAACCAAAGGCCAATCGGGAGATTGGCGATCCCGGGGATGGCACACACGGGGATATTTGCCGCATTATGACGGTAGGTCCGCAGTGCAGCATGTTACGGTGCATCTCGCCGACAGCCTGCCGCAGACGGCTATCGAACGAATCGATCGGTCGCTTGCTCTGCTCAGCGAAGATCAACGCAATGTGGAAAGACGTAAACGCCTGCACGAATGGATAGATGCGGGCCATGGCCAGTGCGTGTTGGGCCAACCGCAGATCGCCGAGATGGTCCAAAATACGTTCCTCCACTTCGACAACGATCGGTATCAACTGCACGCCTGGGTGGTAATGCCGAATCATTTCCACGTGCTGTTCGAACTGCTGGCCGGTTGGACCCTGGCGAAGATTGTCGCCTCATGGAAGAAGTTTACAGCACGTAAGATTCGGGATTCCCTTAGAATAACAAACGGCCAAGCCAATCGGGAGATTGGCGATCCCGGGAACGCCAATCTCCCGATTGGCCAACAAAATTCCAGCCCGGTATGGCACAAGGAATATTGGGACCGGTATATGCGCAACGAACGACATTACGAGCAAACTGTAGCGTATATTCACAACAACCCCGTAGCCGCAGGGTTGGCGCCTGACCCTGCGGCCTGGCGGTGGAGCAGCGCTACCGCCCAAAAAACGAATCACTAAAATGGCGAGAAAAGAAACTCGCTATGGGCTGACGAATGATAAAATCACGCGAATTCCCGAGACGCCTTAATTAATTACGGGGGCATCGGGGTCAGGCACTAACATATAAAATAAGGGCTGGCATCGATTCTGTCGGTTTGGGTTGGTTATGGGCGGGGGTTGCCTTCTTGGTTTGGGGGCGGTTGTGGGGATTTGATTTGTTTGGTTTGTTTTTGGCGTTTGTGGATTCGAGGCACGCTGCGCGAGATAGGTGAGCAGCAGATCAGGTGAGCAGGTGATACGGAAACGGGGCTCAAAGTCTGCCGCTTGCGGCTTGGCATCTGGCGGATTTACGGAAGTTCACACATGTTCACACCTGCGGGAAGTGTGAAGCTCCGATTCGGGTCATTATTGAGCTTGCCAGCGGCGACCCGGCTGGGGGGACGGGCAGTCGGACACCTATAAACCACTACCTGGCAAGATATTACATCAAAACACATTCCCGGATGACCCCTAACACGGATAAGGAGTACCGCTTTTCCGTGTTAGAGGTTCACAGCGCATAGGAGTGAACCTATTGTGAACATGGCCGGATCTGGCGGCCCGGTCGATCCGTCCGGTATTTGGTTTGGGGTCAGTCGAGGTATTCGATGGCTGTCGTGCCGTGGAACGGTCCGCCTTTGATGCTCCAGATGATCTTCTTGTCGGGGGTGACTTCGAAGAACGCGTAGGATCCGTGGTACAGGCTGACCAGTGTGTTACCGTTTTCCAGGCGCTTTGCCGTCGCGACATAACCGAGGTTCAGGCCCTTGATATCGTCCTGCGTGAGCGACCAGACGATCTTATCGTTCTTGTCGATCTCGAGGACATTCTTACCGTATCCGCCGCCGATAACCAGATTCCCGTTCTTCAGCTCCTGGATCGACGAGACGCCCTTGGACTTGAAGAAATCGCCCTTGATCGTGCGGATCACTTTGGAATCGCCGTCGAACTCGCGGATCACGCCTTCGGTGAGGAACGCCACAAGGTACGTACCGCGCGAAGTCTTGAAGCTGTCGCGCAGTTCCATGTGCCCGTTACCGGCGGCTTTGGAGACTTTGGCGAACTCGATTGTCTTGGCGATTTTCCCGGCCTTATCGATCTCGAGAAGCTTGCTCTCTCCGCAGACGGTGATCAGCACGTTTCCGTTTTTCAGCGGCTGGCAGGAGTGGATTTCGAACTTGTTCTTGGACTCGTGCTTGTACTCCCAGAGCACTTTTTTGTCTTTGATGCGGACGATCTGGGCCCCTTTGTTCGTATTGAACAGCACGCGGCCGCCGTCGAGCATGAAGACGTCCTGAGCTCTGGGTGCTTTAACTTCCCACTCGATCTTGCCCTGCTTGTCGACGATATAGACCTGGTTGTGGTAGGTGCTGGCGATGAAGCGATGCTTGACCGCGCCGGTGACTTCGAGCTTCGGCGGGGCCTTCTTCTTTTTGGGGGCGGCAAGGCTGATCGTCAAAAATGATCCGCATACGCAGGCGGTGAAAATACTCAGGGTGATCGCTTTCTTCATTTTGCTTATCCTTATAGGTTGAACGTCCAACATAACACAAACCCGCCATAAGCTCAACGGCAAGTAATCAGTGATCAGTGATCAGTGACGGCAACGACAGTAACGGCAACGACAGAACCGTCGCTCCGCGACAAGTGAAAGCGGCGAGAGCTCGCCGCAGTCCAAAACGCCTGGATCGTCACCGTTAGTCGTTACTGCCGTGGCCGTGGCCGTGGCCGTTACTGATTACTGCCCTGCCGTAAGGCAGGTACTGATCACTGATCACTTGCCGTGGCCGTTGCCATTGCAGCGGGGAACGGGCTGAGTGCTCTTGCGAAGATGCCCAGTGAGAATGCGATCGCCACACCGTAGTTGGTGATCGGTACGCCCGCGGCGCGGCAGCGGAGCGTTCTGGTCAGCATTTCGCGTCGGTTCCACATGCAGCCTCCGCAGTGGACCACTAGCTGATAGTCGCTCAGGTTCTCGGGGAAATCATGCCCCTGGACCGTGTCGAACTGCAAGTCACCACCGACGTACTGGGTCAACCATCGCGGGATTTTCACTCGCCCGATATCCTCGCCGATGGGATGATGGCTGCACGCTTCTGCGATCAGGATCTTATCGCCCGACTTTAGCTTATCGATCGTGCGGGCTCCGCGAACGAACTCCGCGAGGTCGCCTTTGCACCGGGCGAACAGGATTGAAAACGACGTCATGGGAATCTCCGGCGGGGTGTCAGCCGAGACCTTCAAAAACGCCTGTGAGTCGGTGACCACGATCGCCGGCGGGCGTTTCAGGCGGTCAAGCGCGTCGCGAAGTTCACGCTCCTTTACGATCATGCAGTACGAGTCGCAGTCCAGCACGTCGCGGATCGACTGGACTTGCGGAAGGATCAGGCGCCCCTTGGGCGCTTCCAGATCGATCGGGACAACGAGAACCGCCAACTCGCCCGGCGGGATCAAGTCGCCCAGAATCGCCGGTGCGTTTATAAATTCTTCAGGAGCCTGGGCGATCAGCGCCTGGCGCAATTCGCTCAGGCCGAGCCCGTCAACGGCGGCTGTGCGAACTATCGGGACCTTGGCTTCGGTGAGTCGGGCGACGCCTTCTGCGGGCGCTTCGGCAAGATCGATCTTGTTGAACACCGCAATGGCGGGTATCTCGCGCTCCTGCAGTTGGGCGAGAATACCCTCTTCAAACTCGCCCCAAACGCCCTCAGCGGCTACTATCACGCCAACGTCTGTGCGATCGAAAACCTTTCGCGTTCGCTCGACCCGCATCTCGCCCAGGGATCCGGTGTCGTCGATACCGGCAGTGTCGATGAACAGCACCGGTCCGATCGGAAGGAGCTCCATCGGTTTTTCGACCGGGTCGGTGGTAGTCCCCGCGGTGTCGGAAACTATCGAAACCCCCTGCCGCGTCATCGCATTCAGCAGCGAACTCTTCCCGACATTACGCCGCCCGAACAACCCAATATGAAGGCGGAATCCCTTTGGTGTTTTCTGTGGTGCTGTCACGTTCAAATCGCCTCGCTATCCGTTTTATCATCGGTTTCACTACGTTTAGGGTCCGAGCCCAGTCGCATAACTCGCTGCGGTGAGACAAGTTCGTCGAACTGCTCGCCGCTCAGAAGTTCCATATCGATAACGCTCTGCCGGATCGACTCGCCTGTCCGCTCGGCCTGTGCGGCGACTTTACCGGCCGATTCGTACCCGATGCTTTCGACCAATGCGGTTATCGTCGCGGTTGTGCTGTCGACATGTGCGCGGCAGACCGCAGCGTTATGCGTGATTCCTTCCACGCAGCGGTTTTGGAAAATGTCGCACGCGTTTGTCAGCAGCCCCAGGCTGCCCAGCAGCGAATCGGCGATAAGCGGCAGGAAGGCGTTCAGTTCGAGCGACCCTGCGCTGCAGGCCTGTGCGATTACCTGGTCGTTGCCCATGACGACCATTGCGGCCTGGCTTACCGCTTCGGGGATTACGGGGTTGACCTTCCCGGGCATTATCGACGAGCCTGCCTGCCGCTCGGGCAGCGAGATTTCGCCAAGCCCAGCAGCCGGTCCCGACGAGAGCAACCGCAAGTCGCTCGCGATTTTCAGCAGGTTCGACGCCAGGGCCTTCAGGATCCCGCTGACTTCGACGAACACGTCGGTGTTCTGGGTGGCTTCGACCATATTCTCCGCCCGGGCCAAACCCAGCGAAGTAATCGCCCGCAGGTTTTCGATCGCCTGGAAGATAAACTGCCTCGGGGCGCCCAGCCCCGTGCCGACTGCAGTCCCGCCGAGATTCACCACCCGCAGGCGTTCGTTGCATTTGTAGATCCGCCATCGATCTCGCCCAAGCGCCTCGGCGTAAGAGCCCATCTCGCGCCCCAGCGTTATCAGCACCGCGTCCTGATACTGCGTGCGAGCGACTTTCACGATATCGGCGCCCAGCTTTTCCTGACGCTGGAACGCCTCCAGCAACGCCACAACCTTAAGCTCCAACCCCGCCAGCATGTTCATCGCAGCCACTTTCAACGCCGTCGGATATGTATCGTTAGTCGACTGGTGAGCGTTAATATCAGCCAACGGATCGATCGTTTCATAATCGCCCGGCTGCGAACCGATAAGCTGCAAGGCCCGATTGGCGAGCACCTCGTTGACGTTCATGTTGGTCGACGTTCCGGCTCCGCCCTGCAAGGCGTCAACTAATATATGTTCGTTCAGTTTCCCGTCTATCATCTCCCGACATGCGGTTTCAATGGCGTTGAACGTCGCATCCTCCCACATGCCCAGCCCGTGGTTCGTCTGACAACAGGCAAGTTTCACCGCACCGTAGGCGCATATCAGTTCAGGATTTACCCCGCGCCGGGCCAGCGGGAAATTCTCAATCGCACGCTGCGTATGAATTCCATGCAAGGCGCCTGACGCTATTTCCAGCGAACCAAGCGAATCTGTTTCCGTGCGATAAGCCGTCATCTTGCTTTCCTTATTCTCCAACCGCGCCAATACTACCAGAACACCAGTACATCTTACACCGGCCGGCTGCGAAATATCCAAATCCCTTTTCATGCGGGAATCGTGTATAATGTGTTATCCCAAAATAGAAAGTACGGAGAAACTATGCAGTCTAACGCACAAAACCTGCCTTACCTCACCGCCGACCTACCAGGCACCGGCGGTCTGATCAAACAGAACACCGGTGACTTTTGCGTCGAAGAGATCCCGCTTTACCCAGCCTCCGGCGAGGGCACGCACGTGTACTTCACCGTTCGCAAACGCGGGATACCGACTCCGGCTGCCGTCGAGCGCATCGCAAAATATATGCAGGTCGACCCCTCGGAAATCGGCTTTGCGGGCCTGAAAGACGCCCAGGCAATAACGATCCAACAGATGAGCCTGGAACACGCCGACCCAAAACGGTTGTCGGCGTTCCGCGATCGCCAGATCGAGATCGTCTCGGTCTCGCGGCACGGGAATAAGCTGCGCCCCGGTCATCTTGAAGCCAACCGCTTCACCATTAAGGTTCGCAACACGGCGTCCAACGCACTTGATAAGGCCCAGGCCATACTTGATATCCTGGTCAAACGCGGTGTTCCGAACTACTTCGGGCCGCAGCGGTTCGGGCTCCGCAACGATACCGCCGAACTCGGGCGAGCACTGGTCGCAGGCGACATGGACGAGTTCGTGGCGATCCTGTTCGGGCGTCCCATCGAGTCAGATCCGCACGACTGCTACAACGCTCGCGTCGCGTTCGACAAAGGCGACATCAAGGGCGCCCTGGCGGCCTGGCCGAAACATTTCGCACATCCCCGTCGCGCGTTATCGGCGTACAAGAACGCCAACAAGTCGCGTAAGAACGAGCGTGCGGTTTACACCGTTGATAAGCGTATGAAGCGTTTGTACGTTTCGGCGTTGCAGTCGGCGGTGTTCAACGACGTGCTGGCAAGGCGGATCCAAACACTCGACACGGTAATGCCCGGTGATCTCGCCGCCCGAAATGGCGGTAAGGCGGTTTTCACCGTTGAGGAGGCTCCCGAGCAACTCGCGCTTGAGCAGACTCGCGCCAAGGCGTTTGAGATCAACCCGACCGGTCCGATACCGGGCTACCGCAGCTCGATAGCGACCGGTGAGCCGGGTAAAATTGAACTCGATGTGCTGACTGAGCGGAACATCGACATCGAGAACTTCCGCCACGTCGGCAAGCTGAAAGTAAAAGGCGCCCGCCGCGCACTGCGTTTCAAGGTGTCGAACCTGGAAGTAAGCAACGAAAGCGACGACCTGGGCGCCCACCTGCTGCTGAAGTTCACCGCCCCGTCAGGCTGTTACGCAACAGTGCTGCTGGACGAACTAACCAAACATAAAGACGCATAAGACCCACGCGATTGTGTTTATTTTGTTTGTTGCGTTTATTTCGTTTGTCCGATATACTTAATTAGAGTCCTATAGTGGCTGAGGGACGGGAGATTAAGTGTGTCTACGATACTGAAAACGCATGAACCGATATGTCCGACGGACAAGGAAACCGCTTTGGCTCGCGAAGCCGGGCGAGGGTTGAGCCCTGTTTCCGGACACGAGTTGCAAGTTCTTATCCCAGAGACCAACGAGTCGATAACACTTCCTGCATCGGCGGTGCGCTTACTGGTGGAAATGCTGTCGGAAATGGCTGAAGGCAACGCCATTGCTGTAACACCGATCCACGCCGAGTTGACTACCAAACAGGCTTCCGACTTGCTTGGCGTATCCAGACCGTTCCTGGTCAAGCAACTGGAAAGCGGGCTCATTCCATTCCGTAAAGTCGGAACGCACAGACGTATTCTTTTCACGGACCTGCAGGCCTACAAGCAGCAGATCGACAAGAATCGCCTCGAGGCCCTGGAAGAGCTCACCGCACAAGCACAAGATCTGAATATGGGTTATTGAGTATGGGGACACTTACCGCACTGTACGACGCCTGCGTGCTTTATCCGGCGCCGCTTCGCGACTTTCTGATGCACTTGGCGGTAACCGAACTCGTATCGGCTAGATGGACTGACCAGATTCATGATGAATGGATTGGCGCGTTGTTGATCAAACGGCCGGATCTGACGCGAGAACAGTTGGAACGAACGCGCGAACTGATGAACGCTCACGCCAGCGAAGCACTGGTGACGGAATACGAAGGGCTCATCGAAACGCTGGACTTGCCCGATCCGGACGATCGTCACGTGCTGGCCGCTGCAATACACTCCGGTTCGTCAGTGATTGTCACGTACAACCTCAACGATTTCCCGACACCATACTTGGCGCAATTTGATATTGAGGCCCAGCATCCCGACTTGTTCATCACGAACCTGCTCGACACTGCCTCAGACCAGGTCTGCACAGCGGCCCGACGTCAGCTCGCCAGTTTGAAAAATCCGCCAAAGACAACCGATGAGTTTCTCGACACCCTGACTGAACAACGCTTGCCAAAAACGGTAGCTCGATTGCGGAACCTCCTATTTTCCTGACGAACTGAAGACTCGTTGATATCTCACTTCGCACTACGGTACAATACGCGTCATGAGATTGAGGCGCAAAACATCGTCATACGGGGTGTTGGAAATGGCGGTGTTGGTGTCGCTTGTCGCTACGGTCGAGGCGGCCGGTTTGACGCTTCGCCCTGCGACTACTGCCCCTGCCGTTGATTTGAACATGCCGGCTGAGCAGCGCCAGACGCTGTTGCAGAAACTACTTGCGCGCTATTGCAAAGGAACCCAACTCTGCTGACGATTGGTCCGGCGCAACGAAATATCACCACCCAAACAGGAACTGCATCACATGACATCAGAATCATTAACGCGACGTAGCTTTATCAAAAATGCAAGCCGCGCCGCTGCCGTTATGGCGCTGGCTCCGAGCGTACTCAGCGCCGCGGACAAATCGGCAGCCAAACCGAACGTCATAGTTATCCTGACCGACGACCAGGGCAGCGTCGATGTGAACTGCTACGGCGCCAAAGATCTGATCACGCCGAATATGGACGCACTGGCTAGACGCGGCGTGCGGTTCGGGCAGTTCTACGCAGGGGCTCCAGTCTGCTCGCCGTCGCGAGCGTCGCTCATGACCGGACGATATCCGCAGCGGGCGCAACTAACCGGAAACGCCTGGGGCAAACGGGGAATGCCCGCCGAACAGCTCACAATCGCCGAAGTCTTCAAGGCGTCGGGATACCGAACCGCCCTGTTCGGAAAATGGCATCTCGGCGACGATCTGAAGCTGAGCCCCAACGCACAAGGCTTCGACGAATTCCTAGGCCACAAAGTCGGATGCATCGACAACTACTCGCACTTCTTCTACTGGTCCGGACCAAATAAGCACGACCTGTGGAAGAACACAAAAGAACACTTTGAAGACGGCGAGTACTTCCCGGACATAATGGTCCGCGAGGCCAAGCGGTTCATCACCGAAAACAAAGACCGACCGTTCTTCCTCTACCTCCCGTTCAACACACCGCACTACCCGCTGCAGGCCGAACAAAAGTTCGTCAAACTCTACGACAAGATGAAGGATATCAAACGGAAGCGATACGCATCATTTGTTTCGTCGCTGGACGACAAGATCGGCCAGGTGATCGCCACAGTCGACAAACTCAAAATCCGCAAAAACACCATCATCGTTTTCCAGAGCGATCACGGCCACTCAGTCGAGGTCCGCACGTTCGGCGGCGGCGGAAGCGCGGGGCCCTACCGCGGACACAAGTTCACATGCTGGGAAGGCGGGCTGCGCGTCCCGGCGATAATCTCCTGGCCCGGGCGCATCCCTGAAAACCAACTCCGCGACCAGGTCGCCTGCTCGATCGACTGGCTGCCGACAGTAGCTGAGTATTGCAAGCTGCCCGCGATCAAAACCAAAATCGATGGCAAGAGCCTCATACCGATTATCGAATCGCCCAAGGCCCCGTCGGCCCACGAAACGCTCCACTGGTCGGCGTGCGGGATGTGGGCCGTTCGCCAGGGAAAGTGGAAGCTGGTAAACGGTAAGACCGACGGACTGTTCCTCAGCGATATGGATGCCGACGTAACCGAAACGAAAAACCTCGCCAAAAAATTCCCCGAGGTTGTCACACGCCTGAAAAAACTGCACCAGCAATGGAGCAAGGAAGTAGTGACGCAGTGATTTTGTTTATGACGAAATACCGGGGAATGGATTGGTTTGGACTGGAGTAATGTTTGGTTGGGCCGTCCAGCCTGAAAGGCTGGAATTCGAAAGCCCAGGGCAACGCCCTGGGTATGTGATAAAATAAAACCAAAGCCCTGAAAGGGCGCAACTCGCCCTGGAAACGAGAAGTTGCGCCCTTACAGGGCTTGGATTAATTACAATCCTAAACCCAGGGCGTTGCCCTGGGCTGTCGAATATAAGCCTTTCAGGCTAAAAAACTAAAAAACGATAACCGTCGGTTTTTAGTCGTTGTAACCGTTGGGATGGGATTCGTGCCACGCCCAGGCGTGCGACACGATAGTCTCCAGTTCCGGATATTCAGGCCGCCAGCCTAACTGTTCGATCGCCTTGGCTGACGATGCCACCAATCGCGGCGGGTCGCCCGGGCGGCGCGGCGTGATTTCGGCGGGGATAGCGTGTCCGGTGACTTTGCGGCAGGTTTCGATAACTTCCTTAACGCTGAAGCCCTCTCCGTTTCCGAGATTGTAAACTTTTATTTCGCCCGGTTCGATCGCCCCTGCCGCCAGTACGTGCGCGTCGGCCAGGTCGCAAACGTGTATGTAATCGCGAATGCACGTTCCGTCGGGCGTGTCGTAATCATCACCGAATATTTTGATATCGTCGCGCTGGCCAAGCGGTACTTGCAGCACCAGCGGGACAAGGTGCGTCTCTGGGCTGTGGGCCTCGCCGATATCGCCGGCAGGATGTGCGCCGGCGACATTGAAGTACCGCAGCGCCACACCGCCAAGCCCGTAAGCAGCTGCATATGCCTGCAACATGTACTCGACGCACAGCTTGCTCGAACCGTACGGATTTATCGGCGCCAACGGAGCAGTTTCGGCAATTGGCGTAAGTTCGGGCGTTCCGTAAACCGCGGCCGTCGAGCTGAACACGATTCGTTTAACACCGCCAGCTCGCATTGTTTCCAGCAGTTCCAGGGTTTTTACGGTATTGTTTCGGAAGTATTTTTCCGGTTTGTCCATCGACTCACCGGCTTCGATAAACGCCGCAAAGTTGATAACCGTATCGATTTTGTTATCGCCAATTACTTGTAGTAGTTTGCGGGTGTCGGCGATATCACCGAGCACCAGTTCGGCGCCTGTGGTCTCCACTGCCTCGGCGTGCCCCTTGATCAGCGAGTCGTACACCACGCAGTTATGACCAGCAGCCAGCACCGCCCGCAGCACGTGCGAACCAATATACCCCGCTCCGCCAGTAAGCAAAACATTCATCACCTTCTCCTGCAAATCTGTGTGAACTGCGGATTATAGGCCTATCGCGATAGTGATGCAAACGCTGCGTCGACGGGCTCGTAAACAAATACGCGCAAAAAAACAGACCCCCGCCGCAGCGGGGGTCTGGGGTGAACATTTTCAGCTTTGGACGTTTCGCTTATTCAGCGGGTGCATCTTCGGTGTGATGCGGAGCCTTCATCATGAACGCCACAACGGCGGCGAGCACCAACAAAACCGCCGAGGTGTAGAAGGCGAAATCGTAACTGCCGGCCCATCTTTCTCCGATCATTCCGTCTTTGGCCCAACCGGCGAGTTTCGCCAGCATGAATCCGCCGATGCCCCAGGACGTGAAGACCAGTCCGTAGTTGACGCCGAAGTTCTTCAGACCATAGTAGTCCTTGCTGAACGCCGGGAACAACGTCAGATTGGAACCGTAGTTAGCTCCGACAAGTGCGATGATTATCATCAGCACCCAAGTGTTGTTAAGGGGACTGTCCGCGGTTTGGGCCATAGTCAGCAGGAACACCAGAACCGCCTGGAAGATCAAGAAACCGGCGAGAGTTACTTTGCGTCCGAACTTGTCGGACAGCATACCGGCCAGGATTCGACCACCGCCGTTTCCGATCGCCAGGGAGACCACAAGAATCGTGCCCACTTCGACGGTCATTCCCAAGATGTCCAAAAGATTCGTACCGCCACCGCTCTTACCAAGCTGCATGGCCACCGAGATGATCATCAGACCAGCGCCCGAACCGCAAGCGCACATGAACCACAAGGCGTAGAACTGCCAAGTCTTCACGATTTCGCTGGGTATGAAGTTCTCTTTCTTAATCTGTCCGGTTGCATCCCCAGCGGGAGCCTTAGCGGCAAACAGGGGCTTCTTCGGAGCCTTGAGAAGCTGCGCCAGACCGACAACGATAACCAGGAATGCGACGCCAAGGATTCGCATGGCGCCCGCCATCTGGTATTCCTCGATCAACCACTTCGCCAAAGGCGCCGCGTAGACGCTTGCCAGGCCAAAACCCGAGACAACGATGCCCGCGATCAGGCCCGTCTTGGCCGGCGGAAACCACTTGACCGAAGGCGGGGTAGCCGACGAGTACGCAAAACCGATACCGGATCCGGCAAGGATGCCGAAACCAATGATGTAGCCCATTGGGGTCGTGGTGAAGCTAGCGACGATCATACCGACGCCGACCAGCACGCCGCCGAGAGACGCGACGATTCGCGGGCCCATTTTATCCTGCATGCGCCCGGCGGGAACCATTATCAGACAGAACGCCAGACACGCCACCGCGTAAGGCCAGGCCTTGTCAGAAGCGCTCCATCCCCATTCTTTCACTGCGCCGCCGCCGATGACGCTCCAGGTATACAGGATACCGAGAGCAAGGTTAATGCCCAACGCCGCGCACACCACTCTAACACCGTGATTTGTTTCCGGAGTCGTGCTCAGATCTTGATCGCTCATACGAATTCTCCTTTCCGGAGTTTTGTTCAACTGTTTCAACTTTTTCAACTTATAATTTCCAACGGCCCCCGTCCCTTCATGAGAACGGGGGCCGTTGGTTTGTCTTACGTCATGTCCGTCTTAACCGAATCGTCTCGGGTTCTATTGACGGTTTTCGATCAGGTGATCAACGATACCGGGGTCAGCCAGCGTCGAGATATCGCCCAGTGTGCTCTTGTCGGCGACGCCTTCGGCGATCTTGCGAAGAATACGACGCATGATCTTGCCCGAACGGGTCTTCGGCAGCGAGGGGGCGAACTGAACTTTGTCGGGAGCTGCGATCGGGCCAATCTCCTTGCGGACATGGACGATGAGTTCCTTCTTAAGTTCGTCGGTCTCTTCGATACCGTCAACACAGGTGATGTACGCGTAGAGGCCTTGTCCCTTGATCTCGTGGGGCATGGGAGCTACGGCGGCTTCGGCGACTGCGGCGTGACTTACCAGGGCGCTTTCGACTTCGGCGGTTCCGATTCGGTGACCCGAAACGTTCACCACGTCGTCAATGCGTCCGAGCAGCCAGAAATCGCCGTCTTCGTCGATGCGGCAACCGTCGCCGGTGAAGTACAGGTCGTCGTACATGGTCCAGTAGGCGTCGATGAAGCGATCGGGATCGCCCCACATCGTACGCATGATTCCGGGCCAAGGCTTCTTGATGCAAAGCTTTCCGCCTTCGTTGACGCCGCATTCGCTACCGTCTTCACGAAGGATAACGGGCTCAACACCGAAGAACGGACGCGCAGCGCTACCGGGCTTCAGTGTGTGGGCTGCGGGGAACGGAGTGATCATGAAACCGCCGGTTTCAGTCTGCCACCAGGTGTCGACGATCGGGCACTTACCGTGTCCGACCTTCTCGTAGTACCACATCCAGGCCTCGGGGTTGATCGGCTCGCCGACCGAACCGAGGATCTTCAGGCTGCTGAGGTCGTACTTACCGGGCCATTCGTCGCCCTGACGGATCAGTGCGCGGATAGCGGTCGGGGCGGTGTAGAACTGCGTGACTTTGAACTTGTCGACAACTTCCCAATACCTGCCTGCGTCGGGGTACAGGGGTGTCGATTCGAACATGACGCTTGTGGCGCCGTTTGTCAGCGGTGCGTAAACGATGTAGCTGTGACCGGTGACCCAACCGATGTCGGCTGCACAGAAGTAAACGTCGTCTTCCTGCAGGTCGAACACGACTTTGTGAGTCAGCACGGTGTGCATCAGGTAACCGCCGGTGGTGTGGACAACGCCCTTGGGCTTGCCGGTCGAACCGGAGGTGTACAGGATGAAGAGGGGGTCTTCGGCGTTCATGGGTTCGGCGGGGCAATCCGTCGAAGCGTCAGCCATCAGGTCTGAGTACAGAACGTCGCGACCTTCGACCATGTTGACTTCGGTGTCGTTACGGCTGATGACAACGCACTTCTCGATGGTGGGCGTGTCGGTCAGCGCTTCGTCTGAGATAGCTTTCAGCGGGACATCGCGGCTGGCGCGCTTCGAGACGTTGGCGGTGACGAGGATTTTGCAGTCCGAGTCGTTGATGCGGTCGCGCAGTGCGTCGGCGCTGAAACCACCGAAAACGATCGAGTGGATCGCGCCAATGCGTGCGCAAGCCATCATGACTACGGGCAGTTCGATAACCATGCCCAGGTAGATGCAGACTCGGTCGCCCTTCTTGACGCCGAATGACTTCAGTACGTTGGCGAACTTGCAAACTTCAGCGTGCAGCTCTTTGTACGTGATCTTCATGTCTTCGTCGGGTTCGTCGCCCTGCCAGATCAGCGCGGTCTTGTTTTCGCGCGCCGTTCCGAGGTGACGGTCCAGGCAGTTGACCGACACGTTCAGCTCGCCATCGGCGAACCACGTGTGGTTGATAACGCGACCCTTGGTGTCCCAAGTGTATTCACGAGCCTTGGTGGGCTTCTTGGACCATTCCAACAGTTCTGCCTGTTCGAGCCAGAAACCGTCGGAATCATTTATTGACCGATCGTACATTTCCTTGTACATCGCGTCGGATTTGACGTGAGCATTTGCGGCCATTTCAGCCGGCGGGGGGAACGTACGGCCTGCGCTCATTAGTGAGTCGATAGCTTTGCTCTCTTCAGCCATTTTTCCTGCAACCTTTCGTAAATAATTGACAACGCGAAACGAATTCAACGTCTTTGTGTTTATACCGAACAATCGGTCATAATGCGTGGTGTACAGTAGGACCGGGAAGTATAACGGTCGCATATTCCAATAGCAATCATAAAAGCATCAAAATCGCCAGTATTTTACTTTTTTTATAGTACCAGCGCCCCCTTGACAAACGCCCCCAAAAGACAACAATGCCCCAGCATGCAGGATGCACTTGTACTCATTGGGCCTACGGGGTCGGGCAAGAGCCCATTAGGCGATATATTCGCTGAAAACGGGCTCTGGGGGCGCCGGTGCATACACTTCGATTTCGGAGCCGAACTGCGGAAAATCGCCGACCAAACAACTGCTGGTGATTTCACCGATACCGAAATTCAATTCGTCCGAAACGTGCTCGAAACCGGGGCGCTATTGGAAGACGGTGATTTTCACCTGGCGATGCGAGCGGTGCAGGGTGTCTTAAATGAAAAAAACGCCCAAAACGCCGACGAAAATTGCATTCTCGTGATGAACGGACTACCCAGGCATGTCGGGCAGGCGCGCGATCTGCAGGCGATCCTCGAAATCCGGGCGGTTATCGTCCTGAACTGCTCAGCGCAACTCGTGCAGAGCAGAATAACCGAAAACACTGGCGGTGATCGAACAAACCGGGCGGACGACGATATGGGAGCGGTTAACAAACGCCTAGAGATTTTCGCACAGCGAACCGCCCCACTGGCAGGCTTTTACCGCAAAAACGGTGTCGCAATACTGACCATAGATGTAGCGCAAGGCGCCACACCACAAAAAATCGCCGACGACCTGGCCGGACAAAATCCACTATAACACTATAAACAGGTGACGATTATGCTCAAACGCGATCAGGCGGTGCTCGCAGTTATCGATATCCAGGGTAAACTGGCGTCGCTAATACACGACAAACAAAGTTGTTACGACAATATCGTGCGAATGATCCAGGCAGCGGAAGTGCTCGGGATCGACGTGATTTGCACCGAACAGTGCCCCGAAAAGCTCGGAACCACGATACCCGAGATAAGCGAACATCTGAATGTGACGCCAATTTCGAAAGTCGCGTTCAGTTGCTGCGGCCAGGATGAGTTCGTCGAGGCGCTGAAGCGCACCGGTCGGTCGCAGGTGATACTAGCGGGTATCGAGACGCATATCTGCGTTTACCAGACCGCACGGGACCTGCAGAATAGCGGATACGAAGTATTCGTGCTCATCGACGCGGTTTCATCGCGCACCGAAGCCAATCGGAAGCTCGGACTGGAGCGCATGCAACAAGCCGGCGCAACGCTCACCAGCGTTGAAATGGCGTTGTTTGAGATGCTCGGCGCAGCTGAGGGGGATCAGTTTAAAAAAATAGCGCGGATCGTTAAGTAACAATCCGCGCTATCAATTGCGTTATAAACGTTTATTCAGCAGTTCTTTAGAACTTGTAGACGAAGGAAGTCTGAGCTCTCACATTGTTTCCGCCGCTGGCGTTTTTATAGTCGGTGTGCGAGTTGGACAGTTCGAACCCAAACGAAGCGTGATCGTTGATCTTGTAGATCACATTACCAAACACGTGAGTGTTCGACTCGCGGGTCGATGCAGCCGTAGTGACTCCGCTGGTGATGATTTCGCCACCGGCGCCAACGTTGAAGGACCACTTGTCCCACGGTCCAATGCTTAGTGCAAACCAACCACCGCTGCTCTCGAGCTCGCTGACGTCACTACCGACAACGCTAACGCCCTGTCCGATACCACCGGCGTATGTGTCCAAATTCGCACCGGTGAAGGCTTCAGCTTTCAGCGTTAACCAGTTGTTAATCGGTATTTTAGCGTCGATATTGCCTGACCAGCTATAAACCTCAACGTTGTGGTCGTCGTTATCGATGTCATACTCTTCCTGCCCGAAGTGGCCTGATACGCCAAAGGTCGCCTTCTTTCCGCTGCAGAGGGGGAAGGTCACTGATGCACGGCCTTGCACGCTGGGGAAGCCTGAGTCCTCGCCACTGTCGCCAGCTCCGCCAAATCCTGTGGCGTCGCCCATATTCCTGAGAATGGCGCCCTGGAGTGTCAGTTCGGTGTCCTCGTTCAGCGAGAAGCCCTTGGTTAAGCGGATCTGCGGGCGTCGAACGCCAATGTTACCGGTCCACCACATCACGGTGTAGTTGATCGTTCCAGGGTTCAGGGGCGATATTACGTCCCAGGTTTGACCTGCCAACAGACTCAACTTCTGGTCGGGCATGTCAAATTTCATGTATGCATGACGCATGCGAGGATGCGGGCTGTTCTCGCCACCGCCGCCGTAGAAGTCCATTTCCAGCACACCGCTCGTCTTGACCGTATCAGTCGTCGGGCCAGTGAACTTCAAGCCCAAACGCGTTTCATTAGCGGTCATGTTGAACTGGTCGTCACCGCTGCGAGTCTGGCGCGGTTCCACCCAGCGGACGAAATTGCCCGTATTGCCCCGTGCGGTATCATAAGACGCATCCATCTTGATTTTACCGTAAAGCTGTACGTCAAGCGTCGACCACATGTTAAAGCCCTTGGCGCGAGCGGGGCGGCCTGAGGCGGCGTCCAGCATTTTGACGCGTGCGGCGTCAAATGTTTCCTTGCTGACAAACTTGGACTGATTGTCCTGAGCGTCCTTAAGCGCCGCGCCTTGGGATTTGACAACACGCATCAGGTCGCGGACCTGTTTTTCCAGGCTTTCGATGCGTTTCTGGTTGTTTTTCGCCGGTTGAGCGTATGTGCTCGCACACAGCGAAACTAATACAATTGCAACGATAACAGCGGAGACTCTCTTCATAACATATTCCTTATTCTAATGTACAACCCGGACCTCTGGGGCCCCGAAGGTTAGATGTTTCTTCGGCAGAATCCCCGGGTTTGGAAGAGCAAAATTCCGATTATTTTTATTTTGCACACATGACAAAAATTTCCTGTTTGTCTTAAGATCGACTTGAGGCACTAGTTATATAACATTTAGGGCTGTGCGGGCTTCTTAGACTTATTGCTTTACTGGAGTCAGGTGAATACCTGACCGATCCACCACAAAGATAAAGAGCGTGAAATTGGGTCAGAGGAGTGCTGGCGCATCACAAAGAACTTGGGAAAATCAAGGAGTCAAGCAGTGACAATTAACACCAGAATGATCTTGCTTATTGTAGTTGCAGCACTACTGTCCCATCATAAGTTGAATAAATTCAATTGGTTATCATTATCACCA
>JABGPF010000104.1 GCA_018645065.1 Phycisphaerales bacterium
TTCTCTGTGCCCTCTGTGGCAAAAAGCCGTTGCCGTTTGGTGTTAGAATGCGTTTTTCCTGGATTGATGCTCGCCCTGGAGCCATTAATCCAGCGTCTCGCTCTTTCTGTAGATCCTCGCGCCTAGTGAGCGGTTGTACGGGCCGAACGATTCTTCGTCGTCCGGGGTCGACTCGATGTCGTGGAAAGTCATGAACATCTTGGCGTCCAAATTGTCCAGATAGTGCAGGAAATAGGCCTCGGGCGTCATCGGCAGCTTCGGTGAACCGTATTCGTAAACGCCGTGGTGAGAGAGGATTATGTGCTGCAGCAAGTCGAGGGTTTTCTGCGGGAACGGTGTGCCTGTTTCCTCTGCCACCAGGGCGGCCTTCCGATCGAGCCATATCGCAGCCATCGTGATATGCCCGACAAGATTACCGCGATCGGTGTAATTAATTGTTACTCCAGAGGTTAGCTCGGCCATCTTGCCCATATCATGGAAGAACGTACCGGCCAGCACCAGATCTGCGTTGAGTTTTGGGTAGAGGTCCAACAGCGCCACAGCGGCCCGCGCGATGCTCAGGGTGTGTTCGAGCAGTCCGCCCTGGTAAGGGTTGTGCATCACCATCGCCGCCGGAGCCTTCTTGAACGAATCGACGAACTCGGCGTCCTCGACGAACTGCTTAATCAGCAGCAGGATCGATTTGTTCTTTATTTTGCGGAGGATGTCGAGCATCTCGGTCCACATTTCTTCCGGGTCTGCGTCGGCGACGGCAAGGAAGTTGCTCACTTCGACTTTATCTTCGCTCATTGGTCGGCACGCTTCGATAATGAACTGCAGCGAGCCTTTGTAGTCTTCGGTGCGTCCTTTTACGTGCAGGTATCCGCCCTGGGGTATTGATGCGTAGATCGCTTCGCTCGCCTGCCACATTCGACCCGGCAGGGCCCCGGTTTTATCCGTAAGCGTACAGAGTATGTAATTTCCGCCTGTTTTGGTTGTTCGCAGGTCCTTATCGCGTACGACGAAGATCTGATCAAGGGTTTGTCCGGGCGTTAGTTCGTTAATAAATAAGTGTGTATCGTTCATGCCCAACAGTTTAGCAAGCTTGGCGCCTCTTGAAAACCATGCATTATAAAGGTATAAAACAATCCGTCCCCACGATTGCCTGACCCGTATACGGCTTGCACGCGCGGAAAACGATTAATACTGACTAACTTTTGAGAGATATATAAATGCGCTACAGCAAATTACTGATACCGACTACCCGCGAAGTTCCCGCCGACGCGGAGATTCCTTCACATAGACTCATGATCCGTGCGGGCTACGTGCGGAAAGTCGCAAGCGGAACGTACACTTACCTGGTGCTCGGGCTGCGGTCGCTGCGGAAGATCATGCAAATCGTCCGTGAAGAAATGGACGCCTCAGGCGCCCAGGAAATCCTCATGCCCGTAGTCCAGCCGCTTGAACTATGGGACCGCACCGGTCGCTCGGTAGACTACGGCGAGACGCTGGCGACCTTCACCGACCGCCACGGACGCGGTAACGCTCTGGCGCCGACGGCGGAAGAGGTCTGCACGCATCTTGCCAGCCAGGAGCTCAAATCGTACAAGCAACTGCCCGTGAACCTCTACCAGATCGGTACGAAGGTTCGCGATGAGTTCCGCCCGCGATTCGGAGCCCTGCGGTCCCGCGAGTTCATCATGAAGGACGCATACAGCTTCCACACAACACCCGAATGCCTCGACGTGACCTACCGGGCGATGTACGACGCATACAAACGCATATTCGAACGATGCGGAGTACCGTACGTTATCGTCGAAGCCGAGTCCGGCGAGATGGGCGGGTCGGGCTCCGATCAGTTCACCGTTCCGTGCGAAAACGGTGAGGACGTTATCGTCCACACCGAAGACAACCAGTACGCAGCGAACATCGAAAAAGCCCAGGTCGACCCGCCAGCAGAAACCGCAGCTCGCGGAACTGAAGCGTCAGAAGAGATCAGCACGCCCGGCGTGGGGAGCATCGAAGCGGTCTGCGGGTTCCTGAAAACCAAACCGGCTGAGATGATCAAAACGCTCGTTTACAAGGCCGACGAAGACACCGTGATCTGCCTGATCCGCGGCGACCACGAACTGAACCCCGAGAAGCTCACCCAGGCCGCTGGCGGGGCGCATATCGAACCGGCTGACGAAGCCACCGTTCGCGAGCTGACTGGAGCGTCTGTTGGATTCGCCGGCCCGATTGGGATGGCTGGCAAGGTCGCCAAAGTGTACGTTGACCCGTGGGTCGCAGCCATGTGCTGCGGGATTACCGGAGCGAACAAAACCGACTGCCACGTCAAGAACGTGGTGCCCGGACGCGACTTCCCGCTCGAAGGCGACAACGTAAGCGTGATCGATATCCGCAACGCCGCAGAAGGCGACACGTTCGGCGGGAAGGCTCTGCTGTTCCACCGCGGGATCGAAGTCGGGCAGGTATTTAAACTCGGAACCAAATACAGCAAGAAGCTCGACGCCTGCGTTAACGATGAATCCGGTGCGTCGGTGCCCTGCATCATGGGTTGCTACGGGATCGGGATCAACCGCATCCTGGCGTCTGCGATTGAAGTAGATAATGACAAGAACGGTTGCATCATGCCGATCGCTATCGCACCGTTTGAAGTCGAAGTGGTCGCGCTGAATACCGAAAAGGAAGAGGTGTTCAGCAAGGCTGAGCAGATATACACCGAACTCCAAGCCGCCGGGGTGGACGTGCTGCTGGACGACCGCGACGCACGCCCGGGCGTTAAGTTCAAAGACGCAGACCTTATCGGAATACCGCTGCGAATAGTGGTTGGCGAACGCGGGTTGGCTGAAGGCAATGTCGAAATCAAACTTCGCACCGACGACAAGCCCACCGGCGTCCCGTTTGAACAGGCTGTCGAAACGATTCTCGCAATGGTCAAGGAACTGAAAACCGTTGGCTAGTGAAGCGTCAGTATCGCCTGATGTCGATCGCGGGCAACGTCGTAAATCCAAGCGACAGCGCAAGCTCGACGCTCGCAATGGTTTGTTGGATTATCTGGCGGCCTTCTGCGTTCGGGTGGTTATAGTTTTCGTCGAGATGCTGTCTCTGCCCGCCGTCTACTCGCTTGGGCGGACGATAGGTGCATTGGTGTATCGATTCGATAAACGCCATCGCAAAATTGCGATCGAGCAGTTGCGCGCCAGCTTCCCCGACTGGTCGGATTGCGAGATTCAGCGTGTCGCCAAGGCCTCGATCCAGAACATGGTTTGCATGGGCCTGGAACTGCTGCTGACCCCGCGTGAGATTCGCCCAGAGACCTGGCGCAAGCACATTCGCCTGCGCGATATGGAAAAAGTTATCACCACCCTGATCTCCAGAGACCGCCCGATGCTCATGGTCACCGGGCATTTCGGAAACTGGGAGCTGGCGGGATATTTCTCAGCGGCGATTGGGCTACCGTTCAGTTCAGTCGCCAGGCGGATAGACAACCCGTACATAAACGACCTGATTTTCGGCGTGCGCGAACGCGCCGGGCAGCGCATGATTTACAAGAAGGGCGCCGCCGAGCAGGTTGCCCGCGCGTTCGATAACAACGAAGCGGTTTCGATGGTCTGCGACCAGGACGCCGGGGCTCGCGGATTGTTTGTCGACTACTTCGGCAGGCCCGCAAGTACGTTTAAATCGATCGGCCTGCTTGCGATGCAATACGATGCGCCAATCGCGGTAATATGCTGCCGGAGATTAGAAGGGCGCTTCAGCTTCGAAATATTCAATCAGCGACTTATCGAACCGTCAGAATGGGCCGATAAGGACGATCCGTTGCGATGGATCACCCAAGAGTATACAACGGCGCTGGAAATGGCGGTAAGGGACCAACCGGATCAGTATTTCTGGGTCCACCGCAGATGGAAACACGCTCCGAGAAAACGAATTAAAAAAGCTTAGAGGTGGTTTGATGAAATACGCTGTGATTATAACTTTATGGGCGGTGATGCTTGTTTGCGGGTGCGGTTCAAAGACCGAAGACCCGCCCAGGGAGGCAGATGCATCAACGTCATTGCCCGAAAAATCGCCCAACGAGACTGACCCCATAACCGACCATACCGAGCCGGACGATGATGATCCGCCTGCAAGAGTACGCGCGCCTGGATTCTTTGGCGGTAGTTCATCGGGCACTCGCGCCGAGCAGGACAGCTATACACAGAAGAAGCAGCCAATCAAGCCAATCGAGCCCATCGAACCGATCAAGCCGGTCGAACCGATCAAACGCCCGGAGATAAAGCCCGTTACGCCCGACCAGCGCGTTTCCAAGCAGATCAAACTGGCCAGGCTCTATATCGCTAATGCCTCCAGCGGTTCGGAATCGACCAGGCGGACTTTAAACAGTCAGGCGGTGGCGATTCTGAAAAAAGTAATCGCAGAACATCCCCAGGCTGAAAATATCGACGAGGCGCGCAAGCTCCTGGGCGAGATCGAAACTACGCAATAGTTGGCGCTGGGGTCCTGAGGAAATGGCGATAAATTGTTTTGGCCCCCGTGATTTGTGATGTTTATTTGTTGTTGATCTATGCGGCTGCGAATTTCACGCCGATACCGAGATAACCCTTGCTGGTCATGTCCGATCGATCAACGCGTACGACAGTTGCCTGGACCTGGCCTGGTTGTGCGGATCGTCCGGTCAGTCCAGCCATGTTTACATAAACCGATTGCCCGGCTCTAACTGGAGTAGTGGCGGGAATATACATGAGCATGCCAGTTTCGGAAATATCAACTGAGCGTGCGGAAACCTGGCGTTTTGACGGGCCATGATGGAATTGGATACCCGTTGACATTGGGTATCTGCTGTATTTGCGTCGGTCGTTTATGTTTGATGAATCGATCATAGTTTGCTCCGTGGCAATTATTGTGTCCCGGATATTATCGGACAATATGATACGCAAGTTAGTATGAAATCAAAATTTTATTATGCTTGTGAAGGATTGTGTTTTTTTGGCATTATTTTGGGCATTGTTCGTATTACTTCCCTTGGGATAACGTTTGGCGTATTGGTGTGG
The DNA here is from genome assembly GCA_018645065.1 of Phycisphaerales bacterium. GTDB lineage: Bacteria > Planctomycetota > Phycisphaerae > SM23-33 > SM23-33 > BS750m-G57. The sequence continues at coordinate 5,037 of JABGPF010000104.1, forward strand.
TGCTAACCCGCCAGCAGAAAGAGAGTTTTCGTCGGTATGAGATCAGAGACGTTAAGAATACGGTTACGATTGAGCGGGGCGATAATTTTGTGTGCAATTCTGGCTGCGGCGCCCGCGGTCCAGGCCCAGACTACCGAGACGATTGGTGAGGCGATTGGGCAAAAAGTTTCACGGTTTGAACTTACTATCGGCGGTAAGTCTCGCGTTGGGGTTTCGGTTACTGACCTGTCCGGCGGGGCTGTATTGGCATCGGCGAGAGAAAACGAACTGTTCATGCCAGCAAGCAACCAGAAGCTGCTGAGCAGTGCGTTTGCGATGCACTCGCTCGGCGGCGACTACAAATTCGCCACCGAACTGTACGTAACTCGCGCTGGCGATATCGTGGTATACGGTGATTTCGACCCGACGTTTGGCGACCCGGTGCTCGCCGCCGAAGAGGGCAAGAGCATCTACGCGGATCTTGATATTTTAGCTGCGGCGGTGAAAAAGCATCTCGGCGACTCACCGTCCGGAAAGCTTTTCGTATCAGGCGGGTCGGGCGTTTACCGCCCCGACACCTGGAAAGTCAAGCAGAACCATTTGCACTATCAGGCTCCGGCTGGCAAGTTGAACTTCCATCGAAACTGCCTGGCCGCGACGTTCAAAATCACCGGCCGGCGAGCCCGCCCGATAATCGCACCGCAAACCCGCTTCATTAAGCTTCGCAACTCGGTGAAGGTCGGCGCCAAGCAGATCTGGTCGATGCGACCTGGTTCAGGCGACGCCGAACTTATCATGCGGGGTACTATCAAAACCGCCTCGCCTTACCCGCAATACGTCCCGATCAATCATCCGCCGATGCTCTTTGCACGCACCCTGGCTGAACGACTGGTCGTCGCGGGAGTACCGTTTAACGGGAAAATCATCTCGATGGACCTCAGCAAAATCGATCGCAAGGGCGCCCGCCCGATCTGCACCATCAGCACGCCGCTGGCACGCGCGATGAGGCGAGCGAACAAGGATTCCCTGAACATGGCCGCCGAGAGCTTCCTCCTACGCTGCGGTGACGGAACCTGGCCCGGCAGCGCAAAGATCATGGAGAAAACGCTGACCAAGGCGTATTCGCTGTCTGCCGATTCGCTGGTGGTAAGCGACGGTAGCGGACTGTCGCGCAAGAATCTCGTCTCGCCGGCGACCATGACCAAACTTCTGGCCGCCATCGCCAACGGTAAGTGCGCCTCGGTCTTCACCGACACATTAGCCCGAGCGGGTCTCGACGGAACGCTAAAAAAACGCATGACCAGAGCGCCAGCCAGAGGACGAGTGATCGCCAAAACCGGTTACATTTTGAAGGTGTCGTGCTTGAGCGGATACGTGTTGGACAAGACGGGCAAACCGGCGCTGGCGTTTTCAATAATGGCCAACGACATGCCAGGCCAGGTCGCCCCCGCCAAAGCCCTACAAGACCAAATCTGCCAAATGCTAGTCGCACACGTAGACAAGCAGTAAAGACGTAACGACTTCGTTGGTATTGTAGTGGTACATGAATTTCGTCTGAGTTGTTTCTGGAGAATATGGATGTCTGAGGAACGAACGAAATTGTTGGCGGGTTTGGTGCTGCTGTTTGTTTTGGCTGGTGTTGTTTTGGCTGGGGAAACCAACTGGAGTCAGTGGCGTGGGAAAAATGGTCGGGGGATTAGTTCTGAAACGGGCTTGCTTCAAACGTGGCCTGAAGGCGGGCCGAAGAAGCTGTGGGAGACCGTTGCTATCGGGCAGGGGCTTTCTTCTCCGATTATTGTCGACGGCGTGATCTACATCACGGGCAATATCGGAAAGGAATTGATGGTATTCGCACTGGATTCCAAAGGCGAGGTCAAGTGGAAGCAGCCTAACGGCAGGGCGTGGACGAGAGCTTTTCCCGGGTCGCGGGCGTCTTGTAATTACAGCGACGGGAAACTGTATAACGTGGGCGCCTTCGGGCGTCTGCTGTGTATGAACGCCAAGAGCGGTGAGCCGATCTGGTCGGTTAAACTCGTGGAGAAGTATAAGTGCAGGGGCGAGGCCTGGGGCCTGCATGATGTGGTGGTGATCGATGACGACGCGGTGTACGTCGCTATCACTGGGGCTGAAGCGCTGGTTGTGGCGCTTGACAAGAAAACGGGCAAGGAAATCTGGCGGACCAAGAACACCACCGACGATTACTACACGTACAGCTCTCCCATCCTGGCTGACTTGGATGGGCGGAAGCAGGTCATATGCTGCGGCGGCATGAATACATACGGGGTCGACGCCAAGACGGGCAAACTCCTCTGGGTGTTCCCGCACGTCTACAAGGGAAGAATGATCGCGACCATGCCAACCTGCGCCGACGGCGCGGTCTTCGTGACGAACTGCCATCCCAATGAAGGCGTCACCTATCGCCTGGACTTCAAGAAGGGAAAACCCGTAAAGACCTGGCGGGCCGATCTCGGAGGCGACGCCTCGGGCGGGATCGTCGTGCGAAAGGGCGTTGTCTACGGCAGCCGACACCGCTACAAAAAGAGCTTCGTAAGCCTTAACGCAAAGACCGGGAAACTCATCGCACACAAAAAAATCCCCAAAGAAGCAGCTGTTATCTACGCAGACTCCCGCCTGTATTGCCAAGAGAGCATCGGAACCATATCTCTACTTGAAGCACGAAAAGACGCCTTCGTGGTCCGAGGCAAACTCACCATCGCAAAAACCAAACAGTTCTGGGCCCACCCAGTAATTGCCGATGGAAAACTCTACCTTCGCTACGATAAGACGCTCTACTGTTACGACATAAAGAAAAAGTAATCCGCAAATTACGACTTCTTTTTCTCCGTTCGCACTGCTTCGATAACGATGTGAGGATGTTGCTTGTTTTCAAATTGCTGATGATTGGGTATTGTAGCGGGTGGATGAATTTCGGCTGAGTTGTTTCTGGAGAATATGGATGTCTGATGAACGAACGGGATTGTCGGTGGGTTTTCCGGGAGTGTGCCTGTTTTCGGCGCGAGTCGTTGTTGTAATGGCCTTGCTGGCGGTTTGCAGCGGTGCGGCTGCGGAAATGAACTTTGTGGTCGAATCGGAGTCGATGCTGCCTGTTGCCTATGACGTTGATGTGCTGGTCGTCGGCGGATCATTGGCCGGAGTCCAAGCCGCTTGCGCCGCGGCGGGGGATGGGGCGTCTGTGGTGCTGATCGAGGATCGTCCGTATCTCGGTTACGATTTGTGCGCTACCCAGAGGCTTTGGTTGGAGTCGGACGAAAAACCGAGCACACCGCTGACTCGGGCTATCTTCGGTTCGAAACAGGTCGCCACGCCGATGCAGGTTAAAAACGCTTTGGACAAGGCGCTCCTGGACGCGGGCGTTGAGTTTCTGACCGGTTGCTATGCCGTTGACACCGCCCCGGGCGGTGTGGTGATGGTTAATCGCAGCGGACGACAAGTGATTGTCGCAAAGGTTATTATCGATGCGACGGGGCGCGGGGCGATAACCCGCAGCACTGGCGCAGCCTTCCGGGCTGATGCGAGCGGACCGGAGGAGTTCAAGTATGTAGTAGTCGGTGGTCAGGCGGTTGACAAAGCCTCGCCCCGCAAGCTGCCCGTAGTCTACAAGTCTGGAAACAACGAATATCCGGTCTACGAATACACGGTGAAAATGAAACGGTCTGGGGCGGGGTTCAGGCCCCTGAACGATATTTTCCACAAAACCCGCTCGCTGACCTGGACTACGGGGGCGTTGGATCTGTCCGAACGCCTGTTTCATATCCCGCAGGATTCAATCGTATCGTCCGGGACTTGCGGTGAGGCCTGGCCTGGGGCTGAGCGCATCTCACTGGACCTGTTCCGTCCTGCGAAGGTCAAGTGCTGGTACGTTCTGAACGCCTATGCGGATATTCCGTCCAGGCATGCAGCCCGGGCGCTTCGACCGTCGCAGTTTGCGGTCATCGGTCAGCGTATCGGCCGGGCAGCCGCTGGCGAGGCTCGATCCGCCAAGGCCCGCCCGCCGATCGACGGAGCCCGAAAAAAGGCAAAGCCCGGTCCGTTGTCGATCAAACGACCAGGCGGTAAGACCAGATTCGGAGATCGGAAGAAAATCAAACTGGGCGCGCGGGCGCTGCCAGTGCTCGGGCGGTTCGATGTAGTGGTCGTGGGCGGAGGCACATCCGGAGCACCAGCCGCCATCGCCGCAGGACGAAATGGAGCTTCCACGCTGGTGGTTGAGTATCTCGACGAACTTGGCGGTGTGGGAACCGCGGGGATGATCGCTAAGTACTGGTATGGGTACCGTCGCGTCAAGGGCAAGGAGCTGGCGCTCGGATACGTAAGCCCCAAACAGATACGGGCGGGGGTCGCCAGCGGTATCCTCCGCAACGGATACGCCGGGGAGGTTGGCGAAAAGTTCGGCGGTTCGTGGAAGCCTCTCGCTAAAGCAGAATGGCTCAGACAACAGGTCCTCACCGCGGGCGGAGAGGTTTGGTTCAACTGTTTCGGGTGCGGAGTGGTTGTCGAAGGGACCAAAGTACGCGGGGTCGTTCTCGCCGGACCGTTCGGGCAGGGAGTAGTACTCGCCAAAACCGTGATCGACTCGACCGGAAACGCCGATATCGCCGCCGCAGCAGGCGCAAAAACCCGATACGGCGTATCCAAACGCGGCGACTTGTCGGTCCAGGTCGCCGGATACCCCAGGCGGAACCTGGAAGACAAATACGTAAACACCGCCTACACCATGGTCGACGACACCGATGTACTGGACCGAGGGCATCTGCTGCTGTGGGGGAGATCACGCCAGGCGAAGTATTACGATATGGGGCAGTTGATCGATTCTCGCGAACGCCGCCGGGTCGTAGGCGAATTCTTCCTGCAGACCCGCGACATACTCAACGCACGCAGGTACCCCGACACGATCTGCCACCACCTGAGCAACTTCGACGCGGGGGCATTTCCCACAACCGACATACTGCTGATCAAAGACATGAAGGGTCCGGCGTATGTGTGCGACTTACCATACCGATGCATCATTCCAAAGGGCGTCGAGGGGCTGCTCGTAACCGGTCTGGGCGCAAGCGCCGACCGCGACGCGATGACCCTGGTGCGCATGCAACCGGACCTCGAGAACCAGGGCTACGCTGCGGGGGTCGCCGCTGCTATGGCAGCTGAAGCCAACGCCGATGTCCGCAAGATCAACATCAAGACGCTTCAGAAAAAACTGATCGAAAAGGGAATCGCCCAACCACGCGTGCTGAAAGACACCGACTCCCACCCGCTTGGCGACAAACGCCTGAAAGACGCTGTCGCCGAACTGAAAAACCTCAAAATCGAAATCAACCAGCGACGCGACAGCCACAATTCCGCCTACTCGGCGCTGGGGGCGGTTATGTCTCCCCCGAACCGATCAATCCCGTTGCTGACCCGAGCGTACCTGGCTGAGAAGGATCCAAGCCGAAAGCTCAACTACGCCCTGGTGCTCGGAGTGCTCGGAAGCAACGCCGGATCTGAAACGCTGCTGAAGGCCCTGGGCGACAACCCGACATGGGACAAGGGTTATAACATGAGCTCGAAACGCGAGACCGCCAACACCTTTTCGAAGGTCGACCGCCTCGTGATCGCACTGGGCCTGACCAGATCGCCCAAAGCGCTCCCTGCGTTGCTCGACAAGCTCAAGATGCTCAAAGCCGACAGCGCCCTTTCGCACGTAAAGGCCATCTGCATCGCACTGCGCGCCAATCGTGGTGTTGCACTGGCCAGACCCCTAGCCGATTTACTCGACAAGCCCGGGATGTCGGGACATTCTCAAGCCGCCGACTACCACCGATCGTCCAGCCCGCAGACAAAACCGCGAACCATTACACAGCGAGCGACCACAGGCGGGCTGCTTAACGCGAAGTTCAGGGAGTTGCTGATTGCGGGTTTGCTGCTGGACTGCGGAGACCTCAACGGTAAGGCCCGCACGATCCTCGAAGCCTACAAAAAGGACATCCAGGGACACTTCGCCTCATATGCCCGAGCGGCGATGGACGGTGAACTGACGCGCTAGTTGCGATCTCAAACCGTAGAGTGACCAGAGGCCTGGGTCAGCGTCCGGATTGCTCCATGGATGCGATTGGAATATCTTGGTTGTTTTCATATTGCTGGTGATTGGGTATGGTATTGGTTGTGGGCTTGGGTGCGGTCTGACTTGTTTCTGGAGAACATGGATGTCCGATGAACGATCAGAATTGTTGGCCGATTTGTCAGGTGTGGATTCCAGTAAGACGCCGGGGCTTATAAAGCGGCTGGGGAGGCGGTATCCCATGGTTGTTGGAGGGGTGGCTGCTGTGCTGCTGATCGCTGCGGGGTGGGGGATTTGGACTTCTTTTGATCCGGAAGGGCCTGTTCATGGTTGGTATCGGGTTGCCCCGCCGCTTGTGGCCATCATTGCGGCGCTGATTACTGGACGTCTCTACTTTAGTTTGATCGCTGGTGTTGTATCCGGCGGGCTGATCAGTGCGGCTGGGGCGTATGAAGGGCTGATTTCATGGGCCCAGACCAGCGCGGTGCGTTCGGGTGAATTTGTCGCGAAAACCGTTTATGGCGACAAGGGTTTCGAACTGGGCAACCTGAAAACGCTGCTGTTTATTACGCTGCTGATGATGATTATTAATGTGATGATCGTCGGCGGGGGTTTGCAGGGGATCGCAGGCTGGCTGCTGAAATGGGCCAAGTCGGCCCGGTCGACGCGGATGGTGGCGATGATCTCCGGGTTGGTGATATTCATCGACGATTACGCCAACACGCTGATCGTCGGCCCGACGATGCGTCCGCTGACCGATCGGCAAAACATAAGCCGCGAGAAACTGGCGTTCATCGTTGACGCAACTGCCGCCCCGATCGCCGGGATCGCACTGGTAAGCACCTGGGTCGGGTTCGAAGTGGGGCAACTTTCCGATCCCGAGCTGGGGCTCGGAATGGACGGATACGCCGTGCTGCTGAACTCGCTGGGCTTCCGGTTTTACTGCTTCGGGATGATCGCATTTGTGTTTTGGAACAGTTGGACCGGCGCCGATTTCGGGCCGATGGCTGCCGCGGAACGACGCGCACAGAACGGAAAGGTTATCGCCGACGATGCGGTCCCAATGGCCTCGAACTCGATGAACGCCGCCAAACCCCACTCACACGCCCGGGTAAGCGCCTCGGTTGCGATAGTGCCAATGGCCGTGCTTCTGAGCGTGTTTCTGGGTCAGTTCTGGTTGAGTTCCCAAGGGCGCACAGTGCTGGGCGCTGACCCGCTGGCGATGATAAAACTCTCCGGATGGACGGCTGCGATGGACGGTGTGAGTAGTACAACGCTGCTGGCCTGGTCGGCGGGTTCGGGGTTGGCTGCTGCGATATTAATGGCGCTGGCGGTGTCGCAAATTCCGGTCCAGGCGATGGTTAGGGCAATCGGCGTGGGGTTCAGGAGCGCTCTGATGCCTGTTACTGTGCTCATCCTGGCATGGTCGCTGAAGGAAGCCTGCGGGAATCTGAGAACCGGCGACTTCCTAGCCGGCGTGCTGGTCGAATCAATGCCCCCGCTATGGTTCCCCGCGTTGGTGTTCGTTACCGCAGCGGGCATATCATTCGCTACGGGCACGAGTTACGGCACGATGACGATCCTGATACCGACGGTAATCCCCGTTGCGATGGGTATCGATGGCGGATACGGGCTCATCACGATAATCTCGATCGGCGCGATTCTCGACGGTTCGATATTCGGCGATCACTGCTCGCCGATCTCAGACACGACGATCATGAGTTCAATAGCGTCAAGTTGCGATCATGTTCATCACGTTCGAACGCAACTGCCTTACAGCATTGTGGTTGCGCTCATGGCGCTGGGCTTGGGCTACATACCGGCTGCGATGGGCGTGTCGCCTTGGATCGGTATCGTCAGTGCTGTGGTGCTCTCGGGCCTGCTGTTCGGATGCCTGCGAATGTTCCGCCGATCACGAGCTTCACAGCCCCAGCAGGTGTGAACCTCACGCCGAATGGACGGCCATGACTGCTTGTTGGTATAAGCTATTGTATGGTAAGGGTTTATGTCTGGGCTATGGGGCGGGTTTAACGCGCCTGAACCGTGCTTCACACCTGTGAATCTGTGAACCTTTTGTGAACTTGCTTACCAGGCGGAGAGCTCTCCGACGACCTCCTCGACTAGGTCCTTGATCGTCACGATCCCCACGTGCTGCAGGTCGTCGGTGACTATCGCCATTGGGGCGTTTGCCTGTCGCATTTGGTAGAGTGCTTCGGTTACGGTGGTCTGTCCGCTGAGGTGGGGCGGGTCGGTCATGACGTCGGCCGGTTGGGCGACCGACTCGTCCAGCAGCATATCGTATATATTGATGACCCCTGTTATTTCCCCTCCGGGCGCGACTACCGGAAGTCGCGAGAAGTCGTTCCCTCCTAGCGAGGCCAGCAGTTCGTCCCTGCCGGCGTCCGGCGCGATGGTCGCCACGTTTTCAATGGGCGTCATGATCTGGGCGAGTTTGATCCGCCCGATGTGCATTACCCGATCAGCCATTACCGTCTGGTTGTGGGTTAGCACTCCGCTGGCTGCCGAGTCGGCGACGACCGTCAGGAGGTACTGTCGCCCTGAACCTTCCGGGTCGGGTTGGTCGGGAAGGCACTTCAGGCAGCACCACGCGAACCCTCTGACCAGCGGCGCCAGGGCCAGCGCGTTGAACAGTATGCTCGATATCCGCAGCACCCAGGTGAGTCGATAGACCAGCGATTCGCCTGTTCGTTGGAAGACGTTCTTTGGCACGCTCTCGCCCAGGACGAACAGCAGCGGGGTGGCGGTGGCGATGGTGAACCACTCTGTTTGGTGGCCCGCTCCGGCCAGCAGGAACATCGCACTGATGGCGAAAGTGGTGATATATGCGGCGATGTTCGTTCCGATCAGCAGGACGGCCAGGGTGTTGTTCGGATTGGCGAGTATTGTTTTGAGTCGCGTTGCGGCGTGGTGTTTTTCTTCTGCGTGCAGGTCCAGGCGGACCTTGTTGAGCACGTAGATTCCCGTTTCCATCCCGCAGTAGATCGCGCACATCGCCACTCCGCAGACCGCTGCTGCACACCATCCTCCCCAGGCGTAGATGTCAGCGTTAAATGCGATCATTCGTCACCTGTGTAAAGTTGGAGTTTGAGTCGCCCGATTCGCCTGCGGTCCAGCGACTCGACGGTGAAGTGGAGATTGCGATATGTCACGGTGTCTCCGATTTTCGGGATGCGTCCCAGCAGCCATGTCACGAACCCGCCGATACTGGTGATCCGGCGGTGGCGCAGGTCGATCTCGAATGCGTCGGCCCATTCGTGTATCGGGAGGTTCCCGTTGAGTTCGTACAGTTCGTCTCCGATTTTCCGGACCGCGGGCTGCGATTGAAGTTCTCGCGGGTCGGGCATGTCGCCGACGATCTCTTCGAGAATGTCTTCGAGCGTCACCAGTCCCGCGGTCCCGCCGTATTCGTCGACCACTATCGCAAGCTGTGTCGAACCGGCTCGGAAGCCCACTAGCAGGCGTTCCACACTTGCCGCCTCGGGCACGAACGTAAGCGGTTCGAGCAGTTCCCGCAGCGGTGTTCGCGGCGACATTAGAAGCGTCCGCGAGGATATAACGCCTACGATATTGTCGGCGTGCCCGTCGCAGATCGGTAGTCGGGTCAGCCCGGTTTCCTTGAACGTCTGGATGAGTCCGGCCCGCGGCGTGGCCAGGTCGCGGGTGATCATATCGACTCGCGGGACCATAATATCGCACGTTTTCAGACCGGTGAGCTCGACGATCTCTTGCAGCATCGCCCCCGCGTCGCGATCGATAGCGCCTTGTCGAGCCGCAAGCGACAGCACGTCGCTGAGCTCGGCTGCTGAGATTTCCGACGCTCGCGTTCTGCCCGGCGCTATCACTTTTGTGATTGGGCCAATCGAGGTGATTTGGATCAGGCGGATTAGCGGCTGGGCGAGTCGTTTGTATCCGGAGAGTATCGCTGCGCAGAGCAGCGACCATGTCCGTGTGGTTGAAAGTGCGATAATTTTCGGCGCCACTTCGCCTACGAGTATGAGCACCACCAGCGCCGCCAGCGATCCTGCGGGTGCGGCCCATTTTGGTAGATCGTGATCGCCCAGGTCGAACACGATCGACGCTGCTATTGCGGTGTAGGCCACGTTGATCACGAGGTTGCCCAGCAGCAAAGCGTTGAGCAGTTCTCTGGGATTTCGAGTCAGCGATTCGACTCTGCGTCCGGACCGGCCCGACTGGCCCATCTGCCGCAACTCGCCTGCCGACAGGCTGAACAGAGCGGTTTCCGATCCGCTGAAGAACGCCGATCCGATCAGCAGGACGACCATTGCGCCCAACTGCCAGAGATGTGAAATGACAAACGAACCCCACATCAGCGATTAGTCCTCGCCGGGTCGCGCGTGTCGAATTGTTGTTTGTTCGCCATTAAAATTACTGCTTGGACGTTACATCATCTTGCGGGCGGTGGGGATTATATTATCGTGGCCGGGTATTATAACGTCGGCGATTTCGATGACGTCCTGTAGTGATTCCAGCGCCGCCTCGGTCTCGGCGCATCCCTGCCAGACCTGCCCGCGTGCGAAGTGCTCCGACGTTACGACCGCGTCGCCGGCGACTAGCACGGTGCTGGTCGCCTCTGCCAGCAGCAGACCCGCCGAGCCGACCGAAGCGCCCGGCAGCGGGTAGAGATGCACTTGCGGGGTGAGTTTTTCGGGCGCCGGCTTGAAGCGTCGGATGACCTCGATATCGGCTTCGATGACGGCGGCCTGTTCGGCGTCGAGGCGTTCTGCGCTTTCCTGCAGATCCTGGAGATAGTGCGCGTATGTCTCCATTTCGAGTTCAGTGCACCACCAGTTCGCGTGGGTTAGCGGTTCCAGGCCGCGGCGATGTATAGGCCGCAGTGTGGTGCAGAACACGTCGGTGATGTCGGCCAGGGTTCGACCGGTGCGTTCGTTGAAACGGGCGTCGAGTATTTGGCCCGGCAGCGAGGGGTCGATGAGTATTTTTTTGTCGCCGTCGACCACCAGGGTGGTGGTTGCGTGCGGGGCGCGAACGGCGGTTGATTCGTCCCAAAGGCGGTTGCGGCTTAGTGTTCCGATGCTGATTACTGAATATTCGAGGGCCATTTTTCTTTCCATCCGCCGCGCGGCGGTTCTTAGTTGAAGTCGATTTTTTCGACGATTATCCGGGCAGTTTCTTCGACGGTGGCGTCGGGTTCAAGGTCAAACCATTGGATACCCGCGAACCGCCTGTGCCATGTTCGCTGTTTTTTCGCCAGGCGTCGGGTGTTTATTTTCACCTGTTCGATCGCTTCGTCGAGCGTGCAGTTTCCTTTGAAGTGCTCGATTAGTTCCGCGTATCCGACGGCTTGGGCGGCAGTGGGGCTGAGCGGTTGCGGTTCGTCCAGGAGCGATCGGACCTCGTCAGCCAGTCCGTCGGCGACCATGCGCCTGACGCGCGTGTTTATTCGCCCGCTCTGGTCGGGCTTGTCGCGACGCAGGCCGATGAACACGCAATCGTAGCGTTTCTCGCCGGAGTCCCACTGTTTTTGCAGTTCGGTGAGGCTCTTTCCGCACGATCGAAACACTTCCAGCCCGCGTACGATTCGTCGGGTGTCGTTGGGGTGGATTCGCAACGCTGATTCCGGATCAATCGCAGCGAGTTCGGCGTGCAGCGGTCCGGGACCCTGGCTTTGGGCTTGGGCGATCAGTTCGGCGCGGACTTCCGGGTCGGCTGACGGGCCTTCAAACAGGCCTTCGGACAGCGCCTTGATATACAGGCTCGTTCCACCGACAGCCAGCGGGATCGCGCCGTCAGCGCGGATAGTTTTAATCGCCCGATCAGCATGTTCAACGTACTGGGCTACCGAGAAGCTTTCGTTGGGTTCGACGATATCGATGCAGTGATGCGTAGCGGCCGCTTGGGCCTGGGGCGTTGGTTTCGCCGTTCCGATGTTCATCCGACGATAAACCTTCATCGAATCGACAGACACAATCTGCCCGCCGATCAGCCCGGCGAGATGTCGTCCAAGCGAACCTTTCCCGCAAGCGGTGCATCCAACAATAAAATACAACTTTCCATTCATCCCCCTAGAATACCAGCGAGAGGCCCGAAAAGAAATATCCGTGCTGGGGGATTAGTAAGTTCTTACGCTGGGATCTGTATTCGTTCGTACAAATACTCGGGGGCAAAGTCGGCTCCGTTAGGCCAGCATATGGTGTGTAATTCGGGGTGTAGGATGAATTGTTTGAAGTATGAAAGCTCGCTCAAAGGTTGGAATATTTCTCCGCTAAATTCACCGCTGAGATCCACATCGCCTTCAGTTCCGTCGGAAAAACGAAGGTGAATGACAAACTCTCTGACGTGGTGTGCTTCAATAAGTCGTGGTGTCATGGTATTTACTAAAGTATCAAAACCCCGTTTAAGATTCAAGCGAAGGGCGATTCGGGACAGGGCAAACGCATTCTCACAATTATTAACGACAAACGGAATTTGCCACAAAGCC
>JABGPF010000474.1 GCA_018645065.1 Phycisphaerales bacterium
TACGCGACGTTTGAGCTGGAAGGCGGTGTTGTCGCACAGTTTAACTCATCGTGGTGCGTGCGCGTTCGGCGTGACGACCTGGTGACTTTCCAGATCGACGGAACCAACGGCTCTGCCGTCGCAGGCCTGCGATCATGCCGCGTCCAATCGCGCCAAAACACGCCGCGCCCGGTATGGAACCCCGACGTCGATCGGCCCGAGAGTTTCTACGACGGATGGACCGAACTGCCCGACGCCGAGCCGTGGGACAACGCATTCAAAGTTCAGTGGGAACTGTTCCTCAAGCATGTTGTTGCTGGCGAACCGTTCCGATGGGGCCTGCTGGAAGGCGCCAAAGGCGTGCAATTGGCCCAGCTCGGGATGGAGTCGTGGAAGCAGCGCGCATGGGTCGACGTTCCCGACCTGGCGTGACTTTCACGCTGGTCAGTTAGTGTTGTTGATGTGGATTGTTTGGGGACAAGTTTTTGCGATGACAGAACTGCGATGTAGAGTGTTGGGAGACTTCATTTTGTGAGCGGGGCGTTAGTTTGTCTGGCGAAATCACGTGTGGATTATCGCCGTTTTCAGCCCCGAAGCCTACAATGCAGTAGATGCCTGATAGGCTGAATCTGATGCGGTTGGGTGGCGCTAATGTAGGTTGTTGTCGAATTGTTCTGTGTCGCGTTATCCGCTTTTTTTGCGCGCTCATTTTATGTTTTTTAATGAAGTAGGAGATAATTTATACCGATCCCATGTCGGACGAGGCAGAGATTTACATGGATGAAAGGATACTGCTATGGTAAATGTTAATGGTGAATGGGCCGAGTTCAAATTCTATCGGCCCGAGGCAGCAAGTGTTTATCTGGTAGGGGATTTCAACGATTGGCAAGCGGGCGATCTGGCGATGGTGCAACGTAGCGACGGAGATTGGGTCGCGAAAGTGCGTCTGGGCGCCGGAGAGTTCAAATTTCGCTATTGTGCTGATGGGCAATGGTTTACAGATTACGCCGCATTTGGTGTTGAACCAGGGCGATTCGGTATGGACAGTATCGTAAAAGTAGACCACAAGCGACTTAAAGTAGCCAATTGCGTTCTAGCGGCAGAGGCAGACACCGCCGCCGCCTGAACGATTTATCATACGCCATATGGCGATTATAGAAGGATCTGCGGATGTGTGTCCGCAGATCCTTTTTTAATGGTTCATGACGGATTAGTGGGGAGACAGAAACGGCGAATATCCAATATCCAGCAAGAAATGTCCAATGTCCAAGTTACGGCCACGGCTACGGCAACGACAACGATAACGGCTGAACATTGTTACTGCCAGGCACTGTTTCTGTCCGCGTAACCTAAAGCACCGAAAGACATCGGATCGTCCACGTTGACGTTGACGTTGTCGTTAACTTGGAAATTGGATATTTCTTGTTGTTCGGTTGGATATTCGCCGTTTTTATCCAGCCGCGGGCTCTTCAGGTTCGTCGGACTCTTGCGGAGCTTCGGGAGCTTCGGGAGTTTCGGTTTCGATCGGGGCGGGTTGTTCTGTCGGTTGTTCTTCGGGTTGGTCGGTTTGCGGCGCCTCTGCGTCTGCCTCCGCGTCTGACTCTTCGGTTCCTTCAGGTTCCGGTGCGGGCGGTTTCTTTTGCGGGGGCGCCGGAGCTTCGCGGAGTTCTTCGCTGCGGGGAAGATCGCTGAGACTCGCCAGCCCGAACACTTCCAGGAAACGCCTCGTGGTTCCGTAGAGCATCGGTCTGCCGATCACTTCGGCCCGGCCGACGATTTTTATCAGCATCTTTTCCATCAGTTTGCGGAGCACTTCACCGCACGCCACACCGCGTATCGCCTCGATATCGGCGCGCAGAACCGGCTGGCGGTATGCGACTATGGACAGCGTTTCCATTGCCGGTTGCGACAGCTTCGATTCGGATTTCGATTTGAACAGGCGCGCGAGCACCTGGTGGTACGCTTCGAGCGTCTGGAGGCGGTATCCGCCGGCGATCATCTCGATACGAAACGCCGAACCGGAATCTTCGTAGCGATCGTTGAGTATGTCGACAGCGTCGGTTACGTCTCGCTTGCAGGACAATTCGGCGACCTGGAGAATCTTGGCTGCGGTCATTGGGGTGTCGGTCGAGAAAAGTATCGCCTCAACCGTAGCCGCCACCTCCGCGGCAGTCATAGGCTCACGCGGTTCAGTATCTTCAGACTCCTCGTCCGAGTCGGTATCTTCAGCTTCTTCAGACACTTCAGATTCGTCTTCATCCGCTTCAGCGTCTTCGGCGTCCTCAGCCTCTTGGGCCTCTTGGGAATCTTCGGTTTCTTCGGCGTCTTCTATGTCTTCATCCGCTTCGGTTTCCTGGTCTTCTGCGATATCGTCGGTATCTTCGATCTCGTCAGCCTCTGCGGCTGGTTGGATATCTTCAATCGCTTCGGTTGAGTCAACCTCGTCGGGCGTATTTTCGTCGTTTATATTGGCTTCTGTGTCGCTCATAGACGGTAGATTACTTTGCACAACCCCGATTCGTCAAGTATGCACTGTTTTCCGGGCGGGGCTTACGCATCTAATTATTATATCGTTCGGTATCGACTTATCGATTGCGATAGGCTCTGACAAGAAAGTTTTACAGTTGCCTTGTTTTCAGCCTGAAAGGCTGAGATTCGACAGCCCAGGGCAACGCCCT
>JABGPF010000475.1 GCA_018645065.1 Phycisphaerales bacterium
AAGCATAAAACCATTATCGATGTAATTTGCATCGCACTGGGTTTTGTGCTCCGCTCGGTCGCCGGCGCGATCGCCATCAGCGTAGAAGTCAGTCCATGGTTATTCGTGTGTACGTTCACCATCTGCCTGTTCATGGGTTTCTGCAAACGATACAACGAACTGGCGACTCTCACCGAGCCCCTTGAGGCCACAGGCCATCGCAAAACTCTTGCGGCCTACAACAGCGAACTGCTGACTCACCTGATAACTCTTTCGGCGGGTGTGGCGATAGTTGCGTTCCTTCTGTACGCATCGAATGAACGGACTATTGAGCGTTTCGGAACTAATTATATGATGTACACCCTTCCGCTGGTGGTCTACGGTGTTACGCGATTTGCGATGCTGTCGATGAAGGGCGCCTACACCGATCCAACCGATCTGTTCCTTCACGATCGGCCGTTCCAGCTAACCATAGTGCTCTGGTTCGCCTCAGTAGTGGTCATTCTTCGACTAGGCGTCGATCTGCAGCAGTGGCTGGTTTCGTGGTCCTGATCAAACTCTAGTTCACGGCTTCAGTTCTGTGCATCCGAGAAAACCCTGTTTAAACGGCATCTCGCCAACAAAGCCGACCCTACGGTTCAGCACCTTTCCCTCTGCGTCCAACAGCAGAAAAGTGGGTAACATCAAGACGTTGTAGCGTTTGAAGAGTTCGTCGGTCTTTTTACCCTGAATAAGCACCGTGATAAACTTTTCGCTTTCGATCTTCCCGGTGTTCTTTCGCAGGGTCTTTGTCGACATGTTCCTGGCGTTTTGGCTGGGCGGGTTTCCGGCTAGGAATAGCAGCACGCGTCTGTCTTCCTGTTTGGCTTGCTTCAAGGCGGCTTGGAGGTCGCCAGGCCAGTCAGGCAGTTCGGCTCCGCGTTGCTGAGAAAGGTACACAGCGATCATCGCCGACGCGATAATCACCAGAAAAATTAACTTACCCCTATCCATGCGAGGTTTGGCTCCGACCGGTTGATCGTTACTGGCTTGCTGATTCATTACCGAATGCTCCTGTGCGACATTATCTTCACCGACCGGTTGGTCTGGTCTTTAGCAATATCGGCATTGCGGGGCGAATGTCTGTGGAGAGTTTTCATCGGCGCAGAATTTTCCACGTCGGTAAACTTTATGATCATGCAAAAAATCAGGCTTCCCGGCGGCGTTTTCGTAATTTCATGATCGCCGGAGCCCCCGCGATCAGCATGAAAACGGTGGTCGGTTCGGGGGTGGCGATCGGCGGAGCCAACAATAAGTTATCGGGCGGTTCGAGACCATTTCCGCTCCCGCTTATCATACCGAAGTTATCGCGTAAAATGGTGAAATCCGCCAGATCGACAAGGTTATCCTCATTAAAGTCGGTGCTGTACCCCTCGCCCACGCTCCCGAAAGTCGCCAGGAGTTCCTCAAGATCGAGAGCATCAACCGTCCCGTTCCAATCCGCATCTCCGGGAAGCGGACGCGCTCGAATGGTTGCAATATCAGCGTAGTATTCCGACAAATTAGCATAGTACGCCGCATTACCATAAACCGCATGAGTCGCCGGATTAGGAGCGTCGCTAGAATATCCTTGAGGCGTCGCAATCGCCAAAACCAGCCCGGATAACTCCCAGTTCCCGCCATGCTTGATAAAAACAGCCCCTCCGGAATCCATATCAAGCGGTTGTGCCTCCGAATTCCCGCCATTCAAATCAAACCAAGTCACAAATGAGTCAGTCGTAATCCCGCCCATGGTCAGCGGAATATCAATACCGTATGCGGAGGGAATTTTGTTCGTACCCCATCGCATCCCGCGCGAAGGCGCAATCCAATCCTCAACCGGCGGAGTTGTAGGATCCGTAATATCCGGCGGCCAGGGTAGCTCAGGTTTAGCCCAGGATACATCCGGATAGGAAGTGTTGAAATACTTGTACTGCTCGCTCCCAATCGTTTCGGTAACCGCTCCGCCAACCTGAATCAATCCGTTGGAAATAATAGTCGTCGTCAGATTACCCACAACATCATTGTAGCGAATATTAAGACTATCGATTGCAGGATTACCGTTAATGCGGAACATCACCAGATCACCATTCACCCCGGAAGAGGACTTTACACGACGGGCGGTTCCAGCTATTTCGTCATACTCCTGATCGAGTACTATTGACGAACGCTCCGCCTCGTGCCTATAAACGTGAAACGGCGTCAGAACCCACCCGTCGCCAATGTAAACGCCCGTGCCGTTGCTCATCCAGCCAACGTTATCCCAACCGGGATCATTATACGGAGCCGTGCTGTAACCGGGATTATCGGAAGTAATAATCAAACCGTACGAAGGGCCAGCCAATACTCCCAAGAGAACCAGATACACAAAAAGAACTGCTGTAACATGTCCAGACCATAGCCGCATATACGCCTCCTCCAGGCATCGGTAAGCAACCGAACCGTGTACTCTCCAACCTGCTTTATTCTATCCCTTTGCCCTAAATTTGACAACCCCATTATTCAGATTTAGTTGATAATGGCCCTCCGAACTCGACCGCCAAGCCCGCACGTAATCTCGTACGGAATCGTACCTGCGAGTTCCGAAATACGCTCGACGCTGTGAGCGTCGGCCGGGTCGGACGAAATCACCTCCACCTGGGTGCCAATACACGCTGAAT
>JABGPF010000476.1 GCA_018645065.1 Phycisphaerales bacterium
GATAGAGAAACGGGCGAACCACCGTTCGCCCCTACAGAATCGGGACCGAATGTTTTGATTAGCTCTTCGGTTGTGCCGTTGTAGTAATTAAGGTCTACCTGCTGACTCTCTACGCCATAGGTGGGGCCGTGGCCTTTGTTGGTGATCTGCCAGAAGGTCCAGGTTTTCCAGGGTTTCGGGACTGTGGGTTTATCTGCCAACCAATGCGCTATCCATAGGGGGCAGTCTGCAAAGTGCTGCGCTATTGCGCCGTAAGGCTGCCAGAATCCCGGAGCGGTGTAGATGCCTGGGAATTGGCCGGTGTTGGCTTTAAACCGAGAGACGAAGATTGAAAGCAGGCTGGAAACATTCGAGGGGATGCGCCCCCACCATTCATAGTCAACCATCGGGGGTAGCTCGCCTGGGTCGTCTGTGAGCAGACCAGTGAAGTGATCAGCTTGATGAACGACACCTTTCCAGGTCATAAAATGGAATGCGCCGCGCAGCAGCCCGGCGGCTTTGGCTGCTGACCAATGACGTTCAAAGGTTGAATCTGTCCAAGTGGATTGTGACGCTTTGAGGTAGACGAAGTCAATGCCGGCGCGCTTCATGCGCTCGAAGTCTACATGCTCGGGGGTGGTGGGGTCGTCTTGCCAGCGGGATATATCGCAGCCTTTGGAATAATCACTCAAGGTATCCCCCTCTGGGTTTTTCCTCTCCGGTGTCCTGGTCAACTACAGAATTATCAATGCCGGGGGCCTGGTTTCCGGGCCGGTCTACGGGTATGACAGGCGGGGGCGCCGCCTCTCCACGCGCTAACATATCTTCGATGTCAAGCGGCTCCCCCACAAAGCGGTAAAGGATGCGCAGTAACTCGGCGTCGTCGATCAACTGACGATCACGTAGACCAGAAAAGGCGGCGTTTATGTTTGCAGCCGATAGGGAAAGCGAGACGTTGTCACGGGCTGAGATGTCGCCGGCGCTCATGTCGATCTCTGGCAGGTTCCTGGCCGAAAATCTGCGGTCCACGCTGGCGCGCCGCTGCAGGGCAATGGTTAGCAGGTCTTTGATGATCCAAAGGAATATCTTTTGACGCTGCTCGAAATGGCGGTAGGTTGGTCCGCCGGACGCTTCGGCGGTGGTGCGGGTGCTGCTCTCCGGTTCGGCCAAAAAGTGCATGGGCACACCTGCGCCGGCGGCAATCATCTTTTTGATTGCCAGCCCATCACTGGCAGCATCATCGGAGGATAGTCGCGGTTCTATGACACTCCATTCCTCTGATTCGTCTGTGACCAGGATACTACCTGGGGTTGGTGGCCGGCTGTTTAGCTCCATCTGCCGTTTGGATCGCTCGGCTTCGTTGTTGTAACGCGCCTTGACTGCGTACATATAGGCCGTACGGTAGCGATTCAATCTGGCCCGGTCCTCCAACCAGTTTGAGTATCTTGAAATCCATTTCAAGAGGGGTGATAGATCACTCTCCCCCCACTGAGCGCCGACCGGCCGGTTTATGGTGTAGTGCCGCATGACAACCGGAAAAGCGCCGGCCGGTGACAAGGCATCATGCTCCGGCCTGTGGGCGATGTAGGCCGGCGGGTTTGGTTCTTCGATTGATCCCTTCGGGTAAAATGCTGTCGGCTGCTCTATGTCGTTGGGTTGGTGTTCGATGCGGTCTATGTCTTGGGCCGGGACTGCTCTAAAGAACGTCATACCGCTGGGGTCGGTCGAGATCAGGATAAACAAGTTACCTGACCGCGTCAATTCGTCACAAAACTCGTAGAGCCTGGTTGTCATGCGGTTCAGCCGGTGGTCCCAAAGGTCGTTCAGAAAGTCGGACGCCTTTTCACGGTCACAAGAAAACTCGACGCCGCCGCCTACAACGTATTGGGTTGTAAGGCCGACCAGCCGACGCGCAACGGGGTTGACTCTCCAGGCTTCGAGGGCCTGATCTAAGATGTCGTCGCGGCTGGTTGGGTCGCTGTCTCGGTCTGCGGTGTTCCAGGAATGAGCGCCGATTTTGAGGGTGGTATCTGTCTCGGTGTACGCAAGGGCTGTTCTAAGCTGCTGTGAGACTTGATCGTTGATAAAGCCGGAGAACAAACGGGATGCAAGGGTAGTAAATGGGTTAGCCATGGGGATTATCCTTTATTGGGGTGCGATCACAACGCGGTTGAAGCGCGCCAATGAAAAACGGGTGAAGGGTGGGCCTGTGTTGTAAGGTGCCGATTGCTAATTACCAAAAACAACAATAATAAATTAGAGAATAAGAACGGGTGCCCCCTCCGCCTTGCTTCGGGGACCTTCGGCAGCAGGACCAGGGCAAACAAAAATATACTGGTGACAACCAGGCCGCCGGCGCAGCTGATAACTGTCACCATCCAGGCCGAAACACATAAATTGGTGACACTGATTGCGCCTGGCCAGAAGAAACCTGTCACCATTGAGAACATATTATTGATCACCTTCAAATAACCCTGGCTGCCGAGGTTTGATCTTCGGAATTGATTTATCATCCTGGACTATCTGCATGACTTTATTGATCTCGACGCGCTTGATCTGCACATCACCAGGACGGTCAAGCGATTTCTTAAATGCTTCGGCAACCGAATCGGCCTGGTTGTCGGTATAGTACCCGACACCTTTGCATTGAGAACAGCAGGGATCACGCTTACAGT
>JABGPF010000105.1:0-991 GCA_018645065.1 Phycisphaerales bacterium
AAACAAGCGTTTTAAACTAACGTTTGTTAGATAGGAGAGTTCTGGAGATTACTATGACATCATCTGATTCTGAAAATTCGACGCGTCAGAGGTTGCTGGACGCAGCGGGTGAATGTTTCGCGCAACATGGGTTTCACGGGGCGCCCGTTCGTGAGATATCTCAGCGGGCTGACGCCAATGTGGCGGCGATTAACTATCACTTTGGCGACAAGTACAAGCTGTACGAGTCGGTGCTGCTGGAAGCGATTAATTACGCCGAGGACCGCTTCAGTGCGTTGCGTCAGCAGGCCGATACGCTTGATGTCGCTCAGCGGTTGCACGGTTTTATCAGCTCGCTGCTGATTGGCGGGTTGGACCCGGCGCGGCCTGAGTGGCATTGCAAGTTGCTGTGCATGGAGATGGCTGACCCCGGACCGGCGCTCGAGACGCTGTTCACCAAATCGCTTAGCGGGCGGTTCGGTATGTTGCGTCAAATTGTTTCAGAGTTGCTGGACCCGCCTGCTGACGATACGGAAATTACTTTGCACGCATGCAGCGTATTGGGCCAGACCCTTTTCTACCTGCGTAGCCGTCAGATGCTGCCTAAGATGCTGCCGGGTTTCAAACTCGACATGAATGGGCTCGAAACGCTTACGGCGCATATTGCACGGTTCTCGCTGGCGGCGATTGAAGAACGTAATCGGCGGATATCCCGCCCGGACGGATAATCGATATGAATAAATTTGTGATATTAATACTGCTGGCTGCGAGCATGACGCTTGGTTCGTGTCGGCCTACGGTTCGCCAGGCGGATGTGGATTCGGTGATCGACACGCCGAAAACGTTTTCGCTTTCGGGCAGCGGGAAGATTCCCGATAAATGGTGGACCGTGCTTGATGATCCGGAGTTGGACAAGCTTATCGCCTCGGCGCTGCGGAACAATCTGAACCTTATCGCCACGTGGGACCGCCTGGCTGAGGCTCGCGCAATTGCTCGCAGGAGTGATGCGGGG
>JABGPF010000105.1:1001-17484 GCA_018645065.1 Phycisphaerales bacterium
ACGCTTGGCGGGACTGGCGGCGCGTCGCGAACTCGCACTGAGAACCGCGGTGGGGCTGGCGGACCATTGGCGCCGGCGGGTGTGAATTACACCAATAATTTCTCGCTTGGGCTGGTTGCCGCGTACGAAGTTGACCTCTGGGGGCGAGTGAAATCGACCAGTGAAGCTTCTGCGCTGGACGTGCTGGTTTCGCAGGAGGACCTTGACGCCGCTGCGATATCCCTTACCGCTGAGGTCGCACAAACGTGGTATCTCCTGCTGGAAAGTCGCCAGCAGTTGCAACTGCTCGATTCGCAGATCGAGACTTCAAAACAGGTGCTCGAACTTGTCCAGTTGCGTTTCAGGCTTGGTAAAGTGCCTGCGATTGATATGCTCCAGCAGACCCAGCAGCTTGAATCGAAACTGGCTGAAAAGGCTCAGGCCAACTCGCGAAAAACGCTCTTTGAGCACCAGTTGGCGGTGCTGTTGGGCAAGGCTCCGGGCAAGTTCCACGCCGCAAGCGGAACACTCCCGACTCACCTGCCCGACCTGCCTGCAACTGGCCTGTCAGCCGATCTGCTCCGGCGCCGTCCTGATGTTCGCAGCGCGCATTTTCGCGTCGAATCGGCGAATAAACGCGTAGCGGCAGCCATTGCAGACCGATTCCCCCGAGTGAGCCTTTCGCTGCAGGCCAGCACCTCGTCGAGCAAGGTGCGCGACCTGTTCGATAACTGGTTGGCGACGCTGGCGGCGAATCTTACCGCCCCGATACTCGACGGCGGGGCCAGGGCTGCGGAAGTCGATCGCACCAAAGCCGTCGCCTCGCGACAACTTCACACATACGCCCAGAAAATCCTGCTGGCGATAAAGGAAGTTGAAGACGCACTGGCCCGCGAGGCCCGCCAGCACGAATACATCGCTTCGCTTGAGAAGCAACTGAAGCTTTCCGGCGAGGTGATCGTCAAAACCCGCCAGCGTTACGCCAACGGCGACAAGGCGGTTGACTATCTTCGGACCCTGGCGACGCTTGAATCGCACCAGCGGTTGCAGAGGACGCTTCTTTTTGCACGACGGGAACTGATTGATATTCGAATAGGCTTGTATCGAGCCCTGGCTGGAAGCATTGATCAGGCGGGCGATAAAAATATTAATGAGGCACAAAAGTGAACGATAAAACAGATATTACCACCAAAGCTCCCCCGGCCTTTAAACGAAAGAAGAGAGGGGTTGGTTCTGCGATTTTGACGTTTCTGAAAATCGTTATCCCCCTTGTCGTTCTCGCTGCCGGGATCGGAGTGTGCATTTACTTCGTTAAAACAGCTCCTAAAGCTGAGCAGAAAGAGATCGTTCGAGAGGCCGAACTTGTTCAGGTTCGCACTGTGCAAAAGGGCGCCTATAGAGTTTCGGTAAACGCTATGGGAACGGTTATCCCTGCCAAGCGCACGCTCCTTCAGCCGCGAATCAGCGGGCAGGTAACCGCAGTTAGCGCTAAATTTGTGCCTGGCGGACGGTTTGACAGTGGTGAGACTATCGTCAAGATCGATCAGGACGACTACGATCTTATCGTTAAGCAGCGTGCGGCCAGCGTTGTCAAAGCCGAGCATGATCTGAAGATAGAACAAGGCCAGCAGATTATCGCAAAACGCGAGTTTGAACTGCTCGGAAATACCCCCGCAGGCGATAGCGATCTGATCTTGCGCAAGCCTCAATTGGCGCTGGCCAAGGCGGCGCTTGTTTCGGCCCAGGCTGCATTGGACAAGGCGATCCTCGATCAGAAACGCACCACGTTGACCGCTCCGTTTAATGCGGTGATACTCGAAAAACAGCAGGTGGATCTTGGTTCGCAGGTTTCGCCTGTCACGCAGATCGCCATGTTGGGCGGCACAGACGTGTTCTGGGTGGTTGCTTCGCTTCCGATAAGCGATTTGGGGTGGTTGGACATACCAGGACGCGGCCAGACGCGGGAAGGCTCCACCGTGGAAATATTCAATAAGACCAGTTGGCCAGAGGGCGCCAAACGCACCGGGCGGATCGTCGGGCTGCTGAGCACGCTTGAGACCCAGGGGCGACTGGCGAGAGTTCTTGTCGAGGTGAAGGATCCGCTGTGTTTGAAAAAACTGGAAAAAGCAACTGATCTGAGGCTGCCTGAACTGTTGATGGGCATGTACGTGAGCCTCGATGCGAAAGGGCGCGAACTTAAAGATGTGATAAAAATCAAACGCACCTCGCTCCGCGATAACGACACGGTTTGGGTCTACGGTGAAGGCGGTCTGCTTGAGATTCACGAGGTAAAGGTGCTTCGGCGCGGTAGAGATGTTGTCTACGTTAAAAATGGCGCAGGGCTAACAGATGGTCAGCGGATAGTCATCAGCGACCTGGCGGTGCGAATCCCGGGTACTCCGTTGAAGATAGACGCTC
Organism: Phycisphaerales bacterium; assembly: GCA_018645065.1. GTDB lineage: Bacteria > Planctomycetota > Phycisphaerae > SM23-33 > SM23-33 > BS750m-G57. The sequence continues at coordinate 3,399 of JABGPF010000105.1, forward strand.
CGACTACTCAACCGACAACCCAGCCTGGAGATACGTCCAAATGACCGATACGATCAAAAACGGTCCTGAGAAGCAACGTGGTCCTGTGGCATGGATGGCCGGTAACTCCGTGGCCTCAAATATGCTTATGCTGGTGCTGCTGATCGGCGGATTGATCTACACTTTCAGCATTAAGAAGGAGTTCTTCCCCGAGTTTGAACTGGACCTGGTGACGGTGGCGGTTCCTTATCCAGGCGCCAGTCCCGACGAGGTTGAGCAGGGGATTGTCCTGGCGGTCGAAGAAGCCGTTCGCGGTCTGGACGGGGTCGAAGATGTTGGTTCGACCGCCGGCGAGGGCGTTGGAATGGTGACTATCGAACTGCTCCGCAACGCAGATTCCAAGAAGGCCCTCCAGGATATCAAACAAGCGGTCGACCGTATTATAACGTTCCCCGAAGAGGCTGAGGAACCGCAGGTTACGCTGCTGGTCGCCAAGCATCGCGTGCTGTCGATTGTGCTGCACGGTGATCACGACGACGCTACGCTGCGGGCGCTGGCGGAAAAAACGAGAGATCGACTGCTGCAGGAACCGGCAATAACGCAGATTTCCTTGTCCGGGGTTCGCCCGCTGGAAGTAAGCGTCGAAGTTCCGATGGAAACGCTGCGAACCTACAATCTTACGCTTGGTCAGATCGCACGCAAGATCCGCGAGACATCGCTGGAACTACCGGCAGGCAGCGTGAAAACCAAGGCCGGTGAAATCCTGGTGCGCGTTAAGGAACGCAGAGATTTTGGTAGAGACTTCGCCAAAATCCCGATCGTAAGCGCCAACGACGGGACCGAAGTTCTGCTTGGTGATATTGCTACGGTTGTAGATGGTTTCGCCGACACCGATGAACTGGCGACGTATAACGGTAAGCCCGCGGTGATGCTCGAAGTGTACCGCGTTGGCGATCAGTCGGTGCTTGAAGTTGCAAACGCGGCGCACAAATTCGCGAAGGAATACGCGGTTCAATTGCCTGACGATATAGGCATGATGATCCCTGAGGCGACGGATATGTCGGCTATGTATCGCCAGCGAATGGATCTGCTGGCTCGCAACGCGTCGATCGGTCTGGCGCTGGTTTTTGTGCTGCTGGCGATTTTCCTGGAAGCCAGACTGGCGTTCTGGGTGACCATGGGAATACCCATATCGTTCCTGGGCACGTTCCTTTTTCTTCCAATGTTTGGTGTCTCGCTGAATATGATTTCGATGTTTGCGTTCCTGATCGCACTCGGAATTGTTGTCGACGACGCGATTGTTGTCGGTGAGAATATTTATGACTATCACCAGAAGGGCCACAGTTTCGGAAAGGCCGCCGTTTTGGGCGCACGCGAAGTGGCCATGCCGGTGACCTTCAGCGTGCTGACTAATATTGTAGCCTTCTTCCCGCTGCTGTTCGTACCGGGCATCATGGGAAAGATTTTCGTTGTCATCCCGCTGGTGGTTATCTCGGTGTTCGCGATTTCGCTGATCGAGAGCGTATTGATTCTTCCAGCGCACCTTGGTCACCATAAGGATAAAGCCCGTCACGGTATTGGGCTCGCGATCCATCGCGCCCAGAAAGGTTTCAGCGACTGGTTCTCCCGCATGATTCGTGTGGTTTACGGGCCGCTGCTCGACATGTCGCTGCGTTGGCGGTATCTGACTGTCGCGATCGGGGTTGCGGTGTTGGTTGCCACTGGAGGCTATCTGTCAAGTGGGCGGATGGGGTTCGAGCTGTTCCCCAAAATTGAATCGGACGTATCGGTGGTCACAGCCGTCCTTCCGTACGGAACCTCGGTTACGAAAACCGAGGAGGTGCGGGATTATCTACTGACAATCGCCCGGGAAGTTATAGACGAAAACGGTGGTGATAAGCTGGTCAGCGGGATATTCACCCAGATCGGCGGTTCTGCGGGCTCTGATCGCGATATTATTCGAAGCAGCGGTGGTTCGACGGGCAATACAGTGGAAATATCGGTGATGCTGGCGATGCCTGTGGAAAGTCGCCCCATAACTACCGGCAAGTTGACCGAACTGTGGCGAGAGCGGAGCGGGCAAATAGCCGGTCTGGAGACAATTACCTTCCAGGCCGATAAGGGCGGTCCGGGCTCAGGCGCCGCGATAACTGTCGAACTCAGTCACGAAAATATAAAAACGCTACAGGCCGCAGGCGAATCGCTGGCAGCGACCCTGAAGCGATTTCCGACAGTCAGTGATATCAACGACGGTTTTAAAGAGGGCAAAAAGCAGTTCGACTATTCGCTCAGGCCAGAGGGCAGGAGCCTGGGGCTGACTACTCTTGACGTAGCCCGCCAGGTGCGGCATTGCTTTTACGGAGCCGAGGCAGTCCGCCAGCAGCGAGGGCGAAACGAGATCAAGGTTATGGTCCGCCTGCCGGAATCTGAACGAACTGAGCAGCATACGCTCGAAGAGCTTCTGCTGCGCACGCCACAGCTGGCGTATGTTCCGCTTGACGAGGTTGTAAGCTACACCAGGGACAGGGCCTACACTTCGATTACACGCCGCAACGGACGACGCACAATAAACGTAACCGCAGATGTGACGCCAAGAAGCCAGGCCGGGCAAGTCCTCAGTTCGCTCTACGACAGCAAACCCGGTATGTTCAAAACATTGTTCGGTAAATTAAAGACCGGCTACAAAAAGTTCATGGGGCATCAGCCCGAGGAGATCGCGACCGTAGAAGTTAAGGCGCTGGATGAACTGGTCGAACGCTATCCCGGGCTGGTCTATTCCTTTGAAGGAAAACAGGCCGATATGCAAGAGAGTATGGCCTCGCTGTTCGGCGGATTCGCCTTTGCAATGTTCGCGATATACGCCTTGTTGGCGATACCGTTTAGAAGCTACGTGCAACCGTTGATTATCATGGTCAGTATCCCGTTCGGGATAGTAGGAGCCGTCGTCGGACACGAGATCATGGGCTTTAACCTTAGTGTTATGAGCATGATGGGCCTGGTTGCGCTCGCTGGCGTTGTGGTTAATGATTCGCTGATCCTCATAGAGTACGCCAACCGCAAACACAGGGAAGGGCTGCCTGCGCTCGAAGCGGTTCACGAGGCGGGTGTGCGCCGATTCCGTCCGATCATGCTGACAACGATGACAACGTTCGGCGGATTGGCGCCGATGATCTTTGAGACATCGCGGCAGGCCAGGTTCCTTATACCCATGGCTTTGTCGCTGGGCTACGGAATTCTGTTTGCCACACTGATATCGCTATTGCTTGTGCCATGTCTGTTCCTGGTGGTCGAGGATCTGCACATTTGGGCCAAGGGTCATTCCAGGCACGTTCACATTACCGACGATCCTTCCGGCGACGGAATTTTGGACCTATAGGCTCGTTTTTTATCGATAGCGGGGCGTTGCAGTGTGGATAAAGGCGATCTAGTTGCAGCAAAAATGACATTGGGGCTTGACCTTGGCGTCGTTGGATGGTAAATATATGTCACGAATGCAACGGCGGTCGGGCCGAGCTGGTCTGGCGGCCGTTTGATATTCGGGGCTGTGGCGCAGTTGGGAGCGCGTCTGCATGGCATGCAGAAGGTCCAGGGTTCGAATCCCTGCAGCTCCATTCGACTCGCTGCGCTCGCTCATGGCGAGCCAGCGTGTTTGAATAGAACGTTTTTATTGACGCTTGTACATCAAAGAATAAGCAGCGAGTCGAATGGAGTCCTGAGCGAACGAAGTGAGTCGAAGGGCTTTTTTTGTGCGCACGCAACATTCGTTAAGAAGCGAAACGCTGTGAATTGGTTGGTTTTCCTTTCTGTTACCGGGTGAGCCTGATTTGCCCCTCGTTTGCCTTAATAAGCACAAGGCCGGCGTGGTCTTGGGATGTGAAGACCACGCCGAGCCCTGGTGTCCGCTGCTTTGTTCGTTATATCGGTGAGGCTTCTTTCTTGAACATGCGACGCAACTTCGCCAACGCTGCTCGCTGGAGCTGGCGAACCCTTTCCTTGCTGACGCCCAGTTCCTCACCTATTGACACCAGCGTCCTCTTTTTTCGCTCCTCGGTTAGGCCAAATCTCTGGTCTATTATCCATCGTTCTTTCTTGCTTAGTTCCGCCTTGTTCTTCTGTAGTATTTTATGAAGAACCGAAAGCGAGTTGTTTCGTATTTCCTGACGCTTGATCTCGGTCTGATCTCCAGGTTCCATGCCCGGGTCCAGTTCGGTTCCGAATCTTGTATTGTGCTTGTTGGCCTTATTGGCCATGCGGTAAAAACCTTTCAGGATCACGCGGCAGGCGTAGGTCGAAAATTTAAATCCGCGGGATACGTCGAACTTTTCGATCGCTCGCAGAAGGGCCATATTGCCCTCGGAGATCAACTCACCGAAATCGACGCCCTGGATATTCGTTCGTTTCGCCATCGCGACCACAAGTGCGAGGTTGGCGGCGGTAAGTTTGCTTCGCAGACGCATTGCCCGCTGGTACCATCGCGTCATCTCGGTTTGGCGATCTACCGTCGGTTTTTCACCGGGCGTGTTCCCGAGCCTGGCCAGGCGGTAACGAGCGTAGTTGTATTGCAGGAACAGGCGGGCCTCGTCGCTGCCTTTAAGTCTCGTTGGTTTCTGGTTTTGGGTGGAGGCGGAATCTCTCAGGCCGGTGATCCTGGCGAAATTATTCCACGTGCTTATCTGGACTTCAGGGGTGTTCGATCCAAACAGTTCTTCTTCCGTTTCAGATAAACCGAAAGACGGATGAGATACGCATTCCTGCGCGTCGGCGAGTTGTCTGAGGTGACAAAGCTGCTTGCGTGTTAGATCCGCCCTGTGCGGTTTGAGGTGAACGGTTTCCTCGGTGGGCGCCGGTGTTTTAACTGCGAGTTTCATGTCGGTCTCCTGATAGTCCGGCGTGTTGGCTCTTGTCTTATCGTTATTCCATCTTACAAAAGCATAAAGCGTGCCAAAGTGTACATGTTTACATAAGTCATGTCTGTTAAGGGTGATAGGTGTATTGTAGCGGCTTGATGCGATTGACGATATTTCGTTTGTAAACGATATTTCGTTGGCTTTGCGACGAGATGTCGCGTATGATATGGGCATGGAAGATATCAATATCGAATACAGGGAACAGTTTGAATCGCTTCGCGACTTGTTGGCTTCGATGGTTAGTGAGCGCAGTGTTGATGCGCTCCTGAATGTTACTGTGGAGCATTTGGCTGCGGACGCCGATCTGGTTGCCGCTGCGATATGGTTGATTCGTCCGAGCGATATGTGCGATTCTTGCGTTATGGCTCCGGTTTGTCCGGACCAGGGGTTGTGTTTGCATCTCATGGCTTGTGCGGGTCAACTTGCCGGTCAAGAGATCGGTCCTGATAACAGTGGCCCGCTTTCTACGCGCGTGCCGTTGGGTGTGGGATATGTCGGGCGGGTTGCCGCGTCGGGCGAGTTCGAAATCGCTGACGGGTTGTCCGATGATATCGACTTGCCGTCTATGGACCCCGACGCATTGATTTCAGGGCACGGTGGCGGGTTTATCTCGGTGCCGATGAATTATCGTGGCGCATTGCTGGGCACATTGGGGTTGTTTACCGGTGGGGCGCCGCCCAGGGGAGGGTATCTGCTGGGGCGGCAAGTGATTGCGAATATAGCTGCCGGAGCAATTGCAAACGCCACTGCGTTCGAAGAAATCCAACGCCTCAGGCAGAAGTTGGAACTGGAAAACGAGTATTTACGCCAGGAGATTAGCGCCGAGGGAGCTTTTGGCGAAATGGTGGGCCAAAGCCCCGCTCTACAAGGCTTGCAGAGGCAGATCCGCCTGGTGGCGCCCACTGACGCCAGCGTTCTGATACTTGGCGAGTCGGGAACGGGCAAGGAGTTGGTCGCTCGCGAGATACACCGCCAGAGCAAGCGAAACGCTGGGCCGATGATAAAAGTGAACTGTGCGGCAATTCCCAGGGAACTGTATGAAAGCGAGTTTTTCGGACACGTTAAAGGCTCGTTCACCGGCGCTGTAGCCGATAGGGCGGGCAGATTCGAAGCCGCAGACGGTGGGACACTTTTCCTCGACGAGGTCGGCGAGATTCCGCTGGATATGCAAACCAAGTTGCTCCGCGTTTTGCAGGAAGGGCAGTACGAGCGGATTGGCGATGAAAACACTCGTCAGGTGAATGTGCGAATAGTGGCTGCGACTAATCGTGACTTGAAGGGCGACGTTGACGCCAAGCAGTTCCGCGAGGATTTGTACTATCGGTTGAACGTGTTCCCGGTGGAGGTGGCTCCGTTGCGTGAGCGGCGTGAGGATATTCCGCTGCTGGCTGAGCATTTTTTGCAGTTAACGTGCCGCAAGATGAATCGTCGCCCGCTCGAACTTCTCCCAGCCGTTCTGGACAGTCTCCAGCAACACCCCTGGCCCGGTAACATCCGCGAACTGCAAAACGTGATCGAACGCGCCGTTATCACTGCTCACGACGGTGTTTTGCGAATCGATCTACCGCGAGAAACTCAGGAGGCTCTCAAGAGCCCGGGCGACTCAACCGACGGCGCCCCGCAGGTTATCACTGACGACGAGATCAGGCAGCTGGAGCGTCGCAACATAATAGCCGCACTGCGCCGGACAAAATGGAAGATTGGCGGCAGGGGCGGAGCGGCTGAGTTGCTGGCGATTCGCCCGACAACACTAGCATCGCGCATGAAAGCAATGAAAATCGAAAGGCCCGTGTAGGCTCCCTGACAAGTGGGCGGGAGGGGGACCGATTTCGATTGCTTGGGATCATCGCCTTTTCACTTCGCCGGGCCGCCGACCACGGATTCGTAAGTCGGGCCGACACGGATTTCATCGAAACAATTCTTGCCTCCCTGCTGAATAACTAAGCGGGTGAGCCTGGTCTGATCAATATTGAATGCCTCCGGTTCACGGAGAAAACGATATTTTCCTTTGGTATTTCTTGTCGCTTGTTTGAGAGTTTGCTCCGGCCACATGGGATAAAAATTGTCGTTCTTGCCATCTTTTCCCCAGGCGAACATACCGACCATCAAGACAACCCTCCCTTTTCCGGATGGGCCAATCCTTCGACGGACGACCTTGCCGTCCAAGACCACTAGCGTTTCAAACTGGCCCTCCTTGTGAAGAAAACCAATCCCATCTTTATGGTCGTCGGATTCCAATGTTACGGTATTTTGGCCGCCGCCGCTTGCGGGCATAAAGGAAACGTAGCTCATCCACATTGTGGCTCCGTTTTTGAGAAGGCCCGCCTTCGCCAGCGAGCCATCGAGTGCAATAGCGCATCTTTTATCGAACGAACGAGTAGAAGTTTGGGCGCGGTTGCCCGTTACAGGAAGCTTACCGTACCGCAGGTTCCCCGGGGTTATCATTGGCTTCCATTTGTCATCGCCTTTTGCTTGTAGAGTAAAATATTGGCCCTTCGTACCAACGGCGCCTTTCTTGCCAAAAAGTGTCGTGGGCTGCTGAGGATCCGAAGGGTAGTCGAAAGGTTCGTAGAGCAAGGCGTCGCCCGGATCAAGCGGACCGCGGTTGACGATCGTTGTCGCGGGAGTTGCATTGCCCGTGGTGGGCAGGATCGAATACTTGACTAAACCTTTCTCGGGCGCCTGTTTGTCTTCGTAGCTTCTGGTTTTACCGGGAAGATTCGCCGCGATCTCTTTACCATCACGCGTTATCTTAAACCCATCGAACTTTCCCCTGGGGGCCCATTGTAAGGTCACGCCTTCCATGCTTCGGTAAGTTCTGAGTTCGGGGATGGACGTGTCACAAACGGCCGTTAATTTCTGCGTCGGAGAAGTGGGCGTCTCCAGGACGAGCTGGTAACTGTTCTTGCCCGGCAGGGCGGTCGTGTCGGTAAATGCAGTTTGAGATGCAGCAAGCTTGACTCCCAGGGGCTTTCCATTTCTCAGCAACTTGACGCTTTTGGGGGCCTGGCTTCCGAGTTGCCAGTTCAACTGAACACCTTGATCGACTCCAAAAGCCATCAAGTGAGAGGCCAACGTGGGCTTTTTAAGCTTGAGCATCTCTGTGGCCATAGCAGTGCCGATGTTCAGATGGCTCCGGGCGTTACGGTTCCAGTGGAAACCCTGGGCCGAAGGCGAGTCCTTGGAATCGAACCAGAATTGCAGCTTTTCAGGACCGTAAGGTTTGTCCGTATTGACTACGGCAACGTTGCCAATGAACTGGGGGTACTTGGTTTTATCGCCCATTGCCAGTTGAGACTGCTTAATCAGATGCTCCGGGTCTCTAATCATTCCGCTTGTGGCGATGACTACCGGAAGTTTTGGAACACCCAAGCCGTACTTCGTGCTACGAATATCCTGGATGAAAGCGGCTAGATTCTTCTCGTATTTGTGAGACGAATCGCCTAAGTCGTTCCATCCCTGGTGGTAGCACAGCCCCGCGATTTCCATGCCTTGGCCCTGGTAGTCGGGGAAAAAGGTGTTGATGTTTTCCATTACTTCTTTGACCAGTCGCAGTACTTCATAGTAATAGAACCCGGGATGGCCCGGTTTGGTCGGCTTGGGATATTTACCGATACTCGGCGGCAGGAAATCATTACCGAGACTTTTACCGCCCCAGGTGGCTTTGATCAGCAGCACCGGCTGCTTGTGAACGTCGCCCATCATATGTCCAAAACCAAATTCCGGACCAATCAGGCCGGAATAACCACCATAATTAGGCGTCAATCCGCTGTACCTGTCAGGGCTGCCGGGCCTTCCGCCCAGGTGAACCCAAACATCGGAGCGTTCCTTCCAGGAGCCATCGGCATTAGTGAGAAATTGATACTTCTTCGGCTCTTTTTTAACGATATCTCGCAAGGTGTTGGGCTTGTCGCCTTCTACCGTGCCGTACCCCAACATGTTGGATTGCCCAACCAAAACGTAAACCTTAACGGGGAGTTTTTCTCCCTTTTGCGCCTGGGCCAGGGAGGTCATAGCAGCCATCACAATCATCGCAGTTATGGTAAGTCTTGTCATTTTCTTTTCTTCTTATTCGTTTAGTAGTGTATTGTGCGTGAGTTAACAGGGATGAACCCGAAACCGTGTCAGGCGTCGAGCATGTCCTATTGTAAGTCTGCTCGCCCCTTCTTGTCTAGCGAGTGATGGAATTTCAGGCGGTTTCTTGCCGCTTGGAAGCAGCAGGGCTTTGTTGGGGGCTGCTGCCTTCCACAAAAAACGAGCGGAGAAGAGCTAAAGCCTTGTAGCTTCTACTCTTTTCCACTACTAGGGCTATTGCACGTCAGCGAACCTACCGTTCGGGGTTGGATCAAGAGCGGCGACCCGTTCGGATATTTTCATTCTGTTTTTTTCTTTGTCCCATCGGGAAAACGGGGTACAATCCTTTTGCTCTAGTCTGCTAGGTATAGGGAGCGGCAGAGTACTTCGACCTGAGCCGGTCGAATCTGAAATGAGGCAGGAGCGTTCTCGCTCACACACGTTTTCTTTTCTGCATCAGGCCGCATCGGCCAAGTTCCCATTGGTGATGGTTTCGGTGTGTTAACAGAAAAGGGCAAGATGATGAGAGATGCAATTCGGATGATATGTTTGGTTGTGGTGTGTATATCGCTGGTCTCAGTTGCGTCAGCGGTGGATATAGAGACCGTTTCTGTGGGCAATACGGGCAATGCTGACGACACGTACGACGGCGGCTTTGGCGCGGTTGACTACACCTACAAAATCGGCAAGTATGAGGTAACTACCGGTCAGTACACCGCCTTCCTCAACGCTGTGGCCAAGAAGGACACTTATAGCCTGTTCAGGGACAGAATGAGCACTGCCAAAGGCTGCATGATTCAGCGTAGCGGTTCGTCGGGCTCCTACGAGTATACAGTTGCGGCCGTTTGGGCGAACCGCCCGGTCAACTATGTCAGTTGGGCTGACGCGGCCCGTTTCGCTAATTGGATGCACAACGAACAACCCACTGGGTCACAAGGACTCTCCACCACAGAGGACGGGGCGTACTTCCTCAACGGGGCGATGCTTCAGGCGGACCTTGTAAATGTCACTCGCCAGCCTGACTGGAAGTGGGCGATCCCCAGCGAAGACGAATGGTACAAAGCCGCCTATCACAAGAATGATGGCGACACCAACAACTACTTCGCCTACCCGACCAGCAGCGACTCCTTGCCCGGTTACATCAACAATAGCGGCAACTTCAGTGGAACTGTCTTACCTTTCGTTGAGGGGGGAATTGACTTGGGCAACTACGCGACGGCCGACACTGACGGTTATGCTGACGGTATCGGTAGTCCGTACTACCGGACGGAAGTCGGGGAACATGAGAACTCCGCAAGTCCATACGGTACGTTCGATCAGGGCGGTAACGTGTGGGAGTGGAACGAGGCGATTGTGAGCAGGTCGCATGGCGGTTTGCGTGGCGGATCGTACGACGATACAGCCACTTATCTGCATGCCGGATACCAGTACCCTAACGGGGTGAGCGAGAGCTTCTACGCTGGATTCCGCGTCGCGGAAGTTCCCGAACCGGCAACGCTGGGAATGCTGGCGTTGGGCGGACTGGCGATGATTCGCAGGCGGCGAATGGTGGAAGGGGAATAAGGGTGTGTTTGGGGCAGGTTCGCACGGCAGTCCGGACACTCGATTGCAGACTACGTCTTTCGGTTATCAAGGCCTTTGATCAGGCCGGACAGCATTTTGGCGATCTCCTCCAAATCAGCCTTTAGTGCCTGATGCACCGCCGGTTCGATGAGCTCTCGACGCAATGACAATTCCAGCAAGGGTACGCACTCCTGGACGGATCCGCGGGCAATACCGAAGAAGTTTTTCCGGTCCGGTTTTGTGAACCGACCGTTGCCTTCGGCGATGTTCGCGCGATGGACACGGCTGCACGATTCAATTGATCCGCCAGGAAGTAGAAACCCCGCCGGAATTGGCCCGTCTGTTCGGTAATCTTGTCGGCAAAGTCAACGGACTTCTGGTAGGCGATCAGCTTTTTAAATGCGAATGCCATGGATTGCTCCCTTTTGGTTGGGTTGTCGCCGACGGGCTGGATTGGCAGCAAGGGATAGATTAACGATAACGATAACGGATAGAAAGTAGAAAGGCTGACGACCATCGGCAGAAAGTAGAAAGGTGAAAGGAGACCGCAGGAGTGGCGCATTTGGCTGTTGAGGTGGTTGTAGGCCGTGCCTTTAGCTTATCGCTCTACTCTCTACTTTCTGTCTCTCTCCTGCTCTAGTAAAAAAGCCGGTCCAAAAGGACCGACTTTTTTACTCGGGGCGACTGGATTTGAACCAGCGACCTCTTGACCCCCAGTCAAGCACTCTATCCAAGCTGAGCTACGCCCCGTAGCTGCTTTGGCTGCAGCAAGCTGCGGCCTTGAGATGAGCATTATCGTCAGGACACCGGGTGATGTCAAGCAAAACTCGGTATCTTGTGCAGTGCGCATAAAAAAACGCCGCCCCGTAAAGGGCGGCGTCAATGATCTTCAAAGCCTAGGCTTTGGTTACGTTTGTCGCACGCGGGCCTTTTTCGCCCTGTACAACTTCGCAGGTTACTGCATCGCCTTCAGACAGCGATTTGAAACCTTCGCCCGTGATGTCGCTATGGTGCACAAATGCGTCCGTGCCATCTTCCATCTCGATGAATCCAAAGCCTTTTTCGTCCTTAAACCACTTTACTCTGCCGTTAGCCATTTGCTGGCTCCTTCAATAAACTAGCGCGATCGGATTTGCTTACAGCAACGATGCCGAGCCTAAGCTCAGTCTTCCCAGCGGGACGGGAAACGCTTCCACAATCAACCCGCTAACCCATTAGCACTTAACTTGAATATGAAACTATCCACAAATATGCCGCACTGTCAAGAGAGTTCTGACTTATTTTTTTTCACAATAGATATAAATACTCCAACCCGCGAAATTTACCCCCGGGCTATATGCTGAAAAGCGGATGTGTAAAAGATGCCCACAAGTTCACAATCACCCTGGCTGTGAACCTCGAAACAGGACGTATATCAGCGGGTTGAAATGAGGTGTGTGTATGTAAGCTGTTGTTGTATAATGGCTTGTGGTTATGTGTTGCGGTCGGGGGTCCATCTGGGTCTGATGTTCACAGCGCTGTGAGCTGTGAACTTATTGTGAACTTCCGGTCTGCCGGACCGGTCAGGTTAGGGCGTGGTGCAACGCCGGTATTGTCGCCAGATGATCTCCGCGAATATAAAAACTTTTTCCGCCGTCACGGACTGTTCTGACCAGAATTGTCTTAAACGGGCGGTAGTAATATTCCGGTGTGTCCTTGGGCGCCTCGGTGTTCAGGTCGCCGCTCAGGCCGACGAGATCGAACACCGCCGAGGTGAAGTTGCGAATCTCTTGGCCTTCGCTGGATGCGACGTTGCGGGCCATCGACAGGGCTTTGAGGTAGACTTCCGGGCCCATGACCGCGGTTCCGAAGCAGAGCACCACGCCGCCTTCGAGGTTCTCTATAACGCGAGTGTATATCAGGAAGTCGCGGTAGCTGGCCTCGCCGGCGGCGGCGGGGTTGAAGTTGGGGTGCTGGTGGATAATGTCGTGCCCGATCCCGATATGGACCGTCGCCGGGACGCCGGCTTCCCAGGCCGCTGCGAATACGGAGATGTCTTTGTGGGGCAGTTGGCTTTGCGATATTGCTCGCCCGACGGACTCACCGAAGCCCAGGCCCTCTGCATTACCAGCGGTGACGATGTCGTTCAGTTCTGCGGTTTGCTCCCACATTCCGAACTTACCGGCCGTGATGTTCTCCGCCACTGATTCCGACGTGGCTCCGATTCTCGCCAGTTCGTAATCGTGTATCGCGCATGCCCCGTTGCAGGCGATAACGGATATCAGTCCGCGTCGGATGAAGTCGATGAGGTAGCGGCTTAGGCCTTGTTTTATAGTGTGTGCGCCGATCATGAGCACTACTGAGGCGTTGCGTTCGTTGGCCGCTTCGATCGCGGCGGCCACTGCATCGATATCGGCGTTATCGATAGGCATGGGCAGATCGCCGATCGCCAGCAGGTCGTCTATCGATACAAGGTTCTTGCGATCGTCAAGCGACAGGACGTTAAGTTTGCTTCGGTCAAATTGTTCGTATTTGCTTTCCATGGCGCCAAGATATCTTCGCCGGGGCGGTTTGGGCAAGTGTTTTTTCATCGATTGCAGGCCGTCGCGAAGTTTGGCCCCGAAACAATGGCGAATCGTTCTTGACTGTGAGTTGAGAAACGGTAGCATTCTAGTAACTGTTTGATTTTTGGGATGTTTATATAATTTTGCGGCAGCGGCTGCGAGCAATGAAAGGGTAGAGACATGATGAAGCGATTTGGTCTTTCGGCGTTGTTGGTGTTGGTTTCGGTATGCTGGCTTGCCGGTTGCGCTCCTGAGGTGTCGTCTTCGGATGTGGCGATTGATCATTCGGGCGATTTCCGCCATGTGGTTCTGTTCAAGTTCAAAGACGAAGCCAACGCTGCGGATATCAATGCGATCGAAAAGCAGATTATGGACATGCAGCCGCAAATCCCGACGATCAAGGCTATGGAGTGGGGCACCGACGTTAGCTGTGAGAATCTCCAGGACGAATTTACGCACGCCTTCCTGGTGACTTTTAAGGACCCCGCCGGGCTGAAAGTTTACTCACCGCACGACGCCCACCAGGCCGTTATGAAATCGCTGGGTCCGATCATGGAAAAAGTTCTCGTGTTCGATTATATCGCCAAAGACGCCACGCCGCCTATGGCTCCGATAGTCACCAGAGGAAAACTTCGCCACGTGGTGATGTTCCAGTTCAAGGATGACGCTACTGCCGAGCAGATCGCCGCCGTCGAGGCCAAGTTCCGATCGCTTCCGGCCCGGATACCTGAGATCAAGGCGTTCGAGTGCGGTAAGCTTACACCAGGACGCGGCGCCAATGCCGATCTGACGCACTGCTTCCTTGTGACCTTCGACGACGCGGCCGGTCGCCTGGTTTACCTTCCGCACCCGGCGCACAAAGAGTTCGTAGAACTAGTCGGTCCGGTACTGGAAAAAGTGCTGGTTATCGATTATATCGCAACTAAGTGACCAGTTGGCAGTGATCAGTTGGCAGTGATCAGTGATCAGTGATCACTACTGTCCCATCATAAGTTGAATAAATTCAATTGGTTATCATTA
>JABGPF010000477.1 GCA_018645065.1 Phycisphaerales bacterium
AAAAAGCGCAGAGAACGAACCGTTTTTCCAAGATCATTGGAACCTCATCGGCCAAACGAAGCCTCTCGATATAGAACACGCTCTCTTCTCCGTTTATCGCGAGACTCTTTCGAACCTCGATCGGCAGATCGATCGATTTTGTCTTGCGCAACAACAGCACGCGGGTTGAGGGCCGCTTACCGGCGGCTACCGCCTGCTCGGTAAAGCTCACGAGACTGCGTAGATCGTAATCAATAACGCTCGCGCACACAAAAGTACCGGCGCCCTTTCGGCTTTCAAGGACGCCCTCGGCCGCCAGACAAGCGATTGCTTTATTGGCCGTCGCCCTACTGATGCCATATACCTCGCTGAGCTCTCGTTCAGAGAGGAAACGGTCGCCGATCTGATATACGCCTTTTCCAATATCTTCGCGGATAATAGCGATTAACTGCTTGTAGATCGGATCCCGCGATATCATTTATTTAATTCCTGAGTGCGCCATCGTCTGAAGCACTTTTCTCTGAACGGCGATAAAGGTGATGACAGGCGGCACGAACATGAGCACCCCTGCAGCCGCGACCACGCCGGCTCGACCAATGCCTGCGCCGGCTATTTGACGAAGGGCGGTCGTTATAGGCTTAAGCTCCTCGTTGAAGATGTAACCCGAACCAGGATCGTTCCAGATCGCTTGAAAAGCGAGTACGGTTGCCGTGAGCCACGCCGGAGTTACAATCGGCATCGCCACACTCCAGTAGATTCGGGGCACCGTAGCGCCGTCCATTCTCGCGGACTCAAGCAGCTCGTCAGGAATCTGCCCCATGAACTGTTTCATGAGAAAAAGACCCAGCGATCCCGCGAGCCAGGGAACGATAAGCGCCAGGTAGGTATTTATCAACCCGGTCTTCGCCAGGACGATATACCGAGGGATGAAGGTCACCTCGCCGGCGAACAGCAACGACAGTACTACGACATTGAAGAGGAGGAGCGACCCCGGAAATTTGTACTTCGCAAGAGAAAACGCCGCCATCGAAGCGATAACAACGTGACCCACGGTCGCCACCACACTTGCGAAAACCGAATTAAAAAGATACCTGCTAAATGGAACCCACAGCTGCTGCACTACCAATCCGAGATTGAAGAAATTGTCCAGGGTCGGCCGAACTACGTAGAGCCGCGGGGGGTAAAGAAAAAGCTCCTCAAGCGGTTTGAGGGAATTCACTATGGCTATATAGAAGGGAAGCGCCATGAATACGCCAAGAACGATCAGTACCAGGAATGTGAGGGCGTCTCCCCATTTCGACCTGTTCAGCCGTTTTTTGCGCAGGAAACGCACGAGCCGAACAAAGGGATTCCTCGTCCTGGGTAAATAGTTATCGGTGTCGATACTCTTTGTGCTCATCGTCGGTACCTCAATTGAACTTCCTCAAGAAGCGTCGAATCGCAATTGTCGTCAGAGCCATTGCGATGAACAAGACGGTGGCAATCGCAGATGCGTACCCCATCTCATATCTGATGAATCCGACGTCGATGATGTGTGTCACGACCGTATGGGCCGAGTAATCGGTGCTGGGGAAACCTGCGAGTTGCATACAAATGCGGCTTACCGCGAACGAAATGCTTATCTGCATGACGGCGCCGAACATGAGCTGCGGCGCCATCGCAGGAAGCGTAATATGCCACAACTCCTGCCAGCGGTTCTTTATTCCATCGATCGCCGCCGCTTCGTACATCTTCGGATCTATATTTTTTAAACCGGCGATGAATGCGAGAAATGCCGCACCGAGACTTGTCCACAGCTGAACCAGTATGAGAACTTTCATCGTATATGCCGGGTCGGTGAGCCATTGTATCGGATCGTTGATGAGACCAAGTCGTAAGAGGAAGCCGTTCATATACCCGTACTGGCTGCCGTTGAACATGATTCCCCACACCAGATAGAGCTCGCCGGAAATGGACGGCGCGAAGAATAAAAACGTCAAAAACGTTCGAAGCCAGGGTCGCATTTCGTTGATGAACCATGCGAGTAAAAGGCACATCAGATAGCTGATGGGACCGGTGATAAAAGCGAACACCAAAGTGTTCTTCACCGCGATCAGAAACACGTCGTCGTCGAGAAAGAGCCGGATGTAATTGAACCATCCCCGCCACTCGGGGAACTCCACCATGTTGAAATAGGTAAAACTTAAAACCAGAGCCGCGATAACCGGAACGACCGTGAAGAACAGAAAGCCGACGGCATAAGGTCCGATCATCACGTAGTGTATCGCATTGAGTCGGATTCGTTCCCAGAGGTTTTTTTTCCCGACCGCTACGTTAATCACTAATTCACCTCCACGATGATACCGATTCCCTTTTCATGTCAACGGATAAGCGCGTCCGGACTCTCGAGACCGAACTCAATGCGTTTGCGAGTAATTTCCTCATTACTTTCAATGTTATTCTCAAACCATATTTCTCGAGGATTCTTCCAGTAATACGTGACATTTCGAAAAGCGTATACGATATTCCGGTTGACATAGTAGCTCGCCGGGATCTGAGGAACACCCACGATGTCTTCGAATTGAGCCATGAGCTTGTCGTACTCGATTCGCGACCACGGAAGCTGCGACATAGACTTGACGTTGGCGGGATTATACCGGGCGGCGGGGCCGATAATCGACTCGAC
>JABGPF010000106.1 GCA_018645065.1 Phycisphaerales bacterium
AAGACCTCATCCCTATAGGTCCAGCACCGGGCAAAACCGGGATGATCGTACTGGGCAAGAAAAACTATTCCTATGCGATCCACGACCCAGCCACCGGAAAAACCACATCGATACTGGACGGTAAAACAAAGATCATAAGCATTACCGGACGCTTCATGGTCGGCATAAAACCTGACAAAGACGACAAGAAATTCGTTTACTCCGTAGAAATCAAATAGCGAAAACCCGCGGCGGGTCAGACAATCTCGAACGGATCTTTGTCTAGTTTTGATACTGTCACTTTGAGTTTCGGCATGGCGTCTGCGATTCGTTTTGCCAGGACGGTCATTGTGATGCGTTCTGAATTCGAATGGCCGACGCAAACAACCGTAAGCCCTGCGTTTGTCGCCGCCAGTGCGTCGTGATGTCGCATCTCACCGGTCAGGTAGAATCCCGCGCCGGCTGCCAGAGCCTGCTTCCACATGCTCCCGCACGCTCCTGCTCCGCAGGCGGCGACCGAAACCAGACCGCCCTTTCCGCTGCCCTTGCTTGCTTTGGGTCGCGGGCGAGCGGCCAATAGAACTCGCTTGATTCCGGTTGCTTTCTTGATGCGTGAGATCAGTGTCGCGACAGTTACCGGTCGCGGCAGAGCCCCGACGCGTCCCATCCCTCCGCCTGAACCGGCGGCACTTAGCTGGTAAACGTCGATCGCGGGGGTTTCGTAGCTGTGGGCTGATCGAATCGCGTCACACACTTGCGAAACGCGATGCGGCGGGCATACCAGTTCGAGTCGAACTTCCTCGACCGCTTCGGTCTGGTCGCGATGCCCTATCGTCGGGCATGAGTCAGGACCGCCAGCATAGGAGCCTATCCCGTATCCGAAGAACGCACAGTCGGTGTAGTTTTCTATTACTCCGGCGCCGGCGGCGAATGCGGCCCGGGCAATTTCGGCGACTTCCTCGGCCTGGGCGAAAACTACTACTTTGCACTCGCCCGGTCCGTCAGCCGCCTCAAGCGGTTTACGCTGGGCGCCTATCCCCATAGCGTCGGCGAGAACGTCGTTCGTCCCGCCTGGCGCCACGTCCAGGGCGGTATGCATCGAGTAGACGCTTATCCCATGACGTGCGGCTTGGTAGACCACCTCGTTGGCGTCGGACGTAACGCGGGAGATCGGTTTGAAAATCACCGGGTGGTACGCCATGACCATTTGAACTTTCTCGGTGATCGCTTCTTCGAGCACTTCGGGCGTCAGGTCGATGCATAGCATAACTTTCCTGACGTTCGCCGCCCGATCACCCACAAGCAGGCCGACGTTGTCCCAATCCTCAGCCAGCGAAGGAGGTGCAATCTGTTCTAGCAAATTAACTATTTGAGCAGTTTTCATGGCGGGCTCCCGATATTCGGTGTTATTTGTTTGTCTTGGGCGGGCATTCGATTTCGAGCAAATCCTTGTAGGCCTGCATCAGCTCCATGGTGATCGGTCCGACTTTACCGTCGGAAATCGCATGGTCTTCAACACGCACCACCGGGCGAATACCGCTGCAGCTTGAGGTCATGAACACTTCGTCGGCTTCGAGGAGCTCTCGTCCAAGCAGAGGCGTCGTGTCGCTGCATTTGATCGAAAGCGTTTCGCAAAGCTCCATCACCACGCCACGGAGAATACCGTCAAGAACGGGCGTGTCCAGCGGCGGGGTCAGCAGTTCGTCGCCCGAACGGACGAACACATTGCAGAAGCATCCCTCAGCCAGATGCCCCGCCGGCGTGAACCATAACGCCTCCTGAGCCTTCTTGGCCGCAGCTGTCCGCATCGCGAGAATCCGCGGGAAGTAACAACCCGTTTTCCGCCCCGAGGCGATGTCCGTGGGAGACTGGCGAAGTTCGGTAATCGACACGTCGATCCCGTCGCTATACCAGGCGGGCGGATATTCAGGAAGCGCTTCTGCGGTTATGACCACCGTAGGCTCACCGCCAAACCCTCCGGGCGTCAGCGTTATGCGGAGCCTAGCGTCGTCGAGCTTGTTGGCCGCCAGCAGTTCGCTCACCGCCGCGGTAAGTGTCTCATCCGTGGCGCCTGTGCGCAAGCCCAGAACATCGGTAGTCCCAAGCAGCCTGGCCAGATGATCGCCCAGGCGAAACACAACCCCGTTGTGCGCTCGCATCGTAGTGAAAGACGACGCTCCGTGAAGGAAGCCCGCATCAGAAACCTTCACCACCGCCTGATCGGACGGCACAAGGCGCCCATTAAGATGTACATAGTTATCAGCCATGGACGGAAGTGTACTACCTGAGCAATATGAAGGCAATTCGTAAATGAGCGATCCACGATTCAAATTACGGTTTGCCCTGAACAGTGGTTTCGATACAATGCAATCCCCCGCCTGCGACGCCTGCAGGTAACATTCATACAGGAAATTCGACGCCTACGGAGAATAGAAAGATATGATGCAAAGAAAAACCAACGTTATCGCTGCAACTGCGATCGCCCTGACGCTTATCCTTACCTGCTGCCTGTCGACAGCACTCGCAGCCGACGACACCGTCAAGCTCTGGCCCGACGGAGCACCCGGCGCCAAAGGCACAGAGAAGAACGACACCCCCACGCTCAAGGTGTTCCCGGCGCCCAAAGACGTTAAGGGCCCCGCCCCCGCCGTCCTGCTGATACCCGGCGGCGGATACAAGCATATCTCCGGTTATGGAACGTTCTGGGACTTTTTCAAGACCCGCCCGGTGCGATTCTTCAGTATGAAATACCGCCTGCCAGTGCACGGATACCGCCACCCCGCCCCGCTGCAAGACGCCCAGCGTGCAGTCAGACTCATCCGGGCCAACGCCAAGAAGTGGAATATCGATCCCAAGAAAGTCGTCGTCGTAGCGTTTTCCTCCGGCGGACACGTTGCGGCCACGCTGGCCACCCAGGACCACGCAGGAAAGAAAGACGCCAAGGACCCGATCGAAAGACTAAGCTGCCGCCCGGACTTCATGGCCCTGTTCTGCCCAGTGGTCAGTATGAAGAACAAGCCGCACAAGGCCTCGGTAGCCCGCCTGCTGGGCCCGAACCCCGACAAGAAGCTCATCGACGAACTGTCGGCCGAGTTGCAGGTCGATGCCAACACCCCGCCCACATTCCTGGCCCACGCCCGCGACGACACGCTGGTCCCGCCGGAGAACAGCATGCAGTTCCACAGGGCCCTTCGCAAAGCCAAGGTCGACACCGTACTGAGGCTCTACCGCCAAGGCGGTCACGGCGTAACCAACAAGGCAAACCCGTGGAAAATGGACCTGGAAAACTGGCTCAACAAGTGCGGCTTGCTGAAAGACAAATGGTTATACACCTACAGCAAGGCTCAACCCTACGAACCGGACTCGCATTACACTCTCATGAACATCGAGGGCTGGAAGGTGAAGGTGAATAACGGTCTGCTGCCCGGCGGAAGGCTCGAAGCCACGGGTGCCAAGGCGCTGGCTGGTCTGAAAAGCCACATGATCAAGCTCAAGAAGATGGTCCGCCCCGAAGGGATCGCAAAGTTCCAAACCGTAACGTTCTGGCTCGAAGTCGACTCAACCAACGGACCGCACGGACGGACCTCCGCCTATCAATATCACCCGGGTCTGGACTGGTTGAAGAAAATGGACTTCAATCCCAAGAAGGTAAAATGCGTTGAATACGGAAACGCAGCCTCACTGGCCCGCCGCCCGTTCGATCGCGGAGTCACCGTGCTACTGCACGAATACGCACACGCCTACCACGACAATTTCCTGAGCTTCAATCACAAGGAAATAATGGCCGCCTACAAGCGATGCGTCAACGGCGACACCTATCCCAAACGCGACTGGGTGAAAAGTAACCACAAGGAATTCTTCGCCGGCGTAACCACACGTTACCACGGAACGAAGGAAGAACGCGAAGCTCTGGTCAAACGCGACCCGATTCTGGCGAAACTGCTCCTGAAAATCTGGGGCAAACCGCTTGGCTTCATAGACTCAGAACCTACTAAATAAGGCATTATATGAATCTCGCACATAAGTGTATTCTGCTGGCTGTTTGTCTTACATTATCCGCCGCAACACAACTTGCCGACGCGGCGGATGCATCCAAGGTCGTGCTTAAAACGGTCAAGGGCAAGCATAGTTTGACGCGCAACGGAAAGCCTTACTTTATTAAGGGCATCGGCGGCAACGAGCACCTCGACAAGCTGGTGGCCGCAGGCGGTAATTCGATACGAACATGGGGTTCCGACAACCTCGGCGCTATTCTTGACAGCGCCCAGAAGAACAATCTGACCGTTTGTGTCGGGCTCTGGCTCGGACATGAACGCCACGGGTTCAACTACCAGGATGAAGCCTCAGTCACCAAGCAGTTAGACACCTGCCTGGCGACAGTCCGCAAGTACAAGGACCACCCCGCCGTCCTCATGTGGGGAATCGGAAACGAGATGGAAGGGTCGGGCAAGAATCCGGCGATCTGGTATGCCGTCAACGATATTGCTCGCAAATGCAAGCAGATCGACCCCAATCACCCGACCATGACCGTTATCGCTGAGTTGGGCGAAAACAAGACCAAGAGCATCGAACGGTTCTGCCCGGACATCGATATCATCGGCGTGAACAGTTACGCTGGGATCGCGTCAATGCCCAAGCGGTATCGCAAAGCCGGCGGATCCAAACCGTATATCGTCACCGAGTTCGGCCCGCGTGGCCCGTGGGAAGTGAGCAAAACCGCGTGGGGATCGGCTATCGAAAACAGCAGCACCGCCAAGGGCAAACACTACGCATATGGATATCGCAAAGCGGTGACCGACCAGCCGGGCCTGTGCCTCGGGTCGTACGCGTTCCTGTGGGGCAACAAGCAAGAGACAACGGCAACATGGTTCGGAATGATCCTGCCCGACGGTTCGCGACTGGCAGCGGCCGATGCGATATCAGAAGCCTGGACGGGCAAACCGCCCAAGAATCGCTGCCCGATTATCGAGTCGATCTCCGCGGACAAAACCAGCAAACTCAAACCGGGCCAGACCGTCAAGGCGACGGTATCGGCAAGCGATAACGAGAAGGATACACTGACGATCAAGTGGGTGCTGAGGCACGATTCGGGAACCATCGGCGTCGGCGGAGACGCCCAGGCCAAGACCGACACGTTCGCCCAAGCCGTATCCGCTGACGGCGCCAAAGCGACAGTGACAATCCCGAAAGGCGGAGGCGGATATCGCCTGTTTGCTTACGTGTACGACGGCAAGGGCGGCGCCGCGGTCGCCAACGTGCCGATGCACGTAGACGCACCGATCGTCGCACAACCATCCCCCAAAGCAAAACTCCCGTTCACGATCTACGCAGACGGCGTGAAGGAGGATCCGTACATACCATCGGGCTACATGGGGAACACCAAGGCCATCGTGATGACGCCGGACTGCACCGACAATCCTCACGCGGGCAAGACCTGCATGAAGATCGAATACCAAGCCGCCGATAACTGGGGCGGTGTTCTGTGGCAGTCGCCTGCGGGCGATTGGAAAGGCCTGAAGCCCGGCGGACTCAACCTCACCGGCGCGGGCGAACTGGAGTTCTGGGTGCGAGGAGCAAAAGGCGGCGAGGTGGTGAATTTCTTACTCGGCGGGGTTGGCGACAACAATCCCTATGCCGACACCGCAAAGGGCGAACTCAAGGAAGTGCGACTGACGACCAAGTGGCAAAAACTGAAAATCCCGCTGGACGGACGCAATCTGTCCCGCATCAAAACCGCCTTCGGATGGTCGCTCGCAGGACAAGGCAAACCCGTAACGTTCTACCTCGACGACATCCGCTACGTCGCGGCGAAGTGATTTAACGAGCTGACAGGGCTGACGTTATCGAGGCTTTGATTTTCTGAGCGATTTTCGTCGTTCCCAGTTTGTGAAAGTGTACATCTTTCTTCTGCTGCCACTTGTCCAGATGGGGCAGGGTGTAATTGTAGAGGTCGTTGATGACAACGCCGTTTTTCTTCATGATTTCCAGTGCGATCTTGTTGTACACCGGCGACATGCGGTTATCGATGACGCGATAATGTTCATCTTTCGGTACAGGCGTGGTGGTGGCGAAAATGAGAATCGCGCCGGTCTTCTTCAGGCGTTTGACTATTGCTTCCAAGTTCTTCCGATACTGCTCGGGCGGAGCCCAGAACGGGTGTTCGGAGTTGTTTGAACTCTTGCCAGTTTTCGGGTCTATGTGCTTGAAATCATGCAGGCCGAAATTGAAATGAATAACGTCCCACTTGCCGGTCCCCACCCATTTGTCGATGTTCTTCAGCGCCGTCACCGTTCCCTGGTGGTTCCCTCCCGGACGGACGATATCCAGTCCGGGACATATCTTTCTCAGGATAGGCGCGTAACGCATAGACGTTGAATCGCCGAGAATCAGGACTCGTTTCTTTGTTGACGAGACGGCCGGTTTGACCGAGGCGACCTTCTTGCCCTTCCCCATGAGTTCATCGATCACAGGACGGAGTGCCTCGGCGATCGCTGCATAGCCTTTGGCGTTGGGGTGCACTCCGTCACGGTAGAATTTGCCGGCGAGGCGCCCGTCCTTGTCGAGCAGGTGATAGTTCACGTTGTAGAACCGCACGTATGGGCGGTCGTTCAGGGTGGCAAGCAGGTTGTTGACGCGTTCGGGGGTGTGGGCGAATTTGCGTTTCCGCGGAAGGATGCCCAGCAGCAGCACTTTCGTTTTGTCGCAGCGTTTGTGGATTTCGTCGACCACGGCTTGCACGCCCCAGTAGATTTCGCGGGGACTGTTTTTGACCGCCAGATTGTTCGTGCCGATCAGGATCACCGCGAGTTTCGGGGCGATACCGTCAAGTGCTCCGTTTCGCAGGCGGTGGACAACGTTCTCGGTGCGGTCCCATCCGAAGCCCATGTTCGTGACGGTGTAACCTGAGAAGAGTTTATCCCATGCGGCCTGGCCGCTGACAATCGGGGCTTTTGGGGCCCCGGCCCAATAGTGCGTGATCGAATCGCCGAGGAATATAATGTCTGGCTTTACGCTCTTGTTCCGCTCGATGATCCGCTTGCAGCGTTTCGACCAGTCATAGATTCTCTTGTCGCGATTCTGCGTTACCGGCGTTGTGGTGACGATCTCCGGAACGATCCGCGGACGGCGCCAGGAGACCTTGCCCGTGTCGATTATTATCGTGCCTGTCGAAGCGGTCCCGGCGCTGCCCTGGATGTCGGCAGTGAGCGTCCATCCGGTTTTCGGCGCCGTTTTTGGCAGCGGGAATCCCCAACTGTTGTCGCGGGACCGCCCGCCGGTGAACCCTTCATGCGAATCGGTAAGTTTCGTGTCGCCGGACTGCAAAACAACGTTCTTGACGTTCAGCCCGTGCTTACCCTTGGTCCAGTTGAACGTTACGCGGTAGGTCTGGCCCGGGGTTAGCTGTTCGGTGAGTTTCCAACTCTTCGACGCGTATTCCCTGGGCGTGTCGGCCGGTGTCCAACCGAGTTTCGCAGCGGTTGGCGCAGTTGGCTTCGGGGCGTCCCAGTAGCTTATGCCCAACAGGGCAAGACGCCGCTTGTGGACATCCATACGCGGAAGGAATTTGGCGTAATCTTTAGCTTTCTGAGCCCGCCAGGCGGTTTCGGCAAGGGCGACGCCGCGTGGCCAGGTCATGCAGTCAAGCACTTCGTCTGTGTGGATGAACGCGCTCCAGATGTTCGCCTGGCAACCGAGAATATGTTTCGTTTGCTCGGGCGTAAGCTCGGCGGGCACGGGATCGTATTTGTAGACTTCTTCGAGCGTTTCAGTGCCAGGCCAGTGTTTCGGATGCCCCCCGCCACTGCCCCGAACTGCCTGACCGTGGTCGAAATAGAGCGGTTTTTGCGGGCTCATCACCGCGTCGTGCCCCATCTTGGCTGCAGCAATTCCGCCCTTAACGCCCCGCCAACTCATCACCGTCGCCTTGGGAGCCAACCCGCCGTGGAGTATCTCGTCCCAGCCGATCATCCGGCGCCCTTTGGCGTTAATAAACGTCTCCATACGCTTCATGAAGTAACTCTGCAACCCGTTCTTCTTCAGCCCGAGAGTTGCGATACGCTTCTGACAATCCTTGCACGCACGCCAGTGAGTCCTGTTAACCTCGTCGCCGCCAACGTGAATCATCTTGCTCGGAAACAGTTCGAAAACTTCAGTCAGCACGTCCTGAAGGAACTCGAACGTAGTCTCCCTGCCCGCACAGAATACATCGCTTCCGGGCATCTTCGGAAACCGCTTGGCTGGGCACGGATAGTCGAAGAACCACGCGACGTCCTTACCGTCATCCCCGCAAGCCAGATGCGGATACGCCGCGGTGGCCTCTCGGCTGTGACCGGGCATTTCGATCTCGGGCACTATCGTCACGAACCGCTCGGAGGCGTACTTAACGATATCGCGGATCTCGGCCTGCGTGTAGTATCCGCCATATCGTCCGATAGGCGGCTGACGACGGAAGGCGCCAACTGAAGTGAGGCGCGGGTACTTCTTGATCTCGACCCGCCAACCGTGGGAATCCACCAGATGCCAGTGGAACACATTGAGCTTATGCATCGCGAGATTGTCGATAAACTTCTTGATAGTGTCGACGTTCTGGAAGTGGCGCGACGAATCGAGCATCATCCCCCGCCACCCGAAACGCGGCGAATCGGAGATCGTAACACTTGGAACACCCCACTTCACACCAGCAATCTTCTTCGACGAGAACACGCCAGTCGGTAGGAGTTGGCGGAGCGTTTGGACACCGTAAAACACCCCAGCCGGCGCCGACGAACGAATCGTAATCCGCTTCGGCGTGACGGTAAGGGAGTATCCTTCCTTGCCGAGTTTCGCAATAGTTTTGTCCGTACACGCTGCATCAATCCAGATCGCCCCGTCAGCAGCATCGCCTCGGGAGATTGGCAGCTTGTAACCCGTCGCTGGGGAGAGATACCCCGCCAGTTGCCTGGCCGCGGATTCGGAAGACGCGTCGGCGGCGATGATCCGAACCGAAGACGTGAGCGTAAACTCACCGGTCCCTGGAGTCATTACTGTCGGATGGGGGATAACGCTGATCTGACCGGCCGATGCAAACCCCGCCGCCAGAACCAATACAACCGTCGCCATGATTTTCCGCATAATGCTTCCTTTAATGCGATACCGTGAGAATATAGGGATATCTCAAGGAAGCAATTAATACCAGATTTGGCACGGTGAAAACCAGCTAAAAAGCAAATCGTCCGGTCAGACTGCGACAGCTTGGTTGTCCAGGCAGTGGCGGTCGAGGATGGCGATGAGCTTTTCGATTTCAGGCTTGGCCATGTAATCATCGGCGCCTACCGATTCACACTTGCTGGCCATCTGATCGTTGATCAGGGATGAGAACATGACCACAGGAGTACTAATATTCAACTCCCTCTTGCACTTCTTGCAGAGTGTCAGCCCGTCCATTTGGGGCATTTCGATGTCAGTGATAATGAGATCGATCTGGTCGGACAGGTCGCCGCCGGTGGACTCAGCATGAGCCTTCGCGGCGAGAATGGCTTCGTAGCAAGCGCTTCCGTTGTCGAAGGCGGTAACGTTGGTGTAGCCTTCCTCGTTGAGAATTTCGAAGATGCTCTGACGGATAGTGTTCGAATCTTCGGCAAAGTAGATCTTCTTGTTGACGCGTTCGGCGGCCAGGGGGTGGGGCTCGGTCTTCTTGCTGGCCAGTCGCAAGGCCGCAGCCGGGAGGAGCATCGAGACGATCTTCTCCATGTCGACGATGAGCACCTCACGATCTTCAATACTTACCGAACCTGTGAATACCGACGAGGTGTCGGACAGGATTGGCGATAGCGGATTAATGTCGGCCCATGAGATTCGGTGGATGCGGTTGACGCCGTCGGCGATCACAGCCGACACAATAGAGTTAAACTCCATGACCAGTACAATGCGTTCTTCGATCTTGCCTTCGACCGCACTTGCGCAGGAGGTCTCGATACCGAGGGTGTTGCCCAGGTTCAGCAGCGGAACGGTGGTCTCTCTGAACAGCAGCATTCCGGCAAGAGACGAATCGGCCATGGGCAATTTGGTGACCTTCTCAGCGTCATATTGCTCAATAGCCTGTACTTTTGTGACGTTAAGCCCAAAGCTCTGTCCGCCAAGTATGAACTCAAGAACCTCGACTTCGTTCGTGCCGGATTCGAGTAGGATGCCTTCTTTTGCCATAATCATATCGCCTTTCCGCAACGGGTGCATCCCGTGCTGTTATTTGCTCATCGGCACGTGAGGGGTCAGACTGTAAGGAATATTCAGATATTTCTGGTTCCGTACAATAGTCACCCCGACGTTCCAGAATCATAATTTTGCGCACCGCAAGGAGAGGACAATAGCACTCAAAACAGAAATATGCCCAGAAAAAGCTACCTAATCGAGTGTTTCCTGAAGCAGTTAGCGAAGGCTATTGGGCAGTTTCCATCGCCGAACTTGATTTTGTCCGCGGTTGTAATTGCGATCCGGTAAGGGCGGACATAAGTCTCCGTATTTCCAGCCTCAACATGCGAGAAGCATCCTGCACGCTTCGCATATCTCCGGTGCGGGCATGTGTTTCAAGGGTCTGTGCAATACCAAGAGCGCTAGCGGCGGCAAGAATACCCAGGGAGCCCTTCAAAGCATGAGCAGCCTCTGCAATCACTCCAGCCTCCCCGCGTGAAACCGCCCTGTCGATTCGCCCGAGGACTCCAGGGGCGTCTGCAAGGAAAATCGCGACCAATTCCCCGAACATATCCTCGTCACCGTCCACGCAGGCCAGTGCAGCCTGCCTGTCGTATGGGCTCTCCAGGCCTGTGTCTGTATGATCGCACGATTGTTCGTTGGCGACAGTATCGCCTTGGCTCGGGTCCGGAAGATTCCGCTCGATAGCGTCAGCAAGCTTGCGGAGGTCTATCGGCTTGGGAACATAGTCGTCCATACCAACAGCCAGGCATTCCTCGCGATCGCCTTTCATGGCGTTAGCTGTCATGGCGATTATGGGAATGTTGTGATTGCTAACCGGTGAATTGGGATCTCGAATGGTACGTGTGGCTTCGTATCCGTCCATTTCGGGCATATGACAATCCATCAGGACCAGATCGTACTCCTGACGAGCAAGCGATTCAATCGCCTCCATACCGTTGGCCACCGCATCTGCGCGGTATCCCAACTTCGTCTCAAGCATGCGTAATGCGACCTTCTGGTTGATGATATTATCCTCGGCCAGGAGAATCCGCGTGCGCCGACTCGCAGCCTCGCCCGTCGACTGTCTCGTGCCCAAAGCGGATGAAGGTTTCTGCCGTCCGCCCGGAGCCTTAACTGCATCCGATCGCGGTGATCCGAGTTGCCTGGACGATTTGTCCAGCACTACAGTGAACCAGAACGTCGAACCGACGCCCTGCTGGCTTTCGACTCCAATCCGCCCTCCCATCAACTCCACAATCTGCTTGGAGATCACCAATCCCAACCCCGTCCCACCGTATTTTCGCGTAGTAGACGAGTCAACCTGAGAAAACGACTTGAACAACCGATCCATTTGACCGCTGGAAATCCCAATTCCCGTATCGCGAACGGCACAGCGTATAATCGCCTTCTCAGTGGTCTCGCTGTCCAGGGTCACAGAGATCGCCACCTCACCGGTTTCGGTGAATTTAACGGCGTTGTTGGCTAGATTGAGAAGCACCTGGCGTAATCGGCCCGGATCTCCTCGCAACCATACCGGACACTCCGGAGCAACCACGCAGGAAAACTGAAGATCTTTATCCTGAACCTTTACCCGTAAAATGTCACTGGCCTCCTCCACAGCGACGCAAAGGTCAAAATCAAGCATCTCTATATCAAGCTTACCGGCCTCTATTTTGGAGAAGTCCAGAATATCGTTGACCAGAGTCAACAATTGGTCGCCGCATATGCGAACAGTTCGAGCGTAATCCTTCTGCTCGTCGGTCATATCGGTATCCAGCAGGAATCCCGTCATCCCAATGATTCCGTTCATGGGTGTACGAATCTCATGGCTCATACTGGCAAGAAATTCACCTTTGGCCTTGCTGGCTTTCTCGGCGTGTTTCGTCATTTCCTGAGCAAGCGTAATCGCCTCCCCCAGCTCATCGTTAACCCGGTCGGTCTCTTCCTTCGAGGCAATCAGCAATTCCTCGGCCTGTTCCCGTTCGGCGATTTCCTGGGTCAACTCGGCGGTGCGTTCGCCCACCAGAGCCCGAACCAGCGTAGTCCGCCTAAAGCCATTCCTCAAAAGCCAAGTCAACAAACAAGTAAAAATCAGACCGACAAAGAGCGTCCCCGATACAACGGCCAGCAGTCCGCTGGCGGCATTGTTCACCCTGCAAGCAACAACCCAAGTCTTGTCGCCGACTTGCAGAAAATCGATTCGTTCGCTGGTACTGGCGGCAAGCTGGCTCTCATCCCGTTTATGGTTTGACTCTCCCCCCGCATTGGAGAACCGCCCCATAGACTGATCGGTGCTCTTGTCCATAACATCCACCGTCACATTGACGTTGGGAAACCGCGATACCGCAACGTTCAGGATCGAGTCCACATCCACCGCCATAACCACACATCCAGCCACATTCTCCTTGCGACCGGACACGGTAAAGTTGACTTCACCCGATTTGTACAAAGGCATGATCATGTACAACACAGAGCGACCTGAAGGATTCCTGACGCAGCCCTTGCCGACTACCGAGACAATGTTGTCTTTCCCAACGGCCTGGTCCATCGCTTGTTGCATAATGGGCATGGAATACAGATCAACTCCAAGTAAGTCCTCATTGCCTTTATAGGGCTCTGCGTAGTAAACGGGATAATATACGTCCCGCGACTTGGCGGGTAGCATTTTCCCGCCGGGAGTATAATCACAAATAACAAATCGCTCCATACCGTCACGTCGAGCATCGATTTCGTATTTCGCTTTCTCGGCAGACTTGACTCTGGGCAGCCACTGGATACTGGTAATCCCGGGGGTGCGTTCAAGCATCGGCGTCACGAAAGTGGAAAACTCATCACGACTGACATAACTCGAGCTGGAATACAGCCCCCTGATCATCTCCAACAGGTGCTCCTTGTCACGAAAAAGTGATCGAAGAGTCTCGACTACCGCCGTGGCGTCCTGGAGCGATTGTGCTTCAGTTTTCTGCTGCTCCAGACGCATCTGAGAACAGGAAAAGGCATACGTAATTGCAGCTCCCAATAAAACTGTCACCAGGAGCACCGCCCGCTGACCACCGCTGCAACTACTATTGTGTTTACGCCAAAAATACATATTGTTTACTCGCTAGCTATTCGCCAATCGTAACATCTGTTTGAGATATCAATTCCGGTCGAATACTAATACCCAACCGCCGGGCCGTTATCAAGTTAAGCATGGATTGCCCCTCCAACGCCGTAATCATCGGTATGTCGCCCGCTGGCGTGCCCTGGAGGATCTTAAGAGCCATCCCGCCGGCTTTCATACCGTGTTCAACTGCAGATTCGAGATATCCGCACAAAGCGCCATCGTCAACGGTGAATACCTGAAAACCGACAATCGGAACCCTGCAATGCTCAGCAGTCCACTTCATCACATCGGACGGCGGTACGCGCTGACCGCCCGGGCTCTGCTGAACCGTATGGTAGTTAAATACAGCAAGAGCATCGGCCGTCGCTTCACGCTGCTCCACAATCGCACGCCATTGAGCAAAAGTGTCGGGAGTGTCAATAGACATCACTTCGTACTTCAATTTGAGAGTCCGGAGATGGGCAATAACGCCTTTGGAGGTCGGCGAGTTATCGGTAATGAATGCTATACGCTTCACACCGGGTTGAATCTTAGAAAGCATATCAAAACTGGCCGCAAAGTGAGGACGTTCCAGTATCCCCGTCACATTCGGCGCCGGGTACCCATACTCAGCCGGTTCTGCGTTCACACCGCAAAACACAAACTGTGGAGCATCCGGATTAGACAGAAACGTGGACACGAAGTATTTCTGTGCGTTGTCGTCGGCGGCGATGACGACATCGGGCTTCCATTCCTTGACGAGTTCTCGGGCTCGACGACCGGCCTGCTCTTTCCACTCGTCACTGGTCTGCCGCTTGGTGTCCATGTAGTATATTTGCAGTTCTACATCACTGCCCGACAAGGACATCCGTAGACCACGAGTGATACCGTCAACCCACGGATAGCCCGTGTGATAACTATGCACAAGCAATATCTTCTTACCAGCAGTTGCCTCCGCATCACCCCCTGTGCTCGGCACGGCGGAGTCCCCGCTCCGCTGAGCTGCGTCGCTGGAATTGCCCGGTCCGCAACCAGGGAATAAACAAACTGAAACAAGCGTGACACCCACCAGCGTCATAAAAAATATCAGCTTGCATAACAATAGCTTAGAAATGATCGGCCGTACACTTGCCCATGCTGATAGATCGTTCATTGCACTCACCTTTACGCTCGCTTTATCGCCTCGGCCAAGCCAACGGCTGTTCAGGCTTGGCCCACAAGGACATTCCCAAAGACGAACTCCCAAACGCCGCCTTTGAGAGAACAACCTTAAAAAGGCGTCCCACGATTCCATCGACCTTTTACACAATCGCCTTTACTTGTAATACTCATATTTCCCCAAGTTTCCCAATGATTCTTATCCCCAGCAACACTTACAGTTGGTGCCTCTTCGCGGCCGTACAAACATACACATCGCCAACGTCACACCCACTATCGACAGGCCGTTTACCCATCCATAAAACAAGCCGCCCTGAAGAGGCGGCTTGCTAATGGAGGCGCCGGGAATCGAACCCGGGTCCCGTGACGTTTTAACGTCGGTTTCTACGTGCGTAGTCGCGGTTTTTCGACATCTTACGTCCCCGGCCCGCCTGCGACACGGTACGGTTCAGCCAGTCTGACAAATTCTCCCAATCGGTTAACCAGACAACTTACGATCGGTAAGCCCGCTGTTTGTCGTCGCGTCAGGCCTCACGGGCAAGCCCTGGGCGACGGGATGCATGATTATGCAGCCATTGCCATCGGTTGATTGGCATATAAAAGTTATTCCCAAGGTGTTTTACCAGGCCTCCTTGGAACCTGGGCACGCCGCCGACGCCTCATACCGTCCGGTCGAATCCAATTCGCCCCCGGAACAGAAACATAAAAGCATCGTTCTACACGTCATTATACACAATATCGCCCAATCACCAAGCCTACTAGCGAATATTATCGCCTCAGCTCGTTAATTTCGGCGGTTTGCAAAAAATCCCACAACAGTATGACTCCGCTGGCCCCGGCGGCTGCCAGGGTGCGGGAGTCTTTTGAGAACGCCGCTACCGGCGCCGAAGCTATGTCATCTACTTTCAGCACTTTCACCGTTTTAGACGCGTCACGGTCAAGGTCGATAAGTTCGACGCATCCTGACTGGTCGGAAATACGCTCACCAATTTTCCCCCGATTGACAAACGATATGGCAATCTTCCTGCCATCGGGCGAAAACAGCATACGCGACGCGGCGCCCCCACCGCTACCCTCGAGCTTCTTAATGGGTTTCATCGCGACGATATCCCAAAGTTCGAACCGATTGTAATCCGTCGTGATCAGCGTGCGGGAGTCTGGGCTGAGCGCAAACAACCATCCGTCGATCCGTCCGCGTGATTTGCCCGTGGCGACATCGAATATCTCGATGCATCGCACTGTAGCGGGCAAGGCATGAGACGCCAATGCGAGCTTGCGGTAACCTGGCCGCATAAGCCGCGGGTTCGGTTGGGTTATCGCGGCAGCCAGCGTTTTTCCGTCGCGCGACAGCGTCAGCGACGTGAGGCTCAGGTACTTTTTCTTCGGTAGCTTGATAACCTTTTTCCGCACGCCCGAGGGCATGCTCCACAGGCTTATCGAATCGCGTGAAGAGGTTATCAGCGTTTTGGAATCATCGGAGAATGCGGTGTTGGTTATCTTCTCGGCGTCTGGCTCGATCAGTGCGACCCGCTTTGCGGTTGCAACATTATAAACGCTGACCAACCCGTTAGTGTCCGGCAAGGCGGCAAGTCGCCCATCGCCCGACAAGGCGTATTTGGCGTCTCCCCTTCCCGAATTGGCGATCATAAGGCGATCGCGACCGGTCTTCACATCCCACCGCCACACGCCTGTAGCCGAGGCGGTGACAAGCGTCTCTGGCGTCGGAAACACCATCACCTCTGGCGCCGTGTTGCAGCGCGGCAGTGCGGCTGAGACGGGCAACTCCAAGCCGGTGGAAACATCCTCCAGGCGGATCCTCCCACCGCTGGCGTGGGCGACGGTGCGCCCGTCCGGCGAGACGTCGAAGGCGCCTTTTCGGCTTATTGGCGCTGCGCCATCGCATATTTGTCCGTCTGCCACGTCCCAGAACAGCGTTTGGGAATCGTGCAGTTCACAGTACAGTTTCTTGTTATCGTCGCTGAAAACCAGCAATTGCGGCCAGGCCGGTTTGGGCGGTTTAAGTGTCCGCAAGAGTCGCCCTGAGTCCAGATTGTATAGACGCACGCCTGAATAGTCGGTAACCAGCGCCATGAGTTTCCCGTCGCCGGAGATACCTGCGGTGCTAAGCGACTGAACGCCAACGCGGCCTAGTTCGATTTTTCGCGTCTCCCAGCCCAGCCCCACGTGCCATAGGCGTATCGTGCGATCGTTAGAGATAGTCACCAGACGCCCGCCTGCGTGGGCGAATCCGATCCAGGTGATCTCCCGTCTATGATTGCGAAACGTTCGGACGACCTTCCCGCTATCGAGGCTCACCAGATGAACATCCGTACCATAAGCCATAGCAACGTGCTTACCGTCCGGCGAGAAAATCGGCATGCGGTACCATCCCTGCGGCGTGGCCCAGATCAGTCGTCCCGACGAAGCGCCCCAGAAGCGGCATCGCATGTCGTGGCCCCACGAGGCGATCATTTTCCCGTCGGGGCTGTAGTTGATACCGCGCACGTAATTACCGTGCGAGAGGCATGACGAGCCCAATCGCTCAGTCGTGCCCTTCTGAGCAGTGTCCGGCGCCAGCAGCACACGCCCGCGGTAGTAGTCACCAGAGGCGCACCCGCCCAAACCGCCAGCCAAAATCACTATCCATATCGCAATTTTACGCATATAACACCCTGATGTTTATGATCGAACCGCAGGCCAATATATAGATTTGACGCACAGAGACTAACAGAAGTTCCCAAAATCGACTACCCGACGATAATCGAGTTGCGAACGGCCGGTGAAAAAATCCCACATCGTCCCTATCTGAAACTTGACACCAATAAGTGAGCTCAATATGTTTTAACTTGAACAATCGTCCTTGAAAACCGTCCCTCTGCAAATGGAGTAAATCACAGGGCAAGCCAAATGGTAGCTAGCAAGAACAGCAGAATAAAACTGGCCACGGGCATTATCCTGGGTGTCCTGTTGTACGGTAGTTGGATACTCACTCCCGGCGATCGCATAGGGATGGAGTCTGATTCTCAAACCGCGACCCATATAT
>JABGPF010000107.1 GCA_018645065.1 Phycisphaerales bacterium
TCGCTCTGGTTGGCGCGGTGTCGGGGTTGTTGATAGGCGGACGATATTTGCTGCCTGGCTTGTTAGGGGGAATGTTGGGCGGTTTGGGGGCGCTTTGGGCGATATCCCTGGTGCTAAGCAACGTGAACGAGACATGGAACATTGTTCTCGCCTTGGTAGGCTTGATCGGCGCCGCACCGGGTATTTGTGTGTTCTTTGTCGGCAAGATCATCCAGGACGGCGTTGCTCCTCCGTCAGCCGATCCCATGACCACTTCCAACCCCGCCAGTATCGATGCTCCTCAGAGCGGCCCGGTTGATCTTGAACAAAGAACGAAAGACCAAAACCAATAAGACGTCCCGATCCAGTGAGCGGGGGGCGTCCATGAGCAAGCCTTTGTCAAGTCGTGCTGTTTGCGGCTTGGCGTTTTGGGGAAGTTTGTTGCCTATAGCCTGTAACTATGCTGAAGTTTCATGCTAATCATTCAGCGTCCCAGAAGGCGCCTTCTTTTTCAACTTGAGTTTCAAAGGTGTTCAGCTTCTTCATCATTTTCGCGACAAGGTCCTTTTGCTCTCCCGCGCGATCGATTCTCTCTCCAAGATCATGCTCAACTTGAAACAGGAGCGGAGTTTCACGAGACGCCTTGAACCCGTAATTATTGCCTGTTTGCGATGATATGCGGATGTGCAGCTTCCATGGCCCAATACGAACCGCAGAAGGCTTGTTGTCGGACGCGGAATAGTAGAACTCAAATCCCGGTACTTTCTTTTTATACTTTGCGGGCATCAAGTATGGCCTGATGTCACGGCCGTCAATGGAGCGATCCTTGGGGATCTCCGCACCGGCTAGTGCAAATAGTGTGGGCAATATATCCAAAGTGCTTACGGGCGATTGTTCAACTGAATTGGGCGCTATCGCCCCTGGCCAGCAGAATATCCCCGGGACACGATGCCCGCCGTCCCACGTAGAGCCTTTACCGTCACGGAATGGAGTCGCATAACCAACGTGCAGACGAGCTTCACCGTATTTAGAGCGGGCGGTGTTTCTAAAACGTATCCATGGCCCATTATCCGAAGAGAAGATGATTAATGTGTTTTTTGTGAGGCCGTGGGCTTCCAGAGTCTTGCGGACCTGGCGCACGCTGTCGTCAATCTCCTCCATAACATCGCCCAACAGGCCTCTTCGAGATTTGCCCAGGAACTTCTCGCTGGCGTGAATTCCAAGGTGGGGCATGTTGATGGGGATATAGGCGAAGAAGGGATTGCTCTTGTTCTTCTTGATAAATGCGGTTGCTGCCTCTGTGTAGCGTCCGGTTAACGAAGCGCACATTTTATGGTTTGACGGTAAGTTTTTGGCGAGGAGAGAATATCCCTTAATGGGGTCAGTTCCCGACGGGTCGGATTTCAACAACATCGCGTTACCGTAATCATGGGACACATTGGTTCCGATCCATTCATCAAAACCATGAGCCAGCGGTAAGGTCTCTGCAGATTTGCCATTATTCTTATTGGGGCTTCCCAAGTGCCACTTGCCGAATATCCCCGTCTTATAACCGCGTTTTCTTAATCCTTCAGCCAGAGTGATTTCTTTGGGATGAATATGACGTTTGGAGTTCGGGCCGATTACCCAGGAGCCTAATCCCGACCGCCCGGGATAACGGCCGGTCAATAGCGAATAGCGCGAAGCGCTGCACGCCGGTGAAGTAACGTGAAATTGCGTGAAGTTAACGCCATCCCGCATCAACTTGGAGATATTCGGAGTGCGAATGGTTGGGTTGCCGTTGTGGGCGAAATCACCATAACCGCTATCGTCAAGAAAGAAGATTACAATATTGGGGCGATCCCCGATTTCTCTGGCATGTCCGGCCGATGAAATCAGACTTGCGGCCGCCGATGCGGCAGCCAACTGCATGAAATTGCGTCGTGTGATATTCTTATTCACTGTTCTCTCCTCGAACGTTGGACCTCAGCGTCGCCGCTGCGCTGAGGTGCATTCAGATTGCACACGCTTGTGATGCACTTATTCAGACTGCCCGGCACGATTAGTATCCCACGCCGCAGCCGGCTGTGTCAACCGCGGGTGATAGCCCATTCGATACGTCAAGAAGACCATGAGGCGTCGGGGGCGGGCGCTGGGATATAAAATGAGGTTTGTCGTCTGCCTTTTTAGTTCGCTGTTTTCTTGTTACTAGTCTGTTTGTTTTGTGCTAACATTACCGCTAGAGAAACAATTTACACCGCTTGGACATATCCCAAATAACTCGAAAGGGAAAAATATGAGTACTCGATTCACCAGTAACGGTTTGGTGGTTTTGTTGGCTTTGGTGAGCTTTGCTTTGGCGGCCGCTTCGGTCAGTTGCACCCAAACGCTCGAGACCAGGATTACGAAATTCTCCACCAAAGGCGCCACCGAGCAAACGCCTTCCTACTCGCAGTACTTCTCCTGGATCAATAACACCAACGAAGGCGCCACCGAAGCCAACACTCTGGCGAACCTCGACTTCTTCGAGTGGATGAACAGCGAATACGGTATGGTGCTGGATATCTATGCTTTCGACGCCGGAGCTATCGACGGACCGCACCTCTACGGTACGATCAGCGATGAGAAGTTTAAGTCCAACTATCCCAACGGTTGGGACGCGATAGTCAAGAAAGCGGCCGCCATGGACACGCGACTTGGCGTTTGGCTCGGGCCAGACGGGTTCGGCGACACGCCCGCCGAAGAAAAGACCAGGCGCGACATGCTGGTCAAACTCTGCAAAGATTACAACTTTATCCTGTTCAAAATGGACGCCGTCTGTTCGCAACTGCGCGACTCCAAGCAGGAGGCCCTCCGGCAGACGCTCATCGAGTGTCGCAAATACAGTCCTGACCTGATCCTGCTGAATCATCGCTTGAATCTGGGTGTGGCTGAGCCTCACGCCACGACGTTCCTCTGGGGCGGTGCGGAAACTTACATTGACGTTCACATGGCCAACTGGGCGAGCACCGCTCCGCACAATCGCGCTTCGGCGATGGCACGCGGCCTGCCGCCCAAACTTATGCGACTCACCGAAGACCATGGCGTTTGCATAAGCTCATGCATCGATTTCTGGGACGACGACCTTATCCTCCAGGCCTTCAACCGCAGCCTGATCCTGGCCCCGGAGACCTACGGGAGCCCGTGGTTCATGCGCGATGATGAGTTCCCCAAGTTCGCCCGCATCAATAACCTGCACCGTCGCTGGCGCGATATCATGGTCAACGGGATCCTGCTGCCCGAAGAGCGATACGGACAGTCCGCAGTCTCGCGAGGCGACAAATCGACCCGCCTGATCACTCTCCGCAATCTCTCGTGGGAGCCGAAGAGCTATACCGTCAAGCTCGACAAATCTGTCGGCCTCGAAGGCTCCGGCGCCGTCGAACTGCGACAGTTCCACCCGAACGAAAGAATCATCGGGAAGTTCAAACCGGGCGCCGAAGTGAGCGTCGCGGTGCTTCCGTTCCGTTCGTGTCTCCTGCTGGCTACCAGCAAGCCATCCGGTGAGTTGGGCGTACACGGATGCGACTACCAGGTGGTACGCGACCGGCCGGGGAAAGATGTTGTTATCAAATTGCTGGGCATGCCCGGTTCGAAAGCTACGGTGAAACTGGACCCCGCCGGACGCACGTTCGCCCAGGCCAGCATCAACGGAAAATCCGCCGCCGAACTCCTGAAAGGGCAAACTGTAGATATCGCGTTCGGCGGTGCGGCGCTTAAGACCGCCTGGCATCGCAAGCTCGGCGAGTTGAAACCAACCGAAATACCCGACGATGCAGAGGCGCTGTACGAAGCTACTTGTTTCTCGGCCGATAATAACGCCCTGGAATACCGCTCGCGCGACCGATCAGGTCCTACGAAAATCCCGCAGGTAAAAGCCGCCCGCGACATATTCTTCGCCCAGAAGCTGCTGCGCGAGCGAGGGTGCTACGACAAGTTCATGTTCGATGGCGATACCGAAACGTTCTTCGGCGCCACAGGGCGGGCCAGACCCGTTCGCGGTGGGGCGTTGCGGTTGGATTTCGGGAAGCCCGTCAAGTTGAGCAGCCTGGACGTGACAGGTGCGTTCGACCCTTCGGGCATTTGGGATATCATTCCCGCGAAATATCTTACAGACAGCACGGGGAAGCCCGGCGGGCTGACTGGCGAGTATTTCGAGGGCTCGAAGTTCGAGGGCAAGCCTGTAGTCACACGCCTCGATCGCGAGATTAACTTCCGCTGGCGCAAGGGGCCGGTAAAAGAGATGTCCAGTGATTTCTGTGTCCGCTGGACCGGACGGATCACACCCGCGGTCTCCGGTATGCACAGGTTCGTAGCCGCTAATAACAACAGCGCCAAGTTGTGGATCGACGATAAGCTGGTAATCGACGCCCAGGCGAAAAAAGACTCGCCCGCCGCCTGCACCGGTGAGATAAACCTGCAAGCCGGTAAGTCGTACCAGATCAAATTTGAGCATGTCAGAAAGTTGGCGGGGCGGAGGGTGCAGCTCGGTTGGGCCAATAATCCAGCCCCGGCGCCGCAAGTGTCGAGCGATCTGGCCAAATGGAGCCCCGTGCCCTGCAAGAAGACCAGTGACGGTATGAAGTTCGACCTGTCCGGCGCCGGACCGGTGCGGTATTTGCGTATGGGCGGGTTGTTCACGAATCTGCGCGAAGCGGCCGGACGGACCGACGACGGTGCGGCGCCCAAACGCGACGCATGGCGCGGATCGAACCTGTTTGCATCCTACGATTCTCTGGCGGTGACCAAGGCCTGGCGGAGTTCGTTCACGCTGCCCGAAGCCGCCCGGGGCGCCTACTTGTGCATAGCGGTTAACGGCCGCCACGGCCAGGGGAAGGCTTACGCCGCCTTGCGAGTGGCGGGTAAACCGGTGGGCTGCCCGACGCGTGCTCCGTCTTATATGGTTAACCAGTGGGAGTACCCGGTAAGATCGCCCGTACAAAACGCGACGTATTACGTGCCCGTGACCAAAGATATGATCGGAAAACCGATTGATGCGGTAGTGCTCGGATTCGACGGAATAGGCGACGGCGTAGCCCCGGCAGTCTGGCTAACCGCCAACCCCATCCCCCAGGAATCAGCAGAACTAATCCTGAAAACAAAATAATTCAGGCCGGCCGCCGACAAACC
The DNA here is from genome assembly GCA_018645065.1 of Phycisphaerales bacterium. Taxonomy (GTDB): domain Bacteria; phylum Planctomycetota; class Phycisphaerae; order SM23-33; family SM23-33; genus BS750m-G57. Next base: position 5,128 of record JABGPF010000107.1, read on the forward strand.
AACGCCCCAACCCGCCAACACCAGACCAAGCCCCAGCAGGAGTGTTCTCAACACTTGCTGAACTGATCCATCCGCGCACTGTTTCCCTTCAGAGGCGTGGGGGTTCGCGTTCTCCCGACGCCTCCCGATTTTTAAATTCATTTACTTGACCGTGTGAGGATGTAAATGGTAGATTTATTTCTCAGAGCGTATCTGTGGTGTCAATACAATTGGGAATGATGGCTTCGGGCAAACTCCATCAACGAAATTTCGAGGTGTATTATGATAGCAAGTCAAGATTTGCGGGATGGATGTTTCAGGTTTACCGTATTAATCATCGGGGCGTGTCTGCTCTCGGCGATCGGGTGCCAGGGGTCTGGGGATCGGCCTGAAGCCCCGAAGGAAACGCCGGACAAGAGCAAGTCAATACCGCGACTTGATGCGCCGCCAGCCGAGAAACGCTCGGCCGCAACGCTGGAAATCTCCAAGAAATTTGGTGATGGCGGCAGCAAATTGTCACGACTCGAACGACAGGAACTGGCCCGAAAGCTTTGTACTGCTGCCGAAGCGTCGAAAGACGATACGACTATGCGCTACGTTCTGCTCGATCGGGCAACGGACGAAGCGGCAGGCAGCGGCGAGGTCGAAACACTCTTGCAATCACTGGAGCACCTGGAAAAGGGCTACAAGGGCGACTGGTTGGCGGTCCGTATGCAAAAGCTGAAGGTCATCGGGCCGGTCATAACGTGGGCCGCACAATTCGATAAGGCTGTCGCGGCGGCATACGTGGTAGTCGACCGGTCGCTAGAGGGCGGTCGGTTTGACCTGGCCGGATCAATGCTGACCATGCTGACCGAATGGGCGCGCCTGCGAGACGATAAGCCGTTGGTGATTCGTACGAAAAAAAGGCTGGTAGCGGTCTCAAGTTTGATCGGAGCCCATGCGGCGTACATCAAGGCCCTGGACGTCTTGAAGCACAATCCCGATAACGCCGAAGCGCATCTTATGATCGGGCGGTTCATAGCGTTTCACCAAAATCAGTGGGCCGCAGGACTCACGCATATTGCCAAGGGCGATGACATGGCGTTGAAATCGCTTGCCTTGCAGGAAAACAAATCCGCCGGAACATCCGAAGAAACACTTGCGCTGGCTGAAGGTTGGTTTGCAGCGGCGAAGAAGGAACCAGAACCGATCCGCGAATCCCTCCAACGCCACGCAATAAAACTGTATAACCAGGGCGTCAAAGGAAAGTCAGGGACGGAACTCGCCGCAGAAAATAAACGGTTTGTCGGCCTGAAGCTCGCCGTTGCGTCGCGCGATATGAATCTGCTGCAGAACTGGAAAATCGCAAATGGCAAGTGGACTCAGGCCCCCGACGGGAAAATTCGAGGTGACGGAAACTCCCGAGCGAACTTCAAGCAGAAGCTGCCCCAGGACTTCTATATACAGTTTAGAATGAGCGTCGCTAGCGGTATGCGGCCGCGTATCTATTTTGGCGGCACGCAGATGTTTATCGGTAGTGACGGCCCCACGCAACACCTCAGCGCACACTCGACCAAGAGCTATCGCGGGGTAACCAGGAAGTACGTCAACGGTGAGGAGATGCTAATCGGAGTGAGGTTTCGGGGGGCACACTTTGATTGGTACGCAAACGGTGAACGTATCGGGCGGGGCGAGCGGGCGGTTGTGCCCGAGTACGTAACCATTGGCATCAGGGGCGGTGATAACTGGTCCAGGGGCACGACGCTGTATTGGGACTTCAAAGTGATGGCGAAAAAATTGGCTACACCTGATGCATCGGTGGAAAAGAAAACTGAGGTGACACAATGACTCGATACCGACAACAGTTAACGTCCGCCGGTTCAACAAGCTGGCGATGGATGCTCTCCGCTGCCGCGGTGTGTGTGATGGTGCTGACGCCAATTCACGCGGTGATGGCGGAGATACCCGCCGGGCCCGACGTCCCGCTAATAAAAGAATACAGGCAAAAGTCACTGGCTTTTCAGCGTCGCATGTTGGTGGATTCTTACAAGCGTATCGGCGTCAAGAACGAGCTCTGGGATGACCGGGTGTTGGCTTTTCTCGAGGGTGTGGCCCAGCGGTCCAGTACTTACTGGGACGCCATGAGCAAAGAGGAGATTGTCCGTCGCGGACTACAGATATACATCGATGGTTGCGACGATCCCCTCTTCCTCTATGAATGGAGCAGGTTTCTCAGCGACACGGATCATCGCTACCTCGCCAGGTGGGCTCTGAACGAATCCTTCCCCGGCTTGGTCAAACGCGGATACCCGCAGTTCGTCCAGGCCTGGGCGGCCAGTAAGATATGGAGGAAAACCGCCAAAGAGGATGCGGAGAAGAAGAAATACTACCTCGATGCCATGATCACCGCGGCAGGCCAAGCACTGCGCAACGGTACGTACCGCAAAGATGAGCGGGACGTTCTGCTGGAGCATTTCGCCGAGTTACTCGACCTAAGTCCCGGCGCCGCCGGTGATCGCCTGCTCAAGACGATACTAAGTACGCCGAAACTCGATCCGCTGGTGCGGGAGTTTGCTCTCGGAAAACGTCACGTTGAGCAGGCATGGGAGGCCCGTGGGAGCGGATGGGCCAGCACGGTGACCGAAGAGGGATGGGCCAAATTCAAAGAACATATCGCCAAAGCCGAACAGCACCTGACCGCAGCGTGGAAGATAGATCCAAAATCTCACCATGCCCCGGAGTTGATGATTCAGGTCACCCGTGGGTCACGAATCTGGTTCGACCGCGCTGTCACCGCCCGATTCGACCATGAGTTGGCCTACGAAAGGAGAAGGTGGTTTCTCTACCCCAGATGGGGCGGTAGCCACAGCGCCATGTACGCCTTCGGACTCGATTGCATGAAAACAGGGCGATACGACACGCAAACTCCCTACGAACTGATCAACGTCCTGAGGGAAATCGTCATTGATCAGGGGATGGACTTCTCGTTCTTACGCAGCGGATCGGTCTACGAAAACGCCAAGAAAGTTCTGACCAGTTATATCACCGCCACCGATAGCGCAAAACATAGGCATTTCTATCGCACAACGCTGATGTGCTTTGCAGTCAGGACCCGCCATTGGGACGATGCACGCCAAATACTCGACACCATGAAAAAGCCCCCAGATGAGCGTGCCATACGCAGCTTTGGGTTACTACCGTCGGAAAACATCGTCGGCGTGATTCGGTCCTTCACCGGAAAGATCGGGCCCACCGTGCTAAAGGCCAATGCGCTGAGGACTCAAGGGAAATACGATGAGGCGATCAAGCTCTATGAAACCACCATGCTTGCGTCAAAAGAGCCCTCGGTGCGAACGTATTTACTAAGTGCAATGCAGCGAACGCTGTGGCGGAAGAATTTCGCTACCGGTCGATGGGTCATGTTGAATCCTGACCGAACCCTGAACGGTTGGCTGCCGGCGATCGGGCACTGGACCGTTGACAAGGATGGGGCGCTTATCGGCAGAAACACCTACAAGGGCGCGGTGATCTGGTGCAACGTCAACTTTGGATCTTCTTTTGAACTCAAAGCCACGCTTGAGGTCCTCGACGCGCCATACCAACTTTCGAAACTCGGACTGGCGTTCGGTCCGCGAGACAACATGTCGAACTCTCCGAGATGGCATAACTGTCATTTCGTGGTCCAATCCCAAAAAGTTCTCCTCGGGCGAAACTGGGGCGGAAACGAAGCTTATGACGCATCGGTCAAACATCTGAACACGCTTCGAGTCCAGAAGAACGGAAATATGGTCAGCGTGTGGTTAAATGATAAAAATGTCTGCATGAATCAACCGTTGCCTCACTACGTGGGCGGAGAGATTGGTAACGTAGGGATCCACTGCCCCAGCGGCGCACCGGGTATGACCGTCCGCGCCAGCGACATCCAGGTCCGCATTCTCCGTTAACAATGAGTATACGTGGTCAATGCGGCCTGAGGTGCTTAATTTTGTCAAGCAAGCCGGTCGATGGTATCTGCTGGCGGACATATAGATGCAGGCATCAAAATACAAAATAGGGTTTGCTGTTTTCTTGTTACGAGCCCGCTTATTTTGTGCTAAAATCGCTATGCGCACAGGGTTACGAATCTCGCTATTTATGTTTTGAGGGGTGAGCCCGATTGTCCCTCAGGAGCAAGATAATGTTTCGAGTGAAATATCTTCCGGCTATAATCCTTGTCGTGCTGATCTGTCCGGCGATGGTCTTTGGCCTGTCAATCGACCCACCTTCCTCCTACGTGAAACCCACACCAAATGGGAAATACATTTTTGTTATGCTCACCACTCAATCTACCGAGAATGAGGCGAGGCGTTTTTCGGAAGCCAAGGCAAATGAGATACGAACCCTTCGGTCTGCATACGCTAAATCGGGCCTGTATCGCAACGATGGCTCAAAGCCCCCCCTGTGGACTGTAGATTGGTACAAACGCCGTGTTGAACCTCTTTCAGATGGAATTCACCTTGTGCGTCTGAGTTTCGGGCTTGAGGCACCGGATTCAGAAGCTGTTGCATTCTTTTCACGCGGAGTTTTGCTGAGATCGTATCTAATATCGGAGCTTGTGTCCGCCCCGGAATTAATGTGGAATTCCTCCCCACCTTACTTATGGAAATCGTCTGAGCGACTCCATGATGCGGCTAGGCAATACGAGATCCGCACAAGGCACTCAGAGTGCTATCTATTTGATATAACGACTGGAGATATCGTCTATGCGTTTCGTCCGCCACGTATGATTGTGGATATTCTGCATAAGCCTCGAACATCTTCGTCGATGAGGGCTACTGCGAATTATGGTCGAGCTTTCTGGCTGATATGTGCGGGACTTTCACTACTGTTTTTGCTTGCAGGTGGTCTATGTGTTTGGGGTTGGAGAAAAAGGAAGTGTGTGGGACCAGAAACTTAAGGGGAGGCGGCGGCTGCAGCCCTTAAAACAGGTTTGTTGTCAATCTTTTTAGTTCGCTGTTTTCTTGTTACGAGTACGTTTGTTTTGTGCTAACATTACTATGCGCACAGAATTACGAATCTCGCTATTTTATGTTTTAGGGGGTTCCCCGATTGGCAGGTATTCTGTAGTAAGATAGGATAATACTATGAACTCATCTTGTGTTGCGGCATTGTTGTTATTCTTGTTTTCGTGCTGTATTCTGGTCTTGCCGGGGTGCCGAGATGGGGCAAATCCCGGATTGGTGTCTGTGGACTGTGCGGTCATGAGACCTGCAATGGCAACGGCAAGCGGATTGCCATTGCTCCATGCAGCGGCTGAAATGGGACGTATGGAACAGTTACGCGAGCTGCTTGGCGGGGGTGTAAATCCTGATATTGGGGACCACAAGGGTTTTACGGCATTGCACCACACTACGTATGTCGCCGGGCCCGAAGCGGCGAAATGTCTCCTGCTTCACGGTGCAACGGTAGACGCGAAGAGCAAAACTGGGCTCACGCCATTGGGCCTGGCGGCACAGGAGGGCTCCCACCGTACGGCGCTCGTGCTTATTGAAGCTGGCGCTAATGTTAATGCTAAGGATATGTATGGTTATACGCCCCTGTCCCATGCCATGTGGAGAGGGGATGGAGTATTGGGCAGATTGTTGGTTGAGAAAGGAGCCGCCGTAGACATTTTTTCTGCCGTGGGGCTTGGGAAGGTCGAAGAAGTCAAGGCTTTGCTGAAGGCTGATGGAACTCTGGTTCACAGCACTGATGGAAAGGGGCGCGGTCTCCTTCATTGGGCGGCAGCCAACGGTGAGGACGATATGATAAAGATACTTCTTGATGCTGGGGTGAAGATCAACACGACTTTGCGGGATGTTCCTAGTCCGTTGGGTGTTGCTATCCAGAACGGATGCACTGAAACCGCAAAGTATCTGGTCAAGGAGGGGGCTTATTGGTCGTTGTCATGGTCTCTTATGGTGGAATCGCTCGTGAGGTCCGCCAGGTATGACGCATATGACATGGCCGCTTTCCTGCTGTCGCATGGCGCCAAGCCTAATGTTGCAGATAGTAGTGGTTCGACGCCAATAGGCTGTGCCGTATATGAAGGGCATGTCAAAATGGTCGCGTTGTTGCTTCGTGCTGGCGCCGCCCCGGACCTGTATATGGAACCTGGATTTACTTTGTTGGATCATGCAAAGCTCCGTGGGATGAAAGAGATTGTAACACTTCTGGAGAAAGAACGTAGGCCAGCGGAAGGCGTCGATGTCAGCCCTTGAATTAATAACTTCGCTTGACAGTATGTGTCGGGTTGGGTATCAAAATATGAAATACTTGGGGCATTGTGAGGCGTCGGGGCTGGCGGTGGGGGGGGGAATTCGCATGTTCACAGCTTCGTGATGTGTGTAAATCGGCCTCAGCGGCTGGCGGGGTGATCAATTGGTATTTCAGGCGGCGGGGCGGTTGCTTAACTTGTTTGGTTGCAGTATGTTATATCTCCCGGGTGCCCGTGTTATTTGTGGCTTGGATAAGTAGTACTACTTATCTGTGTTTAAGTGTGCACGCTAAAAGTGTGAAGCAATTGTGAAGGTGCGAGGTGATGGGGGTTTGGCGGGGCGGGGGCGAATCTCGATGTGTCCCGATGCTAGATCGGACTCCCAGCCCCGATGCGGGATCGGGGCTTTCGCTTGGCTAGAGTACAAGGAATATCCAGTCCGCCAGAGGCGGGGCTGCGACATCCAGGTTTTACGATAAACGGCGCCGGGGCAGTGATAGCCCCGACGCCGTTTGTCCTGTTATCCGTTTTTTTAACGGTGTTTTTAACGTTTTTTCATCGACACTGATACGCCTGTGCCTGACATGTGCAGGTATAAGGTCTCCAGGTTCTTGTCTGTGTTGATCGCTTCGAGGTATGGTTTCATTGAACCGGCCTGGCTGCGGACATTGTGTGCGATGATCAAGCCGCCGGGCCTGACCTTGGGCAGGAGCTTCTTGAGGTAGTCAATGTATCCGGACTTGTCGGCGTCCAGGAAGATCATGTCGACCGGTGCCTTGATATTGGCGATTTCCTTGTGCGCATCACCGAAGACGAGCGTGACGAGCTTTTCCACGCCGGCCCGTTTGAAGTTTTCGCGGGCGAGCTTTGCGCGTTTCTCGTCGATCTCATGGGTGATCAGCTTTCCGCCGGTCTTCCGCAGGGCCAGGCATATCCAGATGCCCGAGTAGCCGTTGGATGTCCCGATCTCCACTACCTGCTTGGCGCCTGTGGACTCAGCGAGCAGTCGCAGCAGCCGGCCGTCCTGGACGGGCACGTTCATCATGCCGCGGCGCTGGTTCTTGTCCAGATCGGCAAGGACATCGAGAATCTTCTTCTCCGAAGCGTCCTTGGCTTTGATCTCGGTTTTGACTTCGCCTGCCGCGGGGGTGGGGCCTCGGCGCCGGGCCGGCTGGGCCAAAGCTACATACGCCACGAGAGTTGCCGATAGTATCGTCAGAACACTGATAACCGCTTTCCTGCTTGCCATGATGCTTTCCTTTCGATTGTTAACTCACCGATTTGCTGATGTTACATCATAACCTTAGTGGTTTGACGCGGCGATTGGTAACAGAAAATTCGGGAATCGATATCGAGGGGCCAGCTTGGGGGCTGGGCAGAAGCGACGATGGCGATCAGGTTTTAACTGTGTCGAACATGACTGCTGCCAGTGGTCCGAAGATAAGTACGGGCAACCATGCCGCCCAGACCGGTTCGATGCTCATGTACCTGCATCCGTATATGAACACGTAGAACAGCCCGACAACGAGAATGTTCAGCCCGACGGACTTCTTGATGTTCCGCTGTCGAGAGAGAATAAACGGCAAGCCAAGCAGCAGCATAACGAGATTGTTGACGGGATTGGCTATTCGTGCGTGGAGTGTCAGGACGGCTGATTCTCCACCTGGGATGCTTTTGAGTTTGAGTAGTTGGGTAAGTTCGCGCGTCGACATGTAGCTTATCCACTCGGCTGATTGTCTTAGTACGAGCGCTTCGGGCGTGAGGTCTGAAGGCAGGAACAGGACGCCTTCCTTGAGTTTCCAGTATCCCGTTAGTGAGGGTATGTCGTCTGAGTATATCCACGTGGCGTTTGACGCGTAGATTGTGCCCAGGAGCTGCCCGGCCTGGTTTCTGAAGACGAATCGCGGTTGGTGCAGGTATCCGGGTCGTGAGGCGGTTGGCTTGTTCGTGTTGGTTTCGAATTTAGCGGCCGATATCACCAGTCCGCAGTTCAGATCGGATATTCGGTTGATTTGGAGTTTGGGTTGCTTTGACGGTTTGGATGCGATTTTTTTCGCCAGCGTCACTGGGTTCAGATTCGTTCCGACTCGTTTGGTTGTCGGAGAGGTCGGCCAGACCCCGTCGATAGTGCGATTGATTTTGACGAGTTGCGCGTCCCTGATATGCCAACCGACGGTATTAGCGAAATTTCCGTATCGTGCTGCGCTGGGCAGATCTTTTGAGTCCGGGTCTGTTGGGGCCGGTGCTGTTGGGATCGGTTCTGTTGCGACCATTCCTATCGCCACGGCGTCCTTATCTCGCAGCGTAACCATGGGTCGGTGTATGGTTTTGTCTTTGTTGGTGTATTTTTTGCTGAACCATGCGGTGTTGTTCGAGTCGGTCATGATCGAGACGACGAACTCTTTATCAGCACGCTCTCCGGTCTCGTCGTGATCTCGAATCAGCAGATGCGCAAACCGCGGGACCAGTAATTCCTGGTCGAGAATGACCAGTCCTCCCATCAGGACCGAGCAGATGATTATCGGTATTACGACCCTGTGCAGGCTTACGCCTGAGGCGAGCATAGCGGTAAGTTCGTTTGTGTGGTTCATTCTGGCCAGGGTGAACCCGGCCGACGCGACGATCATCAACCCGCCCAGTTCAATGAAATAGACCAGCGATTGGGTGGCGTAATATTCGCCTATGCTCGCCAGCACCGTCATTAATGATCCGGACTGTTCGGTGAACTCGTCCATGTTAGTGAACAGGTCCAGCACGATGCGCAGCATCATCATCACCACCAGGAACATGAAAGCGGTGGTCAGAAACGATCTGATTATATATCGGTCAAGCGTCTTCATTGTTGGTGTATCGCTATGTTAACTCTATTTTTTCGACACCCGCCAGTATATCAAACCAGTGGCGACTGTCAGCAGTCCGATTCCGCCCCAGATTACAATTACTCCCAGAGACAGCGATCCCGACGGTCCGTCCAGGCGCATTACATCGGGGTTCTGAGCGAGATTTTTGCCCATCAGGATAGTAATTACGACGGTGGCGGCGGGTACTGTCGACGTGAACAACGCGCTGACAAACTGCCCGCCCTTGAAAATAAGCCCCAGCACTCCGCCCAGCATAACCATCAGCAGGCAACTGACCCCGAAAGCCAACCGCATATGCTTCTCGGCTTCGATATCCATTATGAGCCTTACCACGTGCTTGTTCTTCAGGGTCGACAGCTTCTTCCGGATGGCTTCGTTCCCGGTGAGCCCGTCAATATTGTGGTAGGCTTCGTGCGGCGTGACATCGGCGATTTTCGCGGCGACATCGTCCGGTATGCGAATTTGCCCGTATTCTAAACTGTTGAGGCCTTTGGCTTTGGCGATTTCGCCCGGGTGGCTTGTGGTCAGATCAGTCGATTTGACATCCTGGTCGAGGGTCAGCGATATTTCCGGTTTTTTGGTGAAAGCGTCCCACGTCATTTTGATTATCGCGTTGGAAGCGGTGATTTTGTTTTTGGGTTTCCCGTTGTCCAGTTCTATTATCTCGATGAGCAGGGGTTTTTCGCCTGTGCTGGCCTTCAGGATCAACTCGCCCGATCCGCCCGGTTCGGCGTGCGGAGCTTTGATTATGTATCGCGCATCGTGCCGCGTGAGCTTATCGTATTGCCCGCGAGCTTTTAGTTCGTCGCGGATATGTTTTACGAAGATATCGTTGCATACCGCCTGCTGTATCTCCACTATCGTTTGCTGGACGGTAATGCTCTTGCTCGGATCGACAAGACGTTCCTGGAGTTCGGCCCAGCTGTACCAGGCGGGCTTTTCCTTGATGCGGCGGTCGAACGAGACCGACTCGAGCGGACAGGTGGTTTGCGTGCGGACAGACGGATCGGACGAACTGACTATCACAGCTTCGTCCAGCGTGATGTTCACGAACGCCCTGAGAGTTTTGTGGTTGATGCCAAACTGCGTGCGTGCGGATTTTGCCGACATTATCTCTACATCACCGCTGTCGTCGTTCTTGCTCTTTACAACCACCACGCCCTGGAGTTTGTCGTAGGGCCTGTCGTCATACTGGTGCACGCGATCGGCGTGGATTGTCATGCCCTTGAAGCTCAGGAATCCGTTCGAGGCGAGTTTGCGGCACATTAGTCCGCGGATATTGTTGGTGATCGCGTCGGCGCCGCGGCGGGCCATTATCGGAGCCAGGAAATTGCTCAAACACAGGGATGTGACCGTAACTGCAATACCCAAACATATCGCCGGACGAAGCAGCGAGAAGATCGATATCCCGCTTGCTTTGCTGGCGAGGAATTCGTTGTCCTGGCTGAATCGCCCGTAAACGAAGCACGCGGCGAACAGTGCGGCGAAAGGAAGCGTGAACGAGAGCATCACCGGGAGGGTTATCGTGAAAATCAAAAACACCTGAGATGCGTCCAGGCCCTGTTTGCGCAAAGGCTCAATAATCCCCAGCGTGGTTAGCGTAAGGGTCAGTACGACCAACGTAAGGCCCGTGCACTTAAGCAAGTCCAGGCCGATATATCTTGAGAGCGTTTTGTTCACTCGTTATAACTCCATCCGCCGGTCGTGCATCCGAACCGGGGTACGCTGCAACTAATACTTTACCCGCTGGGAGCTCGTGAGTCTACAGTTTCAACATGTTAAGTTGTATATGCTACTGTGGCTGCGAGCATCGCTATTGACGCAGTTTCGGTCCGCAGGATTGTCCCGCCGAGTCGAGCGGGGATGAATCCCCCAGCCGTCGCGTCGCTGCGTTCGCGGTCGGTCAGCCCGCCTTCAGGGCCAATCAGCAGCGTTATCTCCGCCTGGGAATCGTTGGATGAAAGCACTTCAGGCAGGCTCAATGCCTCGGGCGACATGTCGCCGAGAATCCGCAGTGTGCTATCGTTGGAGCCTATTATTTCCGCCAGCCCCACAGGCTCCGGAAGCTGGGGCAGGAAGTTCAGCCCGCACTGCTTTGCCGCCGATATGCAGTGCCCCATGAGTTTATCGGATTTCATGTCGGATGCGGATTTCGACGCCGGCGGGCTCCGATCGAATATCACACGTTGCAGCGAGGCGACACCAAGTTCGGTGGTTTTTTCCGCAAGCCAGTCCATACGCTTGCCCTTGGGAGCCGCAAACGCCAGGGTAATCCGGGGCCAGTGGGGCGTGCATGTCTGACGCTCAGTTACCTTCATGACCACGTTTCTTCGATCAACGTGCGTTATTATTCCGATCGCGACCGCTCCTGTGCCATCGAACAACTCGACCTGCTGGCCGTCTTTCAAACGCAGAACGTGCAGTGCATGATGCATTTCGCCCGGTGCGGGACTAACCTCGTCACCGGAAAGATCGCTGATAAAGAACCGCCTTGTGTGTTGTTGTCTAGCCATACGTCGCCAAAGTAGCGAATCACGGTCTCGAAGGCAACCGTGTCTCCGGGGTTTTGTATAATATGATGCATACCAGCCCCGGATATAACACCCGAATCGGTTTAGCCCTCCTGTTCCTATTATTTCCGTTTTGAGGAGGCGTTTTTTTTATATAACACGCAATAAGGTGTTGCCAACCTCAGGATTTGTGGTAAGATAAAATCAGGTTTGGGTGTATCCGCACGCACATAGATTTGATGTGAGGACGCGTACTATCCAAGGAGAAGCTCAGGGCAGTACAGATCAGTTGTCTAACGCCGGGAACGCGTGGCACTCATATCAGCCAGGCTTTCTGGAGTGTATTTGGAGTGTAAGTTTGGTGATACGCAGAGCCGTACGCTACAACTTGTCATGTCGTATTTCGCAACGGGACGTGCAGTCCGCGCGCTCGTCAAACCATCTCGTGCAGGAGTTGAAACATGCGCATACGTAACGCAATAACAATCGTATTGGCGATCGCAATGATTTTTTCATCGATCCCGCAGGCCAGCGCGGAACTGAACGACGCTAACCTGCTGGGCTATTGGAATTTTGATGAAGCCAGCGGCGCGGTCGTGGGTGATACCACGGAT
>JABGPF010000108.1 GCA_018645065.1 Phycisphaerales bacterium
ATCGGTTCGGGCGAATGCTCGGGCGGGCGGGGTTCACCGTGGTCTCCGGCGGGGCTCGCGGGATCGACACAGCCTGCCACCGCGGCGCTATAAGCGCCGGCGGCAGAACGATAGCGGTGATGGGCTGCGGACTCGGCGAGTTCTATCCGCCCGAAAACGCCAAACTGTTCGAGCAAATCGTAGCCGATGGAACCGGGGCGCTGATCTCCGAGATTCCAATGCTGCGCGGCGTGGAGAGCAGGAACTTCCCCAAACGCAATCGCATTATCAGCGGACTATCGCTGGGCGTGCTGATAGTAGAAGCCGCCCACCGATCCGGATCACTCATAACCGCCCGCCAGGCCGCCGAACAAGGCCGCGAAGTTTTCGCCCTCCCCGGACGAGTAGACTCCCCAATGAGCAACGGATCCAACGCCCTGATCCGCGACGGAGCCATCCTCGTCCAAAACCTCGACGACATACTCGAACACCTCGGCCACGTAGGCGGCCCGATGAGCGTCGAAGAAGAAACACCGCTCGCGATGCCGGACAATCTGGACCCAATCGAGACACAGATCGTCGAGGCGTTGACGCAAGGCTCAATGTCGCTCGATGAAATAACGCAACGCACAGGCCTGACCGCCGGAGTAGCAGCCGGTGCGATGACAATGCTCGTACTCAAAGGCTTGGTCGCCCAGAAACCAGGCAATGTGTTCGCGCTTAAACGCAGGTAGGGCTCCCTGGCCTGTTCGAATATCTGCGGTATTGCGGAACTAAGTGGCCGATACTACAATCATTACAGAATTTCAGGCTTGTTGCGGCCGATAATATTCATATAAATATGACAGTAATATTGGGCATCTCAGCGTTTTATCATGATTCTGCGGCGGCGATTCTCGTCGACGGGCGGGTCGTGGCGGCTGCTCAGGAGGAACGATTCTCCCGAATCAAACACGACAAGGCTTTCCCTTTGCGAGCTGTCGAATTCTGCCTCTCACAGGCCGGTGTCGAGCCCGGAGATATTGACTACGTGGGCTTTTACGACAAACCGCTCCTGAAATTCGAACGGATTCTCGAAACATACCTCGCCTACTCGCCAGTGGGCTTTCGCAGCTTCGCCAAGGCCATGCCGCTATGGCTCAGGCAGAAACTGCACATAAAACGCCAGCTCGACAAAGGGCTCAAGAAGGCTCACAAAAAACGCTATATCTTTCCCGAGCATCATGAATCGCACGCGGCGAGTGCTTTTTTTCCGTCACCGTTTGAGAATGCGGCGATTATCACGCTCGACGGTGTGGGCGAGTGGGCCACCGCAAGCTACGGTACCGGGCGGGGTAATAAAATTCAGTTAACCCACGAGCTTCATTTCCCGCATTCGCTGGGCCTGCTTTATTCAGCGTTCACGTACTTTTGCGGGTTCAAGGTCAACAGCGGGGAGTACAAGCTGATGGGCCTGGCGCCCTACGGAAAACCCAAGTACGTCCAGCAGATACTCGATAACTTGATCGATATCAAGGATGACGGTTCGTTCCGTATGGACATGTCGTACTTCAACTATTGCAGCGGCCTGACGATGACTTCCAGAAAGTTCAACGCACTTTTCGGCGGGGCGCCTCGAAAGCCCGAAACCCCGCTGACCCAACGCGAGATGGATCTAGCCGCCTCGGTCCAGAAGGTCACTGAAGAACTGCTGCTGCGAATCGCCCGACACGTTCACAGACAGACGGGCATGAAGAATCTTTGCCTCGCCGGCGGAGTAGCTCTGAATTGCGTCGCAAACGGACGGCTGCTTAACGAAGGACCTTTCGAGCATGTTTGGATCCAGCCGGCCTCGGGCGATGCAGGCGGGGCACTGGGCGCAGCGATGTTGATATCGAATCAGTTGCTCGATAATCCGCGCTGCCCGCAACCGGAAGACAGCCAGAACGGTTCACTTCTGGGTCCGCGTTTCGCCCCGGCCGACATTGAGGCGTTCCTCAAGGAAACCGGCGCGGTCTACCAGAGCTTTGACGATGAGGACGCCCTATGCGATAACGTCGCCGATATCCTGGCAGAGGAGAAGATCGTCGGATGGTTTCAGGGCGCCATGGAGTTCGGCCCGCGGGCTCTGGGATCGCGGAGCATACTTGCAGACCCTCGAAGCTCGGACATGCAGTCTGTGATGAATCTGAAAATCAAGTTCCGCGAGTCGTTTCGCCCGTTTGCACCGTCGGTGTTGGCGGATCGGGCCGATGAGTTTTTCCAACTGCCCCGGGGCTGTCAGAGCCCATATATGCTGCTGACTGCGCCACTGGCCGATGAGAAACGAGTCGAACTTTCAGACGCGGACAAGGATATTCAGGGCTTGGACGAACGCAACGTGATCCGATCGGAAGTTCCCGCGGTAACGCATGTGGACTACTCAGCCCGCGTGCAGACCGTTGATAAAGCCAGGCACGGGCGATACTACAAGCTCTTGAAGGCTTTCGAGCGCAAAACCGGGTGCCCGATGCTTGTAAACACAAGCTTCAATGTTCGCGGTGAACCGATAGTCTGCACGCTGGCGGACGCATACAACTGCTTCATGGCCACTAATATGGACGTACTGGTGCTGGAGCAATTCGTACTCCACAAGACCGAGCAACCGGACCAGCGTGTCCACGATGTGAACGAATACCTCGCCAGGTTCGATCTGGACTGACTTACTCACAATGATTGAAATCAACAAAAACCCGACGCGCCGCACACTCAGACAGTTCGCCCTGATCGGAGGCGTTTTCGCGGCGATCGTCGGATATCTGGCATTGGCTAGCGCGGGACATTGGATCTCAGCGTCGATAGTCTGGGCGATCGGTGCGCTCGTTGCGATATTGGGCCTGGTCAAACCGAAATACGTTCGCGGAATATATCTCGGTGCGAGTTACATGACCGCGCCAATCGGAATAGTTGTATCGCTAATAGTGTTGGGAATTGTATATTATGGAGTAGTGACGCCCATCGGCATTGTTATGCGACTGCTGGGCCGAGACGCCATGAATCGTCGCCCGGACCCGGCGGTGGAAACTTACTGGCTGCAACGCCATGAATCGCCCCAGGAGCGGTATTTCCGCCAGTTTTGAGCCATGGACAAAAAAACGAAAAAAACCGAAAACAGTCGCAACAGTTTTGCCGAACAGGCCGACATGCAGGGGGCTTCCTTCCTGCGTGAACTCCTGGACTTTATATGCCACAACAAAAAATGGTGGTTGACGCCTATTATCGTCATTCTGCTCCTGGTGAGCATTCTCGTTATTCTAACAACCCACAGCGCCCTGGCCCCGTTCATTTACGCGATCTTCTAGCGGGGTCGATGGGAATGAATGTTAAAACGTAATCACCACGAAACATGGGCTGGGGCGTTACTTTTTCTTGATGCTGCTCGTACAGCTGCCTCCACCGCGTTTCTCGTGGTATTGCTGGTGGTATTCTCCGGCCCGGTAGAACTTGCTGGTCGGATTGATTTCTGTGACGATCTTCTTGGAGTGCAGGCCTGATCTTGCCAGTTGGTCGCGCGTTTTCGTGGCCAGGGCCTTCTGGGCGTCGTTGGCGTAGAATATGGCGGATCGGTATTGCGAGCCCACATCGGGTCCCTGGCGATTGAGAGTTGTGGGATCGTGACAGCCCCAGAAAACCGCCAGCAAATATTCGTAAGAAACGAGCGATGGATCGAATACGATGCGAACCGCTTCGGCGTGGCCGGTGTTAGTCCTGCAGACCTGCTTGTAGGTCGGGTTGGCGACCTTACCGCCGAGGAAACCGACCTCGGTCATCCGGACGCCTTTAACCTGCCTGAACGTCTGCTCGACGCCCCAGAAACAACCCGCGGCGAAAATGGCCTGTTCGCGTTTGGGTTTGCTCACAGGCGTAAGTTTTGTGGTGTCCGTTTTGACCTGTCGCCCGCAACCGCCGATCAGAATCGCAACCGCGACGAAAGCAACAAGTATCATATTTCTAAACGTATTTAATAACATAGCAACCTCTGAAATATTATAGACCGCCCAGCCAGGAATATGCGCACAAATTACAGGGATTCTCTATCCGATCTTGTTTGCCTGGTCGGCAATGGGTGCTTGCCCCCGTAAAATGTGTGTGGTACTATTCATATGGGAATATTCAATGAGAATCGAGGTTAGTTATATGCGCATGGCAATTCGAATGACGATGGGGTTAGTGCTGCTTATGATCGTGGCTGGGTCGGTGCGAGCCGAGGGGGTCTTATCGCTGGAGTCAACTTCCGGCGCTGCTGGCGGAAACGCGGCGGTCAAGATATCCCAGAAGGGAGCTAAGGGAACCGGAGCGTTGGACATTGAGATTTCCTTCAAGCCGGAATCCCTGGAGTTCGTCAAAGCCGAATCCGCCGAAGTTGCCGACAACGCCATGATCGAGGCCAACGCGATCTCCCCGGGACGCATCAAAATCGCAATGATGGATCTTGACGGTTTATCTGGCGATGGGGCGGTTATGTCGCTTCATTTCAAGATCAAGGCGGCCGACGGCCAGACGGTTCCAATCAAAATCGTATCGGCTAGAGCCAACCATTTCGACGCCCTGGTCGAGATACCTCTGAAAACCGAGGATGGGCAATTGAAGGTGACCGCTCACAAGGAGCTGCTTTCCCCTATGTTGATTCAAGTATTCATCGGCGTAGGGACAGTTATTATTATTCTGTTCCTGCTGGGTGTATATCGTGGGAGCAGAAAGCGTCGGGCGGCCGCTTAGACGATCGCGTGTTACTTTGCTGATTTCCTTCACTGAAAGGACTGGGCGTATGTATATTCGAAAAATCAATACAAGTGCTATGCTTTCTCTGGTTATCCTGGCTGCTGTGATCTGTCCGGCGTCAGAGGCCTGTGCGGTCTGGCCGAACCCAAACTGGGCGCTTGACTTGTGGGAATCGTTAAAGCTGAAGGATTTTGACAAGGACTCTCATACGCTGTTATTGCCCAGGCACTTCGAGTTCAAAAACGTCGTGGAGAAACCCAAGGTTTTTGAGGCTCCCCACTTCAAACCGCAACCGTCAGAACCGCGACAGACCTGGACGAAATCATGGAGTTATGCGGGCAACAATTTCTTCTCGGCATACATGACTGTTGAGATGTACAGCAACGTCCAAGCCGCACGCACTGAATTCGCCAAATGGTTCAAATTGCAGTCCGCAGGCCGTGGTTTCAAAGAGGATTCTGCGGTGAGGTCGATGTATTCGTCCTATAGCAACAAGACGAAGGCTAAAGAATATCCTGTGCGAATCATTTATGATTATGGGTCGCAGTCCCATATCACCCACACGATGTTGGCCGGTCCGTTCGTCGTCCGCCTTAATGTACGCGCCAATCGTATGCATCCCAGGCCCGATCTGGAAGTCCTATGGAGAATTGCGGACAACTTGTGGGTCAAACTCAGAAACTCAGAAGACCTCCTCATACTTCACGGCCGGAAAGATCCTGATTATTTCCCGGGACGCCTCATTGTCCACCTCGAAAGGGACCCCGTCACCAAGAAGACGGTCTCCGGCAAACGCATCACCGGATATGTGTATGAAGTAAAGAACGGTTCACGGGTGTTTATACCCGGCGCGGATGTTTTCACTTCGCCCGCATCATCGACAACCGGTCAACCCATCAAGAGCGGGCAGAGCGGGGAATACAGCCTGACGTACAAAACACCTCCCACAAACGCCCGCATCAGGCGCACCGAACTTCGACTGTACCGACGCGATACAAAAGCACTGATCGACATGCGAGTTACGATGCTCGAGCATGTGAAATATCACTTCGATGCATACAGCGGAACCGTAACGCGAAATCGAGCCATGCAAGAGTCTGGAGCAATTGCTCGCGGACCGGTGGCGAAATCTGCATCGGCTAGACCCAAACCGTTCCCGTTTGACGGTAAAAATTATCTCGATATGGGCCCTGTGTTACTTGTCTGCCCAGCCGATGGTTTTTCGATTGGAGGCGTAATCTCGCCCGCCAGCAGCGGCATGGCGGTAATCTCATCCAATACGACAGCAACCTCCAAAAACAGCGGGTTCGATCTGGCGATCCAGAATCAGGACTTAATGTTCCAACTTGTAGACGCCAAAGGCAACCGGCTTATCGTCAAGACAAAGGCGAAAGTACCCAAGGGCTCCCACCATATGCTCGCGTCGTATGATGGGTCAGGTGTCGCCGCCGGCGTTATGCTGTATATCGATGGCGAGCCCGTTGGCATGACGGTTCTGAGCGATAAACTCGCCGGAACGACGCGATCCGATACGCCTGTCCTTATTGGAAATCGACCCGACGGGACGGGAACGTTCGTCGGATCGATGGGCACGTTCTCATTCTTCACCCAGGCACTGTCTCCGGAAGAAGTGAAATGGGTTGTCTCAAAAGAAGCCCCCGGATCCGGAACGGCAACCGGCGGGGGGACTACAACTGGTGGCGGGACTACGGGCGGTGGTGTAACGTCAACCGTTGGCGGACCTACCACGCCAAAACCGCGGGCTACGATGATCGACATTGCCTCGGCGTCCAAGGCCAATGGTGATGTCGTATCGATACCAGTCACCGTTTACAATGTCAACAAACTCGGTGACCTGAACCTGACGATCAGTTACCCGGTGAATCTGCTGCAACTTGTTAGCTTCACAAAGGGAGTTTTTGCTTCAGGAACGATCTTTGACGCTAACACGGCTGCGCCGGGAAAAATCCGGCTGGGATGGGTGCACCAAAAGGGAGTGACCGGGTCATTCGTGCTGGGGCGTCTGAACTTCAAGCTCCTCGGGCAGACGGGCAGCAAGGCCGATGTCGTCCCGCAAGTGACAATCGCCACCGCGGTCGGAACAGAAACCCCGATTCGTTTCGGTTTGTCCAACGGCGTGGTGACAGTTGTGAGCAAGAGACTCGTAGGAGACTGGGATGGCGATGGGAAAATCACCAGCCTCGACGCACTGGCTGCGTTGAAAATGTCGGTGGGTAAACTCACCGAAGATCTGATTCTGGATGTAGACTCTGATGGGCGAGTGACAGCAAAAGACGCCCGTTTACTGCTGGGCATGGCCGTGGGCATAGGGACCAGTGGCGGAACTACTGGCGGCGGGACAACTGGTGGCGGAACAACTGGCGGTGGAACTACTGGCGGTGGAACTACTGGTGGTGGGACTACTGGTGGCGGGACAACTGGTGGTGGAACTACCGGCGGCGGGACGACTGGTGGTGGGACTACCGGTGGCGGGACGACTGGTGGCGGGACTACTGGCGGCGGGACTACCGGCGGCGGGACAACTGGTGGTGGAACTACCGGCGGTGGGACTACTGGCGGCGGGACTACTGGCGGCGGGACTACTGGCGGCGGGACAACTGGCGGTGGAACTACTGGCGGTGGAACTACTGGTGGCGGGACTACTGGTGGTGGGACTACCGGTGGCGGAACTACCGGTGGTGGGACTACCGGCGGCGGGACTACTGGTGGTGGTTTGGGAGTTGGGGATGGGGCTGTGATCAATGGCGACTGGGGGTTCGATACGATCTACACCGGGAGTCTCAATGACTTGGGATTATCCGCTGCGGATCGCCCGGCGTGGAGTCCCGACGGGAAACAGGTATTCTTCCCCTCGATAAAGATTTTGGGCTACGATATACCAACCAAGAAGGCCTGGTTCCTTGTCACCACTCAGCCGGACCCCATAATGAATCAAAAGTTTTCCAGATGTTGGGGGCGGCTTATGGTTCATAACGGGCGGGTGCTATATTACGCTGGACAAAGATCGCAAAAAACGCCGGCCGATAAACTGGAATTCTTTACCATTACGATGTCAGTACCTTACGCTGGCGGAAAGTCCACACCGTTCCTGATCCAGAACCAGCAGGAAGGGCATCTTCTGGGCATCCAGTCGAATCCGCCTGAGGCACTCTACCAGCAGATTTACGAATCGAACCTGTTCAGAGTACCGGGCATCCCGCCGAAGATGGCCGCCAAGAAACCCTATCACAAAATACCGGCCCCGAACAATGGGGGCGTATCATTCTCCCCTGACTGGAAGCGTGTGAGCATTGCCACCGGACGCGGAGGACCATGGAAAATCGTGATATACGAATTCCCCAACAAACTCATCGCCACGTTGGCAAAAACGCGCAACATACATGCTGTCAGCTTCAGCCCAGACGGTTCCCACATCGCCGCAGTGCAGATCGAAAGGGCAAAGCCTTCGCGAATAGTCGTAATTCCACTGTCCGATCCGACCAAAGAATACGTCATCTTCGACAAGGGCATGGAGTATACTCCGCCATCATGGTCGCCGGACGGAAAGCACATCGCGTTCTCGGCGAGATACTCAGACGGCATATACATGGGACGTCAGCAATACTCCAGGAAGTGTCACATTGTGCGGTTGTTGGCTCCGCAGGCGGCGAGCAATTTGGCGGAACTGGATAAGAAGATCGCGGCCGCCAAGAACGACTACGATGCCGCGTTCAAGCAGTACAACGCACTGGATCACGATCTGAACACCACAAACGTGCAAGCAGCCGAAAAACGCCTACAGGCGGCCCAGAAGAAGTACGATGACCTGATCAAGCTGCGAGAAAAACTTATCGCCGCCGCGTCCGGGTCAGGCGCCGGCGGGGCGGGCGGAGGCGTTGTGGCGCCGCCGCGTCCTGCGGTCGATTATTCACACATGCTCGGAAAACCGACAGCTAATTTCACAACTTTCTCGATCTATTTGTACCGCAGCACGTTGCACCGCAATCCCACTGCCGATGAACTAGACCACTGCCGGAAGGTGCTGAAAGTCGGCAAGAGTCGCTACAAAGAAACGCGGTCGATGCTCTACTCCGAGGCCTACAAGGCCCGCAAAACGACCGATCGCCAATACATCCGCGACGCCTACCAGGCTCTTCTAGGGCGCGAACCAAAGCGATCCGAAACCCAGCTCCTTCAGCAAAAACTGAAAACCAATCCCGATCGCCTAACTGTCATGGACATGATCGCCGCCACACCGGAACATCAAAAGATCCGAGAAAATAACGCGCCGGTCAAACGCTAGTTGGGATAGAAACTTACCTGCCGCCGCTGAGCAATGGGACAGCGGTAAGGGATGTTTAGAACTGGTGGAGGAAGCGGACGTCTGATTCGTAGAGGAAGCGGATGTCGGGGATGTTGTGGCGTCGCATCACCATTCGCTCGATTCCAAGCCCGAAGGCGAATCCGGTGTACTTCTCGGGATCGTAGTTGACCGCCTTCAGTACGTTCGGGTCCACCATTCCGCATCCGCCCAGTTCGATCCAGCGGGTCGATCCGTCCTTGTAGTGGAACAGGACGTCGATCTCGGCTGACGGTTCGGTGAACGGGAAGAAGCTTGGTCGGAAGCGTGTTTCGACTTCGTGTCCGAAGTATGCTTTGCAGAACTGGTCGAGTGTTGTTTTCAGGTCTGACATGGTGACGCCTTCGTCGACGTAGAGTCCTTCGACCTGGTGGAACATGAACGAGTGTGTTGCGTCGACTGTGTCGGGCCTGTAGACGCGTCCCGGTGCGATGATTCGCACGGGCGGCTCGGTGTTTTCCATCACGCGGATCTGCACGGTGGAGGTCTGCGAACGGAGCATCGCTCCTGGATAGAGGTAGAAGTTATCGAGCGGATCGCGGGCGGGGTGGCTTTCGGGGATGTTCAGATCGATGAAGTTGTGCAGTTCGTCTTCAACTTCAGGTCCGTAGGCCACTTCGAAGCCCATTCGGGCGCATATCTCGCAAATTTCGCTGACAGTCTGCGAGATAATGTGTGCGTGCCCGATTTTCGGACGATTGCCCGGAAGGGTCACGTCGAGTTTGGGCGCGGTTTTTTTCGCTTTCGACCCGAGTGATCCGAGCTTCTTCTTCTGTGCTTCAAACGCCTCGGTCAGGGCGACCTTAAGTTGGTTCGCTGCCTGGCCGAGTGCGGGTTTTTCTTCTCGCGGTGCGTTGCGGAGGCTCTGCATTGCGGCTTTGACGAGACCTTTGGTTCCGAGATACTTAATTCGCCACGCCTCCAGGGTGTCGGCAATATCGACCTTACCGAGAGCTTCGGTGGCGGTGGCGCGGAGGTCCTTGATGTCATCTAAAAGCGACATAGCAGGCTGGTTTCCATCGGCGTTGCGGGATTATTCGGCGGGAATTTTCGACGCTTCGACGATTTTGTCGAAAGCGGCGGGATCGGCGATTGCGATTTCGCTGAGCATTTTACGGTTCAGGTCGATATCGGCTTTTCCGAGATCGCAGATGAACCTGCTGTAACGAACATCGCGTTGGTTGCAAGCTGCCGATATGCGGGTGATCCACAGACGCCTGAAGTCGCGTTTTCTGGTCTTGCGATCGCGAGTGGCCATTACGCCAGCACGGAAAGTTTTCTCCGCTGCGGTGCGATATCTGCGTGAACCGGCGCCATAGAAACCTCTGGCCGCTCGGAGAATCTTTTTGTGTTTACGATGGCGAGCTGCGCCTTTGCGTACGCGTGGCATGATGCGTCTCCTGTTGTTTGGCGGTCAGCGGACTTTCTTTCGAAAAGTTCCAATCCGATTACTGCGTTTACAGCTCGAACGCCCCAAAGGGCTCCCACTGGACCAGCAATTATTATATCGTTTTAAACTTAGTTCGCCTAAGCTACTTACTGCCTGCAAGAAGATGCTTAATCTGCCTGGTAAAGCCTTTGGACAACTGCTTGGGCTTTCGCAAGGTACGATTTTTCTTGGGCGAGTTCGTTGACTTCAAGTGGCTCGAACCGCCTCTGCGCACCATGGCCTTACCGCGACCAGTGATTTTAACGCGTTTAGCGATCGACTTGCGTGTTTTCATTTTTGGCATAATAACGACCTTGACTTCCATTTCTCGCACGAGCACTACATCGCCTGTGCGTATTATTACTAACCATATACCCTAGCGGGTTCAAGGAGAAGAGATTTTACTGTTCTGACAGCGTTTGTAAAGGGTCTACTGGAAATATTCTTTGGTTATGTAAAGAAAATTTCCGCATACCCGTCACATATACTCACCGTTTGTCTAGCAAAAGCCCGTCTTCAGGAGTGTTTACTACTCAGCCTGTGGGGGTGTCGAAGCCTCAGGAGACGCCTCATCGGCCGGAACTTTCGCCGGATCGGGGATTTCTCCGCGTGCGATCTTTGCCGCGAGGTTGGCAGCCTGACGCTTCTGGAGAAGCTGCTGCTTGGTCAGCGGGGCGATCAGCATAGTTATGCGGCGTCCTTCGCGTCGGTTGCGATCGACTTTACCGCAATCCTGCAGGGCGTCTTCGATCTGCTGGAAGATTCTCTGGCCTTCGTCGATATGGGCAAGTTCTCGTCCTCTGAACCTCAGAGAGAACTGCACCCTGTCTCCGCGCAGCAGGAACCCGCGTGCACGTTCGACTTTGATCATGAGATCATGCGTATCGATCTTCGGGGTCCTGATGCGGACTTCCTTCAGCTCGGTCTCATGACGATGGGCCTTGGCCTGGCGTGCTTTCTTTGCCAGATCGTACTTGTACTTGCCGTAATCCAGGATTCGGCAAACTGGTGGTTTGGCGTTTGGGACGACCTCAACGAGATCAAGTCCGGCCTCTCGGGCCATCGCCTGTGCGTCGGTAAGTGAAACGACTCCCGCCTGCTCTTCATTCTGATCGATCAGGCGAACGGGCGTAACCCGGATCCTGTCGTTACGGCGGAGTTCGTTAGTATTACGCGCATCACGGTTGAACGGTCTAGCGATCTTCTTGCTCCTGTACTCTGTTGGCAACGCATTGGCTGCCTTTGGTTTCTATCTCCGCGTTAATCTCGGAGATAAACTCAGTTATATCTACTTCACCGAAGTCGCCTTCGGTGCGATGACGCACAGCTACTGTGTTTGCATCGGCTTCCTTCTGACCAAGAATAAGCATATACGGAACTTTGTCCAGTGTTGCTCTGCGAATTTTTGCGCCAATTTTTTCAGGCGAATCATCAAGCTCCACTCGGATACCGTTATTTTTGAGGATTCTGGTCTGCTCGGCGGCGTAATCAGCGCACTTTTCGCTGACCGGAAGAACCGCCACCTGGACCGGAGCCAACCATAGCGGGAACGCGCCGGCGAAGTGCTCGATCAGGATTCCGATGAACCGTTCGGGCGAACCGAGCGGCGCGCGGTGGATCATTATCGGGCGGTGGGGCGTGTTGTCCGATCCGATATACTCAAGCCCAAATCGCTCGGGAAGGTTGTAGTCCACCTGGATCGTACCGAGTTGCCATTCGCGTCCGATGCAGTCGTTAATGACGAAGTCAATTTTCGGTCCGTAGAACGCGGCCTCACCGGGCTCTTCGGTGTACTCTAAACCAACGTCTCGCACAACGTTGCGAATGTTCTGTTCCGCCAGGTCCCAGTTCTCGCTTTTCCCGGTGTATTTCGAACTGTCCGGGTCACGCAAACCGATGCGTACGCGATACTGATCAAGCCCGAGCGTATCGAGCACCAGTTTTGTAAGTTCAACGCAGGAAGCGATTTCCGCCTCTAGCTGCTCTGGTGAACAGAAGATATGCGCATCGTCCTGTGTGAAGCCCCGAACGCGAGTCAGACCGTTAAGATCGCCCGATTTTTCGAACCGGTAAACCGTCCCAAACTCTGAAAGGCGAACGGGCAGTTCGCGATAGCTGCGTTGTGCGGCTTTGTATATTTGTATGTGGTGGGGGCAGTTCATGGGCTTGAGCAGGTATCCCTCGTCTTCGCCCATCGGCAGCGTCGGGAACAGTCCGTGCTCGTAGTATGGGTAATGCCCGCTGGTTCGGTACAGGTCCAGTTTTCCGATATGCGGGGTCATCACCGCCTGGTATCCGCGTTTGAGCAACTGGCCTCTGAGCCAACCCTCAAGCTCCATGCGAATGATCGTACCCTTCGGCATCCAGAGCGGAAGGCCCGGGCCTACATCGTCGCTCAGGGCAAATAAGCCCAACTGCTTGCCCAGTATGCGGTGGTCGCGTTTCTTGGCTTCGGCGATCCGATCGAGGTGCTCAGCCAGTTCTTTTTTATCGAAAAAAGCGGTCCCATAAATTCTTGTCAGGGTCTTATTTTTTTCGTCGCCTCGCCAGTACGCGCCCGCCAGCGTCAGTAGTTTGAACGCCTTCAGCTTTCCGGTGTTGGGCAAGTGGGGGCCTCGGCACATGTCTACGAAGTCGCCCTGGCGATAGAAACTGACGGTCTCGACGCCTTCTTCACTGGCGATGAGATCGTCGATCATTTCGACTTTGTAGCTCTGCCCCAATTCGGTCATCTGCTGTTTTGCTTCAGCCGGGGTCAGTTCGATTCGCTCCAGCGGGGTTTTGGACTTGGCGATCTTTTTCATCTCGGCTTCGATTTTCCCGAAGTCGTCTGCGCTTACGGATTCCGGCAGGTCAAAGTCATAGTAGAACCCGTACTGAAAATCGTCGGTAAGCGCCGGTCCGATGGTGTACTGAACTTTGTCGCCGTAGAGATTCCTGACCGCCTGGGCCATTATGTGAGCGGCGGTGTGTCGCAGGACTTCCAGCGATTCGGGATCACGCGGGGTCAATATGCGCAGGGTGTGCTCCCCGTCTTCTATCGGAGTTGACAGGTCGATCTGACACCCGTTCAGCACCGCTGCGACCGCGACGCGCGCGAGTCCGCCGGAGATGCTTTCTGCGATCTGGGCCGATGTCGTCTGCGAATCATATTGTTGCGAGTTACCGTCTGGAAACTGTATTGTGATGCTCATTCTGTGCTTTCTGTTTCTGTGGCGTTTTTTAGCTTTTTCCCGCTGGTCGGCGGGGCGAGACAAGAGAACCGGCAAGAGAGGGAGCAAAGCTCCGCATCCGTTTTGCCGGCCCGATGTTCGAGCAGTTACGTTTGATCGTCATTATAAACTATCATGGAACTGCGGGAAATAAAAAACAAATCCGCCGCCTGGTGTCACGCCCATCGGATCATGGACATTTCCAGCGGGTGTGACAGTGCTTCGTGCCTGGGCAATATTCGCACGGTGTACCCGGCCCGCCCGCTGGATGGGCAGGGCATCTCCACACTGTATCGCGCAGGCCCGTCGCCATTGCCCGTAAGGGTCATTTCAATTGCGTTTCCGGCGTTTAGCTGTCCGTCATCGTCCAGCGATCCGAAGTAAAGTTCAACCAGAATGTCTTCGGGGCTCAGGCATCCCAGATCGACCGTAGCGTTAACACGCACTGGCCTGCCGACCTGCGAGCGGGTTCCGTCGGCGTCCATGTCGTCCGAAACATTTTCAATTCGAATACTACCGAAATGCTCGTGGAGTTTATGCTTCCAGTTGCTCAGCGTTTTGGCCAGCGACATCTCATTTTCGACAAGTTGTTCGTACTTACCAGCGGCCGGAGCGTAGAACTTCGTTGCGTAGTCGTGCACCATTCGGTTACTGCTGAACAGCGGCGCCAGATCGCGTATCGATGCTTTCATCATGGATATCCACTCTCGCGGAAGGTTGTCCTTTCCGCGTTTATAGAACAGCGGAATGATGTCCTTTTCGAGCAGATCGTAGAGTGCCTGGCTTTCGACTCGGTTCTGATATTCCAGATCGTCGTACGACTCGCCCGAACCGATAGACCAACCCAGATCAGGCTTGTACGCCTCTGCCCACCAACCGTCGGGGATCGAGACGTTCAGCCCACCGTTTGCCGACACCTTCATGCCGCTGGTGCCCGAGGCTTCCATCGGTCTGAGCGGTGTGTTAAGCCACACATCCACGCCCTGGACCAGATATCTCGCGACGTTAATATCGTAATCTTCCAGGAACAACAGGGACCGCTTGAACGGTTCCTGCCTGGAAATATGCACGATTTGGCGGATAAGGTCCTTGCCCGGATTGTCGCGCGGGTGGGCTTTTCCTGCGAAGATTATCTGCACTTTTCGCCCGGGACTGTTCAGGAGCGTCTGGAGGCGGGGGATGTCCGAAAGGATTATGCCCGCCCTCTTATATGTTGCGAATCGGCGTGCGAAACCAATTGTGAGCGTTTCGGGGTCCAGCACTTCCTGTGCAGCCGCCAGTTCGGCGCCGCCGGCTCCGCGTTTGGCCAGTTGCGTGCGGAGGCGTTTGCGGGCGAAGCTGACCAGGCGTTCTCGCCTGCGTTCGTGCGTTCTCCAAAGTTCCGGATCGGGGATATTGTCTGCGGCCTGCCACGTGTTGGAGTCAGTCCATTTTTCCGACCAGTCCGGTCCGATGTATCTGTCGTAGAGCGTCGAGAGTTCATGGCTGATCCAACTGGGCGTGTGGATTCCGTTGGTGATGTGGTCGATCGGAATTTCGTCGTCCGGAACTTCCGGCCAGACGCCTGTCCATAGCTCCCGTGACACATCGCCATGCAGATCGCTGACACCGTTGCGGTAGCGGGCCATCCTCATCGCCAGGATAGTAAGGCACATTGGTTCATCTTTGGCGTTGGCTTCCTGACGCCCGAGGTCGAGGAACTCTTCGGGTGAAATTCCCAACTGGTCAGAGAGACCGCTCAGGTACTTCTCAATAAGCCACGGTTCAAAGGCGTCGTTGCCCGCAGGCACGGGCGTATGGGTTGTAAACACGTTCGACGAAGACACAATTTCCGAAGCGGTTTGGAAATCGAGATTCTGGTTTTGCATCAGCAGGCGAATTCGCTCCAGGCTCAGGAACGCCGAATGCCCTTCATTCATGTGGTAAACTTTGGGTGTGAAGCCCAGCGCGTTGAGCATTCTGACCCCGCCTACGCCCAGGATTATCTCCTGGCGGATTCGCATTTCCTGATCACCACCGTAGAGTTGTGCTGTTATGTGCCTGTCTTCGGGCGAATTGCTCGGTACGTTCGTATCCAGCAGATACAGATCATTTCGCCCGACATGAACCTGCCAGACGTAAGTTTTTACAACATGATCGCCCAGCTCTATATCGATCGTCAGTTCGTTTCCGTTGTCATCGCGGACCTGCCGGCAGGGCAGATTGGCGAAGTCGTTTCGCGGGAACAGTTCCAACTGCCATCCGTCCGCGTTCAACCGCTGCCTGAAGTATCCCTGCTGATAGAGCAACCCGATTCCGACGATTGGCACGTCGAGATCTGAGGCGCTTTTCATGTGATCGCCAGCCAAAACGCCAAGTCCGCCCGAATATATCGGTAGAGTTTCGGTAATACCGTATTCAGCGCAGAAATAAGCTATCATCGGTCCGCTCTGGGAGGCCCCGAAAGTTTTAGGCCACCAGCCCGACTGATTCATATATCTCTGCAAATGTTCGTAGACTCTTTGCATGTGGGAGATAAAACCGGGATTTCCGGCGAGTTCTTCGAGACGTTCCTGCCCGAGTTGCCCCAGAATTGCGACCGGATTATGGTAACACTCATCCCAGGCTTTTCTGTCCAGTCGCCTGAATAGTTCTTGCGCATCACCGTGCCAGGACCACCATAGATTTGCGGCTATTTCGCTTAGTGGGCTAAGTTCCGCCGGTAGAGCAGGTTCGATGGTAAATGTTCGGAGCGGTCTCATATTATTATCGCCAATATTGGTTTGATCTATTAAAAGAAGCCCATCCGGGCCGTTTGGCTCGGTTTACGCCATAGACATAGTATTCACAGAATGTTTCATCGGCAATTGTTTGGTTAACTTTCAACACAATTCTGGATCTCCGGGGCCAATGGGACGATAAAATTCCTCTAATTACTCCGAGTAAGTAAGGCCAAACCTTCCGCCAACCGATATATAATGACGAGTAGGCGCAGCATTTTAGGCGTCTATTAGTTTTTGGAAGATATGGAGGATTTTGTGAAATGCGACATAGACACTCCAGAAGAAGACAACGAACGCCAAAGAGGCGTGCGAGACCCAGACCACGGCATAGTGGTTCTGCACGCAGGAGTTTATGGCAAAACAGTGCGCAACGTGCTAAAATTAAAGTGGAAAGCCCTGAGACTCTGGAGTAGGGTAATGATCGTTTTGGGTTGGTCTCGGATCTTGCATAAGTCTGGACCGGCCGCAACTTGCGTCAGGGAAGGTGCGAACATGAATGTAATGAGAACACATATCGTCGGCTTGATCGTGTTAATGCTGGCCGTATCCGGAGCCTGGGGGCAGATCACAGCAGTTCAGGACGGACGAGCCCTGGACTCAAACACCCAGGTCGGTAGCCGGCGAATCAACAGCAGGACTCCGCAACGCTCCAGTTTCAGCAGCCAGATGTACGTTACCGGACAAGTCAGCGGGCTTGGCTCCTTCAGGGGCGAGACAGGTTACTATGCTCAAAATGAATTGCGGATGACGGTTCC
>JABGPF010000109.1 GCA_018645065.1 Phycisphaerales bacterium
CGTGACGCCCTGCATGCAGCCATCTCAGAGGACGATGGTCGGACGTGGATCGGATATCGCGAATTGATACTCAATGAGGATCGCAATCGCGGCGACTTCGCCAGTTGCGCCAAACGCGACATGAGCGTGCACCAGACCCAGATCGCCGAACTGCCCGAAGGGAAAATTCTGATCTCACTAGGACAGGGCGTAAGCCGCCGCCTGCTGAGCTTTGATCCAAAATGGCTATACGAGGCCAAACACAGTGTGGATTTCTCAAAGGGGTTGGATTCAGTAACCACCCATCAATATATCAAGGGCATAAAGGGGCATTGCGCTTTTAACAGGATCCGCGGCGCCGAGTTGCTTACAGACCGCAAATCGAAAACCAATACCGTCAGCGTCAAAATATGCAATCCCATGGATAAACGGCTGGTGATTCCCAACCAGGGGCTGGTGTGGAATTTCCCCAACGCCGATTCGGCGAGGCTCACGGTTAAGATCAAGTTTCCCAAGGGCTCCAAAGGCGGAAGGATTTCCCTGCTTGATCGCTGGGTGAATGCTTCTGACAAGTGGTCGCACCATTACGCGATGTGTAACCTGACTCTGGACAGCAGCCTGGCGGTCAGCAAGAAAGCGGGATTCACACCGGGAAAATGGCACGAGCTTCGCTTCGATTGGGCCAATGTGACCGGCGCCGAAAAAGGTGCCTCGTTCTGCAGCGTTTATCTGGACAACGTGAAATTAACCGCCAAGCTCCCATTAGCTCGAACAACCGCCAATGGGATATCATATATCCATTTCATATCGAGCGACGACGCGGACCAACACGGTTTTCTGATCAACAACATAAACCTCATCCATGTTAACGACAACGTCAAAGGCGCGCGAAACCGCAAGCGGTTCTGATTCGCTACTGTGCGCGAGACGCGCACTAAAACCGCTTGCGGTGTCGCGCGCCGTTCGCTTTTGTCGTTAACTTGGAAATTGGATCCCGATGCACTTCGGGATTGTTCGGTTGGATATTCGCTGTGTATCCGTTTCCCCACTAATCCGTCATGAACCTTTTTTAACGCAGTTGCACTCCCCTGTCTTGAC
This sequence comes from Phycisphaerales bacterium, assembly GCA_018645065.1. Lineage (GTDB taxonomy): Bacteria > Planctomycetota > Phycisphaerae > SM23-33 > SM23-33 > BS750m-G57. The sequence goes on from JABGPF010000109.1 coordinate 1,078, forward strand.
AACACCCTGCTCGCCAATACAATAGTTGAAACGCTGGTTTAACAGGTTCTGGACAGGGAGTTACATGAGCGATACAAACACAAAGGGCGGTAAAAAAACGGAGCCCGACCCGTTGCTGCTTAAGGATGAACGAGTTATTTTCTGGGGCTACCTCGCCGAGAAGTGCCCCACATGCGGACTGCACCAACCGTTTTTGGTTTACGCGTTCGATCCGTCGTTCTTCGAAGACCACTCCGACTTTACCCTGGTCCGCGGTTGGCGCACGCTTGCCGATATGGGGCCATGCCCACTTTACGAAACCGAACTGAACCCCCAAGCCGCCTACCTGCACGTGTGCACATTCTGCAGCGAGAGCACGCGGACACAAGAACCGCCCAAAACCGGCGTGGATATCTTCTGGGAACCGGTCGACCGCTTCAGGACACTGGCTGACGCCACCGCGCCGGACCGGAGCTACCTCGACGAAAAACGCGACGTCAATCGCTCTGCGGCGTCCAAGTTCTTCCGTTCGGTCAGGCGCGACCCGCGTTTCAGCAACCCCACAACACTAGCCGGACTGGCCGCAGCGATGCTCGTCATGATTTGCCTGTCTGCCGGTTACCTTGCTATGAGGCTCATGGACAAACGGTCGATTTTCCATTCGCCAGCGTTAAAGGGCGTCCCCATCGCCCTGGCGATAGGCACTTTTCTTGTCGTTTTAGCTTGGGCTGTCAAGCGGCAGAAGCACTACTCGCTACCGGCGTTGCTTATGCTGAGACTCTACCCCTACAGTCTGGAAATGGCTCCGCTGCTGGAACATGCCGAGAACGACTCCAGGTCACAATCCATCGCCAAAGCACTAAAAACGCTTCATGACGCTATGGAGAACCCGGAGGAGGACGAAGCATGAAACGCATAAAACATATAAAAAGTATGAAAACGCGAAGTTTGCCAACAATCGCCCTGATCTGCGGAACGTTGCTCCTGGTTGCACAAGGGCTCTACGCCTTTCCTCCCGGGACGCCTTCTGTTCCCACCCCGGGCGGCGGAGGAGGCGGATATCGCCCCTCAACACCAAACTACACCCGCCCGTCGGCAACGCGATACACCAGACCAACGACGCCCAACTACACCCGTCCGACCATACCGAACCACACCCGACCGACCATACCGAACCACACCAACCGAAGGATAGGGCAAAATCCGCACGGGTATACATCACCCAGACCGGGGGTAAATCCGCATCAACCAACTCAAACCCCACGAACAGGCCAGCCGACCTGGCCTCGACAACCGGGACAACCGTATCGCCCTGGACAACCGGGACAACCGCATCGCCCGGGCCAACCTGGGCAACCGTATCGCCATGGGCAGCCCGGACAACCCGGACAACCATGGGGTTCGCACAACCAGAATTACACCCATCTTCCTGGAACGGCGCAGCAGCATTCACAACCGTCAACCCCGTTCACCAAAGAATGGTTTGCTCCTCAACGACCATCCTACAAGCCGTTGTATCACGATAAGGGACGCCCTCGCTTTACGTGGAAAATCCATCCGGACCTCCGCGTGCTCCTGGTGCTGGGTCCAGCGATTCTCGTGCTGCTTCTGCTGGCCAGACCGGTTATATGGAAATACATTGCGGCGCTCAGGCAGATTCGCAAGGAGCGTGTCGAGTTCCTGGCGTTGATACGCAAATGGCGAAAAGAGCTCGCAAAAGGATATACCGAACCGTCGGTGGTTGACCCGCAGGATTACACGCAATGGGATCGGCTGATTGAGTCTCTGGAGTCGTCGCGAGCGTCGATGAAAATATCGACAAAGCTTCGCCTGTTAAGCGCCCGCACAACCCTGGCGTACCTGATCCAGATGGGATGCTACATTACGGTTTGCTGCGGAGTGGCTTGGGGGATATGGCAACTTTCGCCCTTCAGCACGCTGCTGCCAGCCCGCTTCATGGACAGCATTCCCTGCCTGATCGGGATGATTGCGGTAGTCGCTTTCGGCGGCGGATGGCTTGTCATGCTGCTGTATCCGTTCGTGATAAGAGGTTGGGACGCATCGGTCTCGATCCCGCTGGACCCCAAACGGGCTCCGGAACTGCACAGGCTAATTTGCGCCACAGCCAAGCACTTCAATGCGCCCGTCCCGCACGAAATACACATATCGGCCTTACCGACGGCGTCTGTGGCGCGCAGGCGACTGTTCCTGCGTAAGAAATGGCGATTAACGCTGGGGCTGCCGTTCTTGGGCAGCGTGACACCGCGACAGTTGGTGGCCATGATCGCGCACGAACTCGGGCACACCATGCAGAACCGCCACATAGACATGAGCATCCGAACAGACGGAGCGGGCAACGGGTTCATCGAATCATTCAACCGCCTGGCCTGGATACGATCAATACCGACCACGCGATTCGGAGCGTTCTGCGAAACGCTTATACTCGTCCCGATCTTCATGGTGTTCAAGGCGATGGCGTTCGCCAGCATATACCTAAGCCGCAAACTAAGCCGCGAACTAGAATTCCACGCCGACCAACAAACCGCATGCATCCTGAGCCCCGAAGAACACGAACAGTTCATGGTAATGCTCGGAAGATCACAACTGGCGATGCACCTTACATTCCAGGAACTCGGTGAAATTTACCATCTCAAAATCCTGCCCGACAACCTGCCAAAACTCATCCGCCACAACGACAGGACAATGCCCGAACAAACGCCCGACGCGCTGAAAAAGGAAATCAGCAAGCAGAAAACGCTCTGGTTCGACACCCACCCAAGCGACACCGAACGAACCCAGGCCGTCAGGGCAATCAAACCCTATCCGCAACCGTCACTGCCAAACACGTTCGATAAACTGGACACAGCGATCCTGATCCCGAATATCGGCGCGGCCGAGGCACTGGCCACTATCGCACACTACCGAGAGAGCATCGGCGAGGACTACGCGACCGATCTGCTCAAACCAACAGACGAAATAATCGAACGATTCAAATCACGCTTCGACGCCATGGGAGCCCTGAACAGGCTGCTGGGACGATGGCCCCTACCGCAACTGCCCCTGGAGATAGCAGAAGAGTCATGTGTCGCGCCGGATGCGTCGTTCGAGCAATGCTCGGCGCAAGTGCAGGCGTATCGCAAATGGCGAATCGACCAGACACAACGCCTGGGCAAGAGCACCGAAACGCTAAAATCCCTGGCGCTCGACGCGGTCAGACTATACTTCGTTGAGCTTCTGAACGTGGCGGTCCCGTCACTGCACACCATCGCCAACAAGCACCTTTCGATGAGCACAAAACGAGCGACAAACGCTATGGCGATGCGAAGCAAGGGACGCGGAGTGTTCGATCTCTACGAAGATCAGCACGATCGCCTGAACGCTTATTTCCAGGCGATCACGAAACTTCTAGCCGACCACGAACAGAAGCTCGACATCCCGAACATCCAGACCCTGCGCGATCAAACCGCACAGAACATGCAGACACTGAAAGCCCTCCAGCCGACCCAGGCCCTGCTCTCGTCGCTCCGGGTCAAGTTCGGCCTGCTGCCCGAGCTAATCCAACTTGTACAGGGATGGCAACCGCCCCCCCGACATACCCCCAACCTGATAATCACCGATAAACTGCAAACCACGTACGACTGTATTGGGTTCGTGGACGGACGAATCACGCGCATGCTCTGCCTGATGGGCCAGACCGCACGGGCGATTCTAGAACTGAAACACATACCCGATATAGCACAAATGGTCCCGCGACTGGAGAAAATCGCCGTGTTGACTTTCACCACGCTGGATGACTACCTGGAAAACGCGCTGGACGACACCGGATGGATGCTGCACTGCCTCGACAGCATACACAGAAGCGCATTATCGGAACTCGCACGCGCCGGTCAGAAGGTTGAAGAAGCACTCGGTATGGACGTGTCGGCCGATAATTTCGCATCAGAACAAATGCAAGACCAACTGGCGTTCCACATAGTCTGATACAACCGAGACCAACGCTGAAGCAAGACTATGCAGCGCGCCAAATAATCCGACCACGATCACCGGCCGCTAGCCTCTCTGCTATGGCGCGGTTCGTTTTGAATTGCAGCATTTGGCCAGCAGGGTCTGCATCTGTTTGACGATTTTCGGATGCTGGTTGTACAGGTTCTTCGTTTGGGAGCGGTCGGCCTTCAGGTCGTAAAGTTGGGCTGGCGGGGCGTTGGGCTTGATCTTTCCGTCTTCGATATCGCTGTTAACGTGCTTTGTGAGCTTGTGTGCAGGCGGTCCGCCCAGGCCGTGCTGGCCGATCTTTCGCCCTGTGAATCCGCCGTTTCCGCGTGCGGTTATGTAAACCCATCGGCCCTTGCGCAGCGTGATGTGCTTCTGGCTCCGCGGACAGAGCACCAGGTGATCGCGAATTGGGCTCTCGGGTTTTCCGGTCAGGGCGCCCATAACGTTAAAACTGTCGGGCCCCTGGTCGGGCTTGAGTTTGCGTCCGAGGATCGCCGCGAATGTCGCGAGCATGTCCACATTGCAGATCAGTTGGTCGGATGTTGTACCCGGGCCGATGCGTCCCGGCCAGCGTGCGATAAACGGTATACGGTGCCCGCCTTCCCATGCGTCAAACTTGAAACCCAGCAGGTCGGAATTTGCGCGGTGCCCGGCTTTCCAGGCCGCTTGCCCGCCCTGGTTGAGCATTCCTCCGTTATCGCTGGTGAAGATCACCAGTGTGTTGTCTGTAGCCTTGATTTCGTCTATAGCGCCGAGCACCTGCCCGACGATCCAGTCGAGTTCGTGAATAAAATCTCCGTATCGCCCGCACTTGCTGGTGCCTTTGAATCGCGGCGCGGGCGTGAACGGATGATGGATATTGGTCGTCGCGAGGTAGAGGAAGAAGTTTTTGTCATTCTTCTTACCGGTTTTCCGGGCCTTTATCCAGTTTACCGCTTTTTCCGTAAGTGTGGCGCCCACGGTTTCATCGTTGTAGAGTTTGTGGGCGGCTTGGGCTCCGCCGATCAAGCTGAGCCCCATCTTCTCGGGGTAGGCCTTGGTAGCCGCCTTCTTCTTGTACACCATCGGATCGTCCGGCGTCAGACCGACGACTTTGTGATTTTCCACGTAGACGAAAGGCGGATGGCTGTTGACCACAGGCACGCCGAAGTAGTAATCGAACCCCAGTTCGAGCGGGCCCGGTTTGAGCGGTTTGTTCCAGTTCACCGGAGTCTTGTCGCCGAAGCCTAAATGCCACTTGCCAATGCACGCGGTCGCATACCCAGCATCCCGCATCAGCGTCCCCAGCGTCATCCGCCCGGTATCGATAATCAACGGATCCCTGAGGAAGATCGGCGCCCAGAGCCCTTTGTTTCGGAAGGGATACCGCCCGGTAAGCAGCGCATACCGCGACGGAGTGCAAACAGCCGACGCCGAATGAGCGTCAGTGAACATGCGCCCCTGCCGGGCCAGTTTGTCGATATTAGGCGTTTTGACCTTCGTGGCGCCATAGCAACCGAGATCCCCAAAACCAAGATCGTCAGCGTTTATCAGAACGATGTTCGGCTTGGGCGCAGGCTCGCTGAAGGCGCCGGAATACCTGCCCGCCAGAGCCAACCCAACCCCCCCGCCAATTGCGCACAAAAACTGACGCCGTTTCATCAAACAGTCCTCTTTTACCTGGGTAACGGTGCTGCAACAGGCCAGTCAGATCATTCAGGATAGCCGAAGTTTTCCACTACGAAATCGATATCCTTATCACCTCGGCCGCTGAGATTCACCAGGATGTTTTCGCCCGGATGGTCCTTGGCGATCTTAGTGGCGTAAGCGGTTGCGTGCGCGCTTTCCAACGCCGGAATAATCCCTTCAAGTCGCGACAACTCATAGAACGAGTCTATCGCTTCGGTGTCGTTGGCTGAACCGAGAACAGTCCTGCCCACACTGAACAGATGCGCTTGCTCCGGTCCGACAGACGGATAATCCAGCCCGCTGGCCACTGAATAAACCGGCGCGGGGTCTCCGCCTTCGGTCTGAAGCATAATGGATTTGAATCCGTGCAACACCCCTTCGGACCCGTAAGCCAAACTGGCTGCATGTTCACCAAGTTTCGTGCCCTTACCCATCGGTTCCACACCGTGAAGTTGCACATCATCTTCCAGGAACGCTGAGAATATGCCCATCGCATTACTCCCGCCTCCCACACACGCCACCACATGCTCGGGCAGTTTACCCGTCATTTCCAGGATCTGCTCCTTGGCTTCGGTTCCGACTATTCGTTGGAAATCACGCACCATTTTCGGGAACGGGTGCGGGCCAACTACAGAACCGATGCAGTAGATCGAGTTCTCCGGATCGGCGAGATACGCCTCAAACGCCGAGTCAACCGCCTCTTTCAGAGTTCTCAATCCGTGCGAAACCGGGACGACTTTGCAACCCAGAATATTCATTCTGATAACGTTGGGCTTCTCTTTTACGATGTCCACTTCGCCCATGTGAATTTCGCATTCCAGATTAAAATACGCCGCCGCCGTCGCCAGCGCCACGCCATGCTGACCGGCGCCGGTCTCGGCGATCAACTTCTTTTTACCGAGATGCTTAGCCAGCAGCGCCTCGCCCATGCAGTGATTAAGCTTGTGGGCGCCGGTATGGTTCAGGTCTTCACGTTTCAGATATATCTGGGCGCCGCCGGCTTTGGCTGACAGGTTCTTCGCGTGGTAAACCGGAGTGGGTCTGCCCTGATAATGCTTGCGAATCCCGCGAAGTTCTTCCTGGAAGCTTTCGGAACCGCTGGCCTCTTCGTACAGATCCGAGATCTTCTTGAAATGATCAATCAACTGCGGGGGCAGGAATGCGCCACCGTAATCGCCAAAGTATCCATCTTCGTTCGGATTCTTGCTCAGATAATCTTTTTCCAACATGTGCTGCTCCAGTTAAGTATTTTTAGCGTAAGAAATCCCAGGAAGTCGTCCTACAGTTTCCACGGCGCCCTAAGCGGGCGTGTCATTAGTTTTGTGGCTTCGGCGTCGCCGATAAAGTCTTCTTTCTTCGGGTCCCATTTCATCGGGCGACCGGTGCGGATCAGGATGTCGCTTATGTGGCTTATCGTATCGCTGCGAATCGCTGATTCTACGGGGTTGATCGCGGGTTTGCGTGATTTGACCGAGTCGAGGAAGTTGCGATCCTGTCCGCGGCTCGTGATGAGATTGATCTCGTTGGGTTTGATTTTCACTTTCAGCAGTTTTGGATCGCTGGCGAAAATCCCTCCTCGATCAACGCTGACCCAACCCTTTGTCCCGTGGAATGTGGTTCCGTGGGCGCACCATCGTTTATGGTATTTCATGACTACCGGCTTGGCGACGCGGTGGCCCATGAAACGCATTTTCACACCGCAGGCGTACGTGCAGTAGACATCCCACGAGTCGATCGTATCGTAGAGCCCTCGTGTCGGCAGCGAGCCCTTGCCCTCGTATGTCACCGGTGAGGTGTTGTCGGCGTTCATGCCCCATTGTGCGATATCCAGCGGGTGGGCGCCCCATCCGGCGATGAAGCCAAGTGCGTAATCGTAAACGTGATATGTGCCCCAGTTCCTGCATCGGTCGGGGGTGTAGGGTTTCATCGGAGCCGGTCCGATCCAGAGATCGTAGTTCAGATCGGCTGGGGGGTCGGCTTTGATTATCTTACCGTAACTGGGTCCGTCTCCCTGGCCCCAGGCCTTTCCGCTGTTGGGCACCTGCGAGGCGATGTCCGGGCACCATGCGTCAATCGTTTTGATCTCGCCAAGATACCCGTTTCGCACCAGTTCGCAGGCCAAGCGGAACTGTCGCGCCGATCGCTGCTGAGTGCCGTACTGGAACACATTTCCGTAGCGTTTGATCGATTTCCGCAACACTTTGGCCCATTCCATCGAAACGCCCAGCGGTTTTTCAACGTACATGTCCTTGCCCGCTTTGGAGGCCGCTATCGCCAACGGAACGTGCCAATGGTCTTGCGTGCAGATCGCCACCGCGTCGATATCGTCGCGTTTGAGCACTTCGCGGAAATCGGCGTATGCTTTGACCGTATCACCACCGCCGTATTGCTTGTTGAACTTGGCAGCCATACCGTCTCGTCTGGACTTGAACGGATCGCAAACCGCGAGATACTGCACATCTTTCTGGCGGGCGAATCCGCCTGAGACAGCCCGGCCTCGTCCTCCGCAACCGATCTGGGCCATTCCAATACGGTCGCTTGGCGCATCGGCGCCGAACACGCTGGAAGGCACGATAGTCGGCAGGACTACGGCGCTGGCGGAAACTGTCGCGAGGAAACCTCGTCGGGTGATATCCGTATTGACCATGTTATATCCTTTTGCTCACAGGTTATTTCGATTTCCGCATTGAATAATAATGTTTCCGGCTTCCTGACACAATACAGCGTTGCCATATTTACACGTATTTCCAATCGCCCAAGGCGGTATATGGGCGTTTTTTCGTGACTTAGACGCTTAAATGCCTATAATGAGTGGACCATCCGCTATGGACTAGGCTTTCCGCGTGGGCTGTGCAGCATCCCACACGGACCAAAGAGCATGGTCAGCATTCATGGGAATCCCAGAATAACCTCGGAATTTCCCAATGCACAACGAGCAAAATCCGTATTCCAATAGAACTGCAATCAGTTGAAAATTAACAACCTACGAAGGGCCGGACCAAGGAAATGACCCGCAACCCGAAAAACACACAAAATCCAACACCAGGGCTTTACCGATCGCAATATGAGCACGATGCCTGTGGAATGGGCGCCGTTGTGAATATCGACGGAACGAAAAGCCACGACATTCTCGATCTGGGAAATCAGATCCTGATGAACCTCCAGCATCGAGGAGCCTCCGGAAGCGACGGTATCACAGGCGACGGAGCAGGTATACTGTTCCAGGTGCCCCACCGTTTCTTCGAGGCTCGCAAATCCGAACACGGTGTCGATCTACCCGCGGCCGGTACATATGGCGTGGCGATGCTTTTTGGCCTGAAAGACACCGAACTCCGCAAACAATGTCACGATCTGTTCTGCCAAGCCGTAGCACACTACGGGCTGGTCGTACTCGGGCAACGCGACGTACCGGGCGACACCTCAGGGCTGGGCGATCTGGCCAGGGCGTCCGAACCGTACGTTTACCAGGTGTTCATCGGTGCGGGCGGAATTGAAGGCGACGCGCTCGAACGTACGCTATACATGGCCAGAAAACGCACCGAACGACTCGTCTCAGAAACGCTCGGTGAAAAAGCAGCAGAGTTCTACATCTGCTCGATGTCGTCAAAAACGATCTGCTACAAAGGAATGTTCCTGGCGCCGCAGTTGTTCGGATACTACACCGACCTGAGCAGCCCGGACATGGAATCGGCGATGGCGTTGGTCCATCAACGATACAGCACTAACACGTTCCCCAATTGGCAATTGGCCCAGCCGTTCCGAATGATCGCCCACAACGGCGAGATAAACACCCTCAGCGGAAACGCCAACAAGATGCGGGCGCGCGAAGGGCTCATGGAATCCGAACTGCTCGGAAAAGACCTGACCGACCTCTCGCCGATCCTGACCCCAGGCAGCAGCGACAGCGCCCAGTTCGATAACGCAGTTGAGCTGCTCACACGGGCCGGACGCTCGCTACCGCACGCCATGATGATGATGGTGCCCGAAGCATTCGGGGCCAACTACCATATAAGTACTGACAAACGAGCATTTTACGAGTACCACGCATCCATAATGGAACCGTGGGACGGACCGGCGGCGATGGCGTTCACCGACGGAAGCGTCGTCGGGGGAATGCTGGACCGCAACGGGCTCAGGCCAGCGAGATACGTGGTGACCACCGACGGAATGGTCGTAATGGCCAGCGAAACCGGAGTAGTGGACTTCCCCCCCAAACGAATCCGAGCGAAAGGACGCCTCCGCCCGGGGAGAATGTTCCTGGTGGACACCGAAGAGGGACGCATAATCCTCGATAACGAAATCAAGGGACGAATCGCACGCCGCAAGCCCTACCGACGATGGCTCGCCGAAAACCGCATCGAACTGAGAGGGCTGTTCTCGACAACAAAAGTCCAGCAGCCCGATCAACGAGTGCTCCACAGGCGGATGCAGATGTTCGGGTACACTCGCGAAACCGAACAACTCATCCTCACGCCAATGGCCACCGACGCTCAGGAAGCCATCGGATCTATGGGAACCGACACGCCGCTGGCAGTGCTCTCGGACAAACCCAAGCTGCTGTTCGAATACTTCAAGCAGTTGTTCGCGCAAGTCACCAACCCGCCGATCGACCCGTTGCGCGAAGGCCTGGTAATGTCGCTGACGAGCTTCGTCGGACAGCAGCGTAACCTGCTGGAAGAAAGCCCCGAACACTGCCACAAGCTCAAGCTGCCCCACCCGGTGCTGACCAACGAAGACATGGGCCTGCTGAAGGCCTCAAAACGCGACGACCTGACTGTAGCGTCGATAGACGCCCTGTTCGACGCGACCAGCGACAACCCCGAAAAGGCGTTGCAGCAGGGAATCGAACAGCTAATCGAACAAAGCGTCGCGGCTGTGGAAAACGGCGCCTCGCTGGTGGTCATATCAGACCGCAACTTCACCGTCGATCTGGCGCCGATTCCGACACTGCTGGCAACGGCTGCGGTGCACAACGCCCTGCTCGACCGCAAACTGAGAGGCCGCACCGGACTGATCGTCGAATCCGGAGAACCGCGCGAAGTTATGCACTTCTGCCTGCTGTGCGGATACGGAGCCAACGCGGTAAACCCATACCTGGCGTTCGACGCGATGAACGCACTGTCCGAACGCGGAGACATACCCGAAGCCATCGACGCCGAGCAGATCGTAGACAACTACATCGCCGCGGTGAAAAAAGGCATCCTGAAAACAATGTCCAAAATGGGCATATCCACGCTGCGAAGCTACCAGGGCGCCCAGTTGTTCGAGGCGATCGGAATTAACCGCAAAGTTATCGACGCATACTTCCAGGGCACGCCCTCACGCGTGCAGGGCATCGGGCTGGCGACTATCGCAACCGAAGCGTTGATGAGGCACAAAACCGCATACACAGACGTCAAGCCGGGCCAGCTGGCGTTGGAATTTGGCGGTGAATACAGCTACCGCGTCGACGGTGAGGGGCACCTTTGGAACCCCGACAGCGTCTCGCTGCTGCAATACGCAGTGCGCACCGGCGACAAGGAAACATACGCCAAATACGCGGCCTGCATAAACGACCAATCTGAAAAACTGTTCACCCTTCGCGGGCTTTTCGAATTCGCCGACGCCGAGGCGATCGCGATTGACGAAGTGGAACCGGCGGGAGAGATCGTAAAGCGATTCTGCACTGGCGCAATGTCGCACGGATCGATAAGCCAGGAAACCCACGAGGCAATGGCCCGCGCGATGAACCGGCTCGGCGCGATGAGCAACACCGGCGAGGGCGGGGAAGACCCGGCCCGCTACCTGCCCCGCGACGACGGCGACTCGCTTAACAGCGCCATCAAGCAGGTAGCCAGCGGACGGTTCGGAGTGACTATCGAATACCTCGCCCAAGCCAAAATGATCCAGATCAAAATGGCCCAGGGCGCCAAGCCCGGTGAAGGCGGACAACTGCCCGGATACAAAGTCACCGAAGACATCGCCCGACTACGCCACGCAACACCGGGCGTTACGCTTATATCACCCCCGCCCCACCACGATATCTATTCGATCGAAGATCTCGCACAACTGATCTACGACCTGAAGTGCTCCAATCCGGAAGCCGAAATCTCTGTCAAACTCGTCAGCGAAGTCGGTGTCGGCACGATCGCAGCAGGCGTCGCGAAGGGCTCTGCCGACGAGGTCCTTATCTCAGGACACGATGGCGGAACTGGAGCCAGCCCGCTGTCGTCGATCAAGCACACCGGCGGACCGTGGGAACTGGGCCTGGCTGAAGCACAGCAAACACTCGTCAAAAACAACCTGAGAGACAGAGTATGCCTCCAGGCCGACGGGCAAATGAAAACCGGACGCGACGTAGTAGTAGGAGCGCTGCTCGGGGCCGAACGCTTCGGATTCGGAACCGCACCGCTGGTCGCACTGGGATGCTGCCTGATGAGAAAGTGCCATCTCGGAACATGCCCGGTGGGAATAGCAGCACAAGACGAAAAACTCCGGGCACAGTTCACAGGCAAGGCGGAACATCTCCAGAACTTCATGATGTTCGTAGCCGAAGAAGTGCGAGAGATAATGGCGTCCCTGGGCGTCAGGAAGTTCGACGACCTGGTCGGGCAGAGCAACAAACTGCAATGCCGCAAGGCCATCGATCACTGGAAAGCCAGCGGCCTGGACCTCTCGGATATCCTTTACAGCAACCCCAACGCGACGACCGTCCGCCAAACCTGCAGCCAGCCCGACATGCTGAAAACGCACCTGGATTGGCAAATTATTGATGCACTTGGCGACAGTATTAAAACCGGCGCCAAGGCGTCGGTCGAGTTCCCGATCAAGAACGTGGACCGCACGGTTGGCACGATTCTGAGCAACCGGATCGTGCAAAGTCGCGGAAGCGACGACCTGGAAGACGGAACGTTCGAGATCACCCTGAACGGATCGGCCGGTCAGAGCCTCGGAGCGTTCCTCGCGCCGGGCGTCACGTTCCGACTAGTTGGCGACAGCAACGATTACCTGGGCAAGGGACTGTCCGGCGGACGGATAATCGTCCAGGCGCCGCCTGAGGCACCCTTCCCACCGCACGAGAATATCATCGTCGGAAACGTCGTACTGTACGGCGCCACACGCGGTGAAGTGTTTATTAACGGACTGGCCGGCGAGCGATTCGCCGTACGAAACAGCGGAGCATCCGCCGTTGTCGAAGGACTCGGAGACCACGGCTGTGAGTACATGACCGGCGGAACGGTTGTTGTACTCGGACAAACCGGGCGAAACTTCGCAGCCGGAATGAGCGGAGGAACAGCATACGTGCTGGACGAACACCAGCTCTTCGACACGCTGTGCAATCTCGACCTGGTGGACATCGAACCGGTCCTGGACGCCAATGACGCAGAAAAACTACGCGAGATGATCCAGCAACATCACGACTTGACCGGAAGCCTGCGAGCCAGACACATACTCGACCGATGGCGGGACATGCTGGGCAAATTCGTGAAAGTCGTTCCGATAGACTACAAAAAGGCAATACAGCGAATGAGAGATCGTGAAGACAGACATGGCGACAGCACCCCCGCCACTGAGGAGGTGTTCCATGGGTAAACCAGACGGATTTATGGAATATCAGCGGGTCGAAGCGCCCAGCCGACCGGTTGAACAGCGCGTCGGCGACTACCGCGAAATCAAGCTGCCGCTATCGGCACAAGAACTTACCGAGCAGTCGGCACGATGCATGGACTGCGGAATACCGTTCTGCCACGGATACGGATGCCCGCTGGGTAATCGCATCCCTGAGTTCAACGATCTGGTCTATCATGATCGCTGGCAGCAGGCCTGCGAGATGCTCCATGCGACCAACAACTTCCCGGAAATCACGGGCAGACTCTGCCCCGCGCCTTGCGAAGCGTCATGCACGCTGAACATTAATAACGATGCGGTCTCGATCAGGCAGATCGAACTGGAAATCGTGGAACGCGGGTTCGCCTCCGGCTGGATCACACCGCTCATACCGGAAAAGAAAACCGGAAAACGAGTAGCCGTCATTGGTTCAGGACCGGCGGGACTTGCCGCCGCTCAACAGCTCGCTCGCGCCGGGCACGACGTTGTCGTCTTCGAGAAAGATCAACAAATCGGCGGCCTGCTGCGATACGGAATACCGGACTTCAAACTTGAAAAGAAGTTCATCGACAGGCGCCTCGAACAGATGCAGGCCGAAGGCGTGGAGTTCCAGACCAACGTTACCGTCGGGCAGGACCTCTCGATGAAATACCTCCGCCAGCGGTTCGACGCGATCTGCCTGACACTCGGAGCCGGCGTACCTCGCGACCTGGGAGTCGCCGGGCGAGGGCTGGAAAACATCCACTTCGCCATGGAATATCTCGCACAGCAAAATCGCATCAACGCGGGCGAAGATATCACCGATCGCAAGCCGATCTCCGCACGGGACAAGGTTGTAGTCGTAATTGGCGGCGGAGACACAGGCAGCGATTGCGTGGGCACCGCGATCAGGCAGGGCGCCCGCGAAGTTCACCAGTTTGAAATACTGCCCAAACCGCCCGAAGGCGCTGACCCCTCGGCGCCCTGGCCCCGCTGGCCGAAAATCCTGCGCACATCAACATCCCACAAAGAAGGATGCCAAAGACGCTGGGGCATCATGACAAAACGATTCGTCGGCGTTGGCGACGGAGAACGCGTCAGCCAACTCCACGGTTGCGAAGTTACATGGGCCGAAAAAAACGGTAAGTGGAAGATGACCGAAACGCCCGGCAGCGACTTCGAGATGAACGTCGACCTGGTGCTGCTGGCGATGGGCTTCCTGCACGTGGAACGCGAAGGGCTCGTCCGAAAGTTCGGCCTGGAGTGCGATCAGTCTGGAAATCTCGTGGTCGACGAGAACTCCCAAACCTCAGAACCGGGCGTTTTCGCAGCCGGCGACTCAGTTTCCGGAGCATCACTAATAGTACGAGTAATAGCAGCCGGCAGAGCCACAGCCGAATCAATCAACAACTACCTACAAAACGCCTGAACGCCCCGGCCCGCCGATGGGCCACTGGATCATATATATCGCCAAGAAAAATTCACAAGGGTCATCGACAGTAGTCGCCTACAATAATAGGTGAGTCTATCGATGACCCTTTTATATCCCTGCGTGAACACGTAGCCGGAACTGCCCACCGCCCCGGTCCCTTCGCTGCATCGCGTCCTCACCGCTCCCGTTTTCTACGCAGCACAACCGCCAGCCCCCCCATGCCCAAAAGTCCAAGAGACATCGGTTCGGGTATGGGGTGAATCAGGACGTAGAGATTTTTGACGCTGTAATCATCGGCTCCGCCGAGTCCGGCATATGCAAAGGTCCAGTCAGGGTTTCCGGTCGGCTGATTGCCCATCCCCAGATCGCTGACTCTAGCATCGTTCCAACCGTTGTACGCAAAAAGGGTCTCGCCATCACCAAAATTGTGGATTTGCATCGAGCCGTAGTTCCCCGTGGCGCCTGGCGTATCGTCAAAGTCGAAATCGCCCGTTCCGCCCGGAATCAAATCCGTCTCAGTGCCCGAATAATTCGTGCTCCAGAACTCGACATTGCCCGTCTGCCCCGTAACATCACCAGCCACATTCGAGACAACGTTCATATTGGTGATTTGCATCTGCTTCATGTGCTCGGCGGTATTGGGTACGCCTATGTAGCTGGCGTCGGTCTCGAAGGCATCAGACGACACCCAAACATACTGCGACCCAAACGTCGCCGATTCCAACTCTACGTAGTAGGCGATTCGATCGTAGCTACCGTCGGGAACAAGCTTGCTATTGTCCACAGTATACCGGCCCGGATTGAACGCGGTGTTGTCGATGGGCAGTTGATAAACAAGTTTGTAGTCGCCTGCTTCAGGCGCGTTGGCGACGATATGCCCCGGAGCCGACGGCAGGACCGGCGGCGTTTGACGCACCAAAACCTGTAGGTTCCGTACCTCGTAGGCGCCCGTGTTGTTCGCGAAGGTCCAGTCCGGTTGGCCCGTGGGGTTCGTACCGATACCCGTGGGGTTCGTACCGATACCCAGCGACGAGTCGTTCGAGGTGCCCCAGCCGTTACTGGTGGGATGTCTGGGATGGCAGGAAGGATGCTATTGAACGGGATGGTTCTTTGCTGCTGACGCAAAGGGATACACGGCTCAAGACCACCATACCAGCCAAGAAGATCATTCCTGCCTTGACCGAAGCCAGACGAACCACCAGAGGACAGAACAAGGGCGGCAAGCCCACGCGATCACTCTTATCTGAGAATAGCGAACAGTGCTTCAGTATCTTCAAGATGAGAGATGAAACACTCATTTCCGCCATTGTTTCAAAGAGAATCCTGACAGTCCTTCAACGCGCAAACAAGCTGCGTAACGACTGGCAGGGGCATGTAGGCGTCGTTAACAAGCAGGAAGCACAGAGCAGGCACGAAACTCTCTTGGGTCTCGTGCAAGAGGTTAGATCCGTATTTGGCTCAATATGGGAAGATCACCCGACTGTTATCCCAGGCCGTTGTGTCACCAAGTCCGGCTGC